>CAZLUL010000121.1:0-12305 GCA_964562635.1 uncultured Fibrobacteraceae bacterium | reverse complement strand
GATCCTTCAGATCCCGCTTGTACGGATGGGCCCCGGCCGCCGGGAAGATCTCGTCATTCTGGCCCCAGACAATCAGCGTGCGCGGCTGGTGCTCACGGAAGTAGGCCTGCCACGCCGGGTACAGCGGCGGGTTGCTGCCGTAGTCGTAAAACATCTGCAATTGGATCTCGGTATTGCCCGGTCGGTCAAGCAGCCGCTGGGTCACGTGCCAGTTGTCCGGACTGATGGTCTCAACGTCGCGCACGCCGTTGGTGTACTGCCACTGGGTGGCGCCGAGGGTTACCAGGAAGCGCAAGGCATCGTCGTTGGTCATCTCGGGCTGGCCATAGGCCTTTTTGATGTTCTGCCACCAGGGGTTGTCCAAGCCCTGATTCACCGCGCCGCGGTCGGCCCAGTAGGCCTGGATCGGCTCCCAGAAATCGTTGTTGATGCCTTCGACGTAGGCGTTGCCATTCTGGATGATCAGCGCGTCGACGCGTTCGGGGTGTTTGGCGGCCAGGCGGAAGCCGACGGGCGCGCCATAGTCCATCAGGTACAGCGTGTAGTGGTCGAGGCCGAGCTCTTCGGTCAGCTTTTCGACGATGACACTGAAGTTGTCGAAGGTGTAGTCGAATTCGTCGACCGCGGGCATGGAGCTGTTGCCATAACCGGGATAGTCCGGCGCCACGAGGTGGAATTGGTCAGCCAACTCGGGGATCAGGTCACGGAACATGTGCGACGAGGTGGGGAATCCGTGCAACAACAGCAGCGTTGGTGAGTCGGGGGACCCGGCCTCGCGATAGAAAATGGTCTGCCCATCGATTTCAACGGTGCGGTGTTTGACCTGGGTGGGAGAAGCCGGGCTGCTATTGACCAGGCCAACGAGCAGCATTACGGCAGCGACAAAGGCGGTGGTGTTTCGTTTCAGGTTTTTCATTGGTCTTTCTTTCTATGTTCAGGCGCTCAGGCGCCGTTCGGTTTCATTGATAGGCACATCGTTGGCGCTCATGTCGCGCCGTTTCATCAATCCGTCCGGGTCAAATTCCCAATGTTCATTGCCGTGGGTGCGGTACCATTGTTTGGTTTCCGGATGGCGCCATTCGTATTCGAAGCGCACCGAAATCCGATCGTCGGTGAAGGCCCACAGTTCTTTCATCAGGCGGTAGTGGGTTTCAACGGCCCACTTGCGCCGCAGGAAGTTGCGGATGGCCTCGCGGCCGGTGAAGAACTCGTCGCGGTTGCGCCACTGCGAATCCTCGGAATAGGCCCTGGCCACCAGGATCGGGTTGCAACTGTTCCAGGCATCCTCGGCGGCCTGAACTTTGGCCAGAGCCGTTTCACGGGTGAACGGCGGGACAAGCAAGGCGCTCACGTCTGCACCTCATAGGCGGGAGCAGTCTCGAGGGCGGGCGGGGCCAGCACCGAAGCTGAACCGCGCAACGCTGCCGACAGTGTCAGGGCGTAAATCAGGTGACGAGCCAGGGAGATCATGGGCATCATCGCCCCGGCCTTGAGGCCGGCCACGCCCAGGTCCAACAGTGGGAACATGAACAGGAAGACTCCCATCACGGTCTGCACGGTGATGTAGGTCAGGGCGCGTGCCCAGAGCGGGCCCTTCAGCGAGGGCGCCACAGCCACAAACATGGCCGCCAGGATGATCCCGATGCCGTAGTGCATCACCAATCCGCCCAACAGTCCGGTGCCCAGTTTGGCGCCCAGCAGATTGGGGATGTCCCACCACTTGCCGGTCATCAGCAGTCCGCTCAGGTCCAGGGCCAGGGTGGCGACCAGGCCGGCGGGAATTGTTCGGGTCCAATTGATCTTCATGACTTGCTCCGTTCATCTATGTCCAGAGACCGGGAGGCCTCGTTGTATTCCGGGTCGACCTGATCAACATATACCGATCGGTACAGGTGCGCAAGGGGATTTGTTTGTAAAGTTTCGTAAATATCCTATATTGTTCTCGTAAGAGGAAATACCGAGCTGTAAATGTAAAAAGGAAAATTGGTCAAATGAGCGCGTCAAAACGAGACATTCTATTGAAAAAGGCGCTGGAAGTCTTTTATCGGAACGGGTTTCATGCCACCGGGATGGACATGCTGGTGACCGAAACCGGCGTCTCCAAAACTTCCATGTACAAGCACTTCCGGACCAAGGAAGATCTCATTCTGGCCTCGTTGCGCCTGCGGGATGAGCTGTTCCGCAACTGGCTGACGCGCCGGATGGAGGAGTTGGCCGAGACCCCGCGGGGCCAATTGCTGGCCCTGTTTGACGCCCTCGGTGAGTGGTTCGAGCAGGAGGACTTCAGCAGTTGCATGTTCATCAAGGCGTCCGGCGAGTACCCTGACGCGCAGCATCCCATCCACGCCAATGCCGCCGAACACAAGCGTCTGATCCGCCACTATCTCGTGGAACTGGCCGAAAAGGCCGGAGCCAGGGACCCGGCGCAGTTGGCCAGTGGCCTTTTGCTTTTGAAAGAAGGCGCGATCGTATCGGCCCATATCCAGGGACCGGCCGGGGTGGCCGCCGACGCGAAGATCGCCGCCCAGTTGATCATGGCTGACGCCTTCAGCGAAGACGCCAAAGGCCAATAGCATTTCTCAAACTTGAGCCAGAGGATCGTCATGAAAACCATAGGCCTGATGGGCGGCATGAGTTGGGAAAGCACGGTGGGGTACTATCGGGAAATCAATGAAGGCGTGAAGAGCGCTCTCGGTGGACTGCACTCCGGCCAGATCGTCATGCACAGCGTGGACTTTGAGCCGATTAAGCAATTGCAGCATGTCGGGGACTGGGCCGGCACGGCAATCATTTTGGCCAAGGCGGCGCAAAGTATCGAAGCGGCCGGGGCCGACTTTCTGGTGATCTGCACCAATACCATGCACATCGTGGCGCCGCAGATCGAGGCGGCCATCGGCATTCCCGTGCTGCACATCGCCGATGCCACGGCGGAAGTCCTGTTGGCCGCAGGTGTGGGCACCGTGGGCTTGTTGGGCACGGCGTTCACCATGGAAGAGGATTTCTATAAAGGGCGCCTGACCGAGAAGTTTGGCCTGCAAGTGGTGACGCCCAATGCCGCCGACCGCAAAATCGTCCACGACGTGATCTACCAGGAGCTGTGCCTCGGCAGCTTTGAAGAGCCAGCGCGTCAGCAGTACGTGCGGATCATTGACGATTTGGCCGCCCAGGGAGCCGAAGCGGTGATCCTCGGTTGCACGGAGATCGGCATGCTGGTGACCCAGGCCGATACCAAGGTTATGCTGTGCGATACAACCGCCATTCATGCCGCCAAGGCCGTTGAGTACGCGCTGAAAACTGACTAGCCCCACCACCAGCGGCACACCGGTGAAAAAGCGAGCGACCACGCCTCCATGATCGCTCGCCTGGAACTCAACTGGACCTGTCTGCTATTTCGCTGCGTGCTGGGCACGCATGGACTTGTTCAGCTCAACAATTTCGCCCAGATCCTGGGTCATCATGTTCCAGCCATACCAGTAGGCGTAGTCCGGGTTGACGTGGAAGAAGGCCTGGTAGGCTCTCATCCGGTGCTTGAAAAACATCTGCAAAAGCACCTGGTCGACGTACGACAGGCTCTCCAGGTTTTCGTCCCACTGCGACCCATTGGTATGCATCAGGGCCAGGATGAACGGGTAGTTGAAAGGATATTCTTCGGGCTTCTGGATGATCCCATCCTTGTATAGATCGGCCACGATCTCGATGGCCGTGGCCATCAGGCGATCGGCCTTGGTCAGGATGGCGTCACCGGCGTCGAGCTGCTCCTTGGCGTAGGCGGTGGAGTGACACTGGGAGCAGGTGTCGAGCATCTTGTCCCGTTCCTTTTGCCAGGAAGCCTCGTCCAGGCGGGCCATGTCCACGGCCTTGACCGCGTCCAGAATCGCGGTCGGCTCGCCGGTTTCCGGATTCAGAACGCCCAGCGCCTTGAGGATCGTCACCCGGTCGGCGGCAGCCTGCGGATCTTCGGGCAGAGGCAGGCGCACGCCCAGGAAGCCCCAGGCTGTGTGGTTCTCATGGGTACCGTCGGGCAGGTGGCAGGTCTGGCAGGTGGGCGCCGAGGCACTCTCAGGCAGGTCGCCAGCCTTTTTTGCAAAGTAGCGCGCGCCGTGCTTGCTGCTGGACCACATTTCCCACTGCGGATGATCGTAGCCCATGTGGCACTGCTGGCAGGCGTGGGGGTTGTTGGCTTCCTTCTTGGCGAAGGTGTGGCGGGTGTGGCACTCGTCACAGGAATTGGTCTGGTAACGGTAACCCTTGTCCAGCTGCTCTTTCTTCTGGGCTTCGCTCTTGATGCCCATGTTGTGGCACCCGCCGCAGCCGCGCCCACCCTCGATCAACTCATCCGGCGCATAGTGCGTGGCCGGGATGGCATTCAACACGGTCCAGCCGTGGTTGTGTTTGCCTTTGGCGAAAGATTCGAATTGTTCTTCGTGGCATTCGGCGCAGACTTGTTCGTCCGGCAGATCGGCTTTCAGATAATCCTCAGCCGTGGAGTGGTCCGAGCCGTGGCAGTCCGAACAGGTGACGTCGTTGGCGGCGTGGGCGCTGATGGCCCAGTCGTTCACCATGCCTGGAGTTTCGTTGCGGTGACATTCCACACAGTTTTCTTCGCTCAGAGCCATCGCTGGCAGCATCAGAGTCAGGGCGGCGCCAACCAAAAGACAGGACATTGCATATTTCATCGGAGACTCCATCGGATGACGAAAGCTTCGGCGCCCTTCGGAAAATGAAGGGTCGGGGAGCTTCCAGGATCTGGACCGACATTGGGCTCGGTTTGCCAAAACTTGACCTTCTTGTCCAGTTTATTCAAGATCTATTTTTTCGGTCAGTCGATTAAGGTTAAATCGGACAAAGCACACCGCAATGGTATGTTATCAAAGAAGTTAACTTTACTTATATGTTGAGTGTAAACGACCCCGATCTTATCTTTCGCAGAGAACAATCCGGTGAGGAGACTGTTTTTCAAATTGAGGTCTGGCATGATCAGAAGAATCTTGATGGCGGGTGCGATGCTCCTTGTCCCGCAGTTGCTTTGGGCTGGTCCGGTGGGTGATGCCGCCCACGGCACCCGCTCCTACGACGAGTACGAAAAACCCCAGGTGTGCAAAAGCTGCCACGACAACATCTACGAGCAGTGGAGCCAGGCCATGATGAGCCAGGCCTTCACGCACGACTGGGACGAGATCGAATATTTCGAACTCGCGGTGCCCCATGCCGAAAAAGATGAAATGGTGGCCGACGTGAAGCACACCTGCAACGGTTGCCACGCGCCGACCTCGTACCTGGCCGGCGATACGCCGCCGCCGCGGCCCGAAGAAAACAGCCGCGCCAACGAGTCGGTGCATTGCGACCACTGCCACACCGTCATCGGTTTCGAAGGCGAAGTGCCCCACAACTTCAACTGGATCACTTCGCCGGGACGGATCAAGCAGGGGCCCAAGCCCGGTGCGGTTTCACCACATCACGACACCGTCGAAAACGATTTCCTGAAATCCGGCGATTTCTGCGGCACCTGCCACAACGAGATGAGCCCCTACGGCATCTGGGTCAAGTCGACTCATCTGGAATGGAAAGAAGGGCCCTACTACGAGCAGGGTGTCCAGTGCCAGGATTGCCACATGCCCAAGGCGCCCGGCCGTTCGGCCAAAATGGGTGAAGAGGGCATGATCGCCCAGCACCTGTTTCACGGCGCCCACGACTTCGGTAAGCTGAACGGCGCCATCGAGATGCGTATGAATCCGCTGGAGCGGGAAATCGATTACGACGGCACTGCCGTGATCAACGTGCAGCTGTTCAATGGCAAATGTGGCCACAAGGTGCCCAGTGGCTCGGTTGAAGACCGGATCATGTGGCTGCATGTGACGGCCACCGACAGCGAAGGCAAGGTCTGGGACTTGCCTGTCGACCCCAAGGGTTTCGCTGGCGAAGAGTACACCATCGCTGCTGACGTGCTGGCTTATCAAGACATGGGTATCGGCAAAAATCTGCCTGATTTTGCCGGCGTCCAGCGCGACGGCGTGCCGGTCGGCGACCGCATTTTCCGCATGGCCTATTTCGACCCTCAGGGCCGCATGACCATGCAACAGTGGAATACCAAGAGCCTGGGCGTGGACTACCGGATCGGTCCCCGCGAAACCAAGGTGGAGCGTTTTACCTGGGATATGCCCGACGACATCGCGGCCGGCCCGGTCAAACTCGAGGCGGTCCTGAAGTATCAGCTGCTGATCACACCGGTGGCCGAGTTTCTCGGTGTGCCAGCTGAGGAATACGAAGCCCACGTCATCAACGTCGCCAACACGACTTTTGAAGTTTACGAATAAGGAGCTGGGACATCATGAAAATCAATAATCTGCTGGCCATCTCATTGCTTGTCGTGGTTGTTGCCGCGACCCTGCTGCCGACCACGGCCGAGGCCATTCCCGCTTTTGCCCGCACGCACAAACTGAGTTGCACAACCTGCCACGCGCCCTTCCCCCGCCTGAAGGACTTCGGCGCAGAATTCGCCGCCAACGGGTTCACCATTCCCGAGCAGGAAAAAGAGCGCGACTTCATCAGCGCCGGTGATGACCTGCTGAAGCTGAACAAGACCTTTCCCCTGGCCGCGCGCTTCGACGCCTACGCCCTGTTCGACAGCGATACGGAAATCACGTCCGACCTGCAGGCGCCCTGGGCATTAAAGCTGCTTTCAGGCGGCACGTTGGCCAAGAACGTGGGTTACTACTTCTACTTCTTCATGGACGAACGGGGTGAAGTTGCTGGCGTCGAAGATGCCTACATCCACTTCAACAATATCGGTGGCAAGCAGTTCGACATCATGGTGGGCCAATTCCAGACCTCGGACCCCCTGATGAAGCGCGAACTGCGCCTGACCTACGACGACTACCAGGTCTACCGCAAGAAGATTGGCGACTCGAGCACCGATCTGACCTACGACCGCGGCATCATGGTGACCTACGATTTCGAATCCACAGGCACCGGCCTGGTCGGCATGGTCGTCAATGGCAACGGCAAGCCTGACGCCGGTGACAACCGCAAATACGACAACGACAAGTACAAGAACTACGGCTTCCGGGTGATCCAGGGTGTGGTTGACCCCCTGACGGTGGGCTACTTCTTCTACGCCGGCAAAGAGATGGGCACCACCGGTTTTGCCAATGAAGTGGTCTTCCACGGCCCGGATTTCACCTTGGGCAATGGCACCCTGGACCTGACGTTCCAGTACCTGTTCCGCAAGGACACCGACCCGCTGTTCACAGGCGTGGGAGTGGACGTGGAAACTTCGGGCCTGGTGGCCGAGTTGGTTCTCTCGCCATATAAGGATCGGTCCCGCAACTACTTCACCTTGCTCTACAATCAGATCGATTCCGATTGGGATACCGAGGACTACGAAACCCTGACGGTGGGCGCGACCCACCTGATGGCGCGCAACATTCGCGGTACCCTGGAGTACACCCGCAACCTGGATACCGATACCAATCGGGGCGTGATTGGCTTGGTGACAGCGTTCTAGCAAGTGCCTGAAGAGCATCGGGGCGGGTTTCTGAAGAAGCCGGCCCCGATTTTTTTTTACATGCTGTGGCCAAGGTTCGTTACCTTGTGGGTTCCACTTCGGGAAAATTCCTTTGGTCCGACCATCCCCTAATGCAAAGAACGGCCCTTGAAAACCACACCAATCCATTTGATTCAGGGCCCGGGCCTTTTTTCGCCCCTGTCCGGCCGGGATGTCACCACCACCGGGGTCGTGATAGGCTCGACACGCAAGGGGTTCTTTGTGCAGGACCCCGCCGGCGATGTGAATGAAGCGGTTTCGCACGGGATATTTGTGCTTGAGCGGGGCAAGAAACCACCGGCCGGCAGTTTGGTGGAAGTCGACGGTAAGGTCGTGGACTATCAGGCGGACGAAGAAGGCCGCCCCACCACGCAGCTTTTGGCTCAGCAGGTCCGGGAACTGGAATTCTACGGCCCGGTGATCAAACCGGTGTGGCTCACGGCCAAAAACGTGTTGGTCGAGCCGAAGCAACTGGCGACTTTTTTGAACAATCTGGAGGGCATGCTGGTGGGGATCGCTGCGGGCGCGGTATTCGCCGCGCCGAGCAATCCGTTTGGCGACTATGTGGTCCTGCCCGCAGAGGCCGCCCTGGTGCGCACCGCACACGGTGGTGTTTTGATTGATCCGCAACAGCCCGAGTGCTGGTTGCCCGGTTTTCGGGTACTCAATTATGCTGCCGCACCCAGGGTGAACGTCGGGGCCGAGTTGCTCGAACCGGTGACTGGCCCCTTGAATTTTCGAGTCGCCTCTTTCCAGATCGCCGCCGCGGGGCCGGTGCGCGTGCGTTCGATTCCTGTGACGGCCCGCCCGACGACATTGCGCGGCGACAAGGCCGCCGTCACGGTGCTGACCTTGAATGGGTTCAATCTCGATCCGCACCGGGAAGACCCGCGCAAAGTGAATGACCCACGCCGGGATGTGGACGATGACGTGGGCGACAGGCGTTTCATCGCCTTGGGCCGCGCCATTGCCCTGGACGCCGCCGGACCGGCCATCGTGGCCCTGCAGGAAATTCAGGATGACGACGGCGCGGAGTTGACCGCAACGGTCGAGGCGGGGCAGACCTATGCTCACCTGATTGCCGCGGTGCAACGGGCGGGAGGGCCGCATTACGAGTGGCTGGATATTCCCCCGGAATCCGAGGCCGATGGCGGCCAACCCGGTGGCAATATTCGCAATGCGTATCTCTACGACCCCCAGCGCGTGCAGTATGTCGCCGATTCGATGCAACGACTGGGGGCCCATTCGCCGGCCTTCACGGACTCGCGCAAGCCTTTGACGGCCCGCTTTCGTCAGGTTGGCAGCTCGGGCGAACTGGAAGTGGTCAATGTTCATCTGGCCTCGAAGCGGCATCAGAACGGATTGTTTGCGCCGGATTCACCCGGCTTTGATTCGCGCGCGGGGGTGCGGTTGCAGCAGGCCGAAGTGATCGCCGAACATCTGGCCCGGTTGCGCCAGGAAGAGGTCGACTACTATGTCACCGGCGACTTCAACGATTTCGAATTCAGTCCCACGTTGCGCGCCTTGACCGGTGACCACAGCACCAACCTGGTGGACACGGTGCCGGCGCCGATGCGGTTCGACTACAACCACCGCGGCATTTCCCAGGCCTTGATGCATGGCGTGGTGGCTAATCGCCAGTTGGAGGGGCGCCGAGCCGAATATGAAATCCTGCACGCCAACGCTCTGTTGGGGTCCCAGCCGGGCCAAACGGGTGAAAAAGCGAGCGACCACGCCTATGTAATCGCCCGCCTGGAGCTCCGTTAGCTGTCACGACGCCGCCGCTGTGGCTGCCGGGCGGTCAAATCCGGTCAAGGCAGTCGATATTCAATCACCTGCGGCACCACCGTGCGAGCCGGATAGTAGAAATACGAGTGCAGAAAGATCCGTCCGTCCACTTCGTTGCGCCACCAACCGGTAGGAACAGTGACCTCGGATCCGGCCGGAAATTCAACCTTCCGCACAAAGAATCGATCTTCCGGGAAGTCCACGTTGTAGGTGTAGGTCCAGAGGTTGGTGCCGTTCGATTTGGCCACGTTTTTGCGGATCGTCTTGAGATTCAAGCGGACCGTTTCCATGGGCGCTACGGGTACGGGAAGTTCAACGGAGATCCGAAATTTGCCATTGTCCTGTGGCACGATGTCCACCGGCAGGCTGGTTCCGAACTGGTCGTATACGCCATGGGAATAGCCGTTCTCCATTTCCCACGCCGCTGCTCCCCAGCCAACCGATTCGATCAGCCCGGTGCCGGTGTTTTCCACATCCAGATTGCTCCAGACCTCCACGGTTCCGTTGGGCAGGACTTTTTCGTACAGCGAGACCTTGACCAGGCGGCCGCGGCCCAGATCTTCGGCGGTCGGATGTCTGTTGCCATCGACGCTCACCAATTCGGCGGCGCCAAACTGATACAATTTGCCTTCGCTTTGCAGGAGAAAGCGGGATGCGGTGGCCTCGCGCAGGTACCCGGTGATGGGTTCAATCTGTCCCTTGAGCACCACCTGCACCGGCTTTGCTGCCTCGGCGGCCCCGGCCATTGCCGCGGACAACAGCAGGCCAAACATCAAGATCCTGATTTTCGATGCCTTCATGGTCAACCTCCTAAAAAAATCGCCCGTCCAGGGTGAGACTGCTCGAAACAAGTGGGGAGTCGGGCGTCAAAACCTGGCCGTCAGTCACGATGGTCACCTGGCCCTGGTCGCGAAACGGTTCTTCATTGCCGGCAGAAAACAGACGCGGTGCGAAATATACCACCAGCATGGCGCCGGCGACGAGGGCGGCTGTTTCGAACCACGCTCGGGGTGAGTTGTCGCGGGTTACGGCCCAGCGCAGGAAGCCCAGTTTGGTGCGCCAATTCATCTGATTCAGATCCACCGGGCTGTCGTTCAGCCGGGACTCGGACCCTTCCAGGCCGGCATCGTTCAGGATTTGCGCCTTCAGATCGGCCGGAGCCTCATGATCCAGCAGCGCCACGACAGCATCGTTCCAAAACCTGTCGTCATTGATCAGGCGAGAACAGTCCTCACACTCGGCCAGATGCAGGCCCAACCGCTGGCGGGTTTCAGAGTCGACCCGACCATCGATAAAGCGGGGCAATGTCTGGCGGACTTCAGGGCAACGCATGGCCCAACCTCTCCAGTTCGCCGCGCAGGGCGCGGACAGCATGAAATTTTCGCGAAGCAACGGTGCCGGCGCTGATGCCCAGGACCGTAGCGATGTCGTCGTATTTCAGGCCCTCGACTTCCGAGAGCAGAAACACGGTTCGCTGGTCTTCGGACAGGCAGCCCAGAGCGGTTTCGAGGGCCGTGCCGAGTTCCTGGTGTTCCACCGCCAGGGAAGCCGCTCCGGAGTCATCGGTTTGGAGTTCGGACTGGCCTTCAGCGCGATCGTCAGAACCCATTTCCCGACCCCAGGCCGCACGTTTGTCCTCCTCCCGCTTGTCGCTTCGCCAGTGGGAAAGCGCTGCATTGCGGGCGGTTGTGAAAACGTAGGCTTCAGAGATTTCCTGACCGTTTGCGATCTGTTTTTGCAGCCGCAGAAAGGATTCGTGAGCAAAATCACGGGCCAGATCCGCGTCGCGGGTGAGGTTGCGCAGGTAGCGATAAACCCGGTCGAGGTAGGTGTCCACCAGATCGACAAAGATTTGATCTGGGTTGGACTGCCGAGTCATTTTCTCCGCCGTAGGGTTGGCAGTGGTCGCATCTCGCATGGGCCTCAAAAATGTAGACGCCCGAGACGCGGTTTTCTTCAGATAAATTCTCGAATGTTTTTTCGAACAGTTCGGGATTGTCATGGCTTAACATAATAGTTCCCCCCGGGGGGACAAAAAAGGGCGGCCTCTCAGGGCCGCCCTTCGTCTCACAAAATCCACCAACCGAACGGCCTACCCCCGGCTCATGCGCACCGTGCGAAGCCGAGTTCAGCGATTCCGCATTGCCCAGTCCTCGCACCATATAATCGGGCGTGGCCATGCTGCCGGGGATGATCCCGATCGCGCCGGCATCGGCGGGCGTGGCGCCCTTGCGGTGCACCACCGTTTCCTGCCCGTCGTGCTCTTCGCGCCAGGCAAAGTTGTGGTGGTTCTCCACCTTCAGCATCACTTCGGCACCCAGATCGCCCACGATCCGGTTGTGAATCAGCTCGTGGTTGGCCGAAGCATACCGGCCCATCAGTTCCATGGCGTGCCAGTAGTGCTGACCTTCTTCACTGTCGAGCATCAGTCGCGACAGCGCCGACAGGCGTTTCATTGCCCTCGGCCGCGCCAATGCGCAGGACGCCGCCGGGCCAAACGGGTGAAAAAGCGAGCGACCACGCCTATGTAATCGCCTGCCTGGAGCTCCGTTAGCTGCCACTGTCCCACCGTTGCGGCCAGCGGGCGGTTGACATCAGCGGCTTCTCAGGTTTGATTGTTCAGTCACTCGATTCGAGTACCCAGATTTTTTAAGGGAGAAATTCAATGAATAGCAAAAAATTGACCACACTGGTGTTTGGTTTTGTCCTGCTGGCCGGCCTGTTCGCTGCCGTGGCACCGGTCCAGGCCCAGGACGACCAGTACCTCGAGCTCATGCGTCAGGACATGCGGACCGACAAGACCGCGCTGATGACCCTCGGCATGGGCCTGACCTCGGAGCAGGGCGAAATTTTCTGGCCCATCTACCGGGACTTCCAGCATGAACTGACCAAGATTGGCGATCAGCGCATCGCATTGATCAAGTCCTACGCCGAGAACTATGAGTCCATGACCAGCGAGAAGGCCGATGAGCTG
>CAZLUL010000120.1:0-12347 GCA_964562635.1 uncultured Fibrobacteraceae bacterium | reverse complement strand
GATTCCCCGGGCTGCTTCTCCGGCAGGTCCACGTGCTCATACAGCGAGGTGTGCTGGGTCTTTTCCGACGGGAACACGGTGCATATCTGGATCTTCCTGACGAAAGAAGCCGCGTCGGCAATGGTTTTGACCTTCATCTGCCGCCGATCCTGCCGGTGCATTTCCGACATTGAGTAAAACAAGTTTCCGTAACAAAAATGGGCTCCCCCTCTAATACTCAAACCGATATTTGAGATCCAGGTTGTACGTCGACTCCCCCTGATTTTCATCCAACCGCCGCCGGATCTCCGACTGCAGCAACAGGTGCCGATTGATCTGATACTCGACGATGATATCGAGATCATCCATGCCCCGGATCCCCTGGGCATACTTCAGATACAGATCCGACCCGATGTACTTGCCGACTCCGATCAGCGGATCGAGGCCCGGATCCCCAGTGTCTCGTTGGCGCTGGATCTGGTCAATCTCGATGGTATCGACAATATCGACTTCGCGGGCGATCTCCCGCTCCAACAGGTTAAAACCGGCCGAGATCGACGAGTTGGCCAAACGCCGCGAGTCGCCCTCGGGCGTGGACTGGGGCTCAAGACCCAACAGCATGCGCTGGATCGCTTCGGTGCTGTAACCGCGCTCGCTGGAGAACTGCACCTCAGGCGAGGACATCAAACCGCTCACGTGCACACCAATGTGCTCGATCACCGAGTTGCTGGAGCCCGCGAATCGCAGGCGGTACTCGGTCTCGGCATCCAGATCGATGCGCGGGTCAAAGCCGACCTCCTGACTGAAATCCAGCCGACCGCGCTTCACCTCAAACTTGTTGTTGAAGACGATCAAGTCGCCCTTGTTCACGTCCAGGCTGCCACGCATGTTCAGACCGCTTTCGGTGCGCACCAGGTTCAGGTCACCACCGAGGGCCAGTTCCATCTCGCGGTTGATGATTTGGGCCACGCGGGGCTGGGCGTGCAGACTGAGTTCGGCCAGCCAGTCGGGCGCGACGGTGCCCGCCAGAGGGTCCGCCGCCCCTCCCTTCTCCTTGAAGTCGCCCTTAAAGCGGGCCTTGAGAACGTCAAAATCGCCGTGGAATTTGGGCACCAAAACACTGTCTGGCCCGACGACCACACCGGTCATGCGGGCATTGTCACTGCTGGCGATCACCCGCAAATCGGGGATCGATGCCAATAGAAAACGATCCAGGTTCAGGCGCAGATCGAAGGTTTCGATCATCAGGCCCTTGAAGGTGAGCGTACCCTGCCCCTCAAGGCTGCCGCGCAGGCCTTCGCGAGCCTTGATATTGCTCAAGGTCAGCGTATCGCCGCTGAAGCGCCCGTTGCAGGACGCCTCGCGGTAGACCTCTTCCAGATCGCGCAGCACAAAGCCCACGTTTTCCAGATTCACGTGTCCCTGGTAAAACGGGTGATCCAGGGGCCCGGCGATAACCACGGAAGCTTCGCCGGTGCCGCTGCTGGTGCCGGTGACAAAGGCGTTGGTGGCCCGGGACAGAGCCGCCATGTTGCTGCCCGGCGGCACTTCCAATTGCATGTAGAACGGGCCGTCGAGCGGCGCCACCGGCTCGCTGAGAAAGTCCAATTCCAGGGGAATCTCGATGCGGCCACTCATCTGCAGGTCGTCTTTGTGTCCGCGCAGATTGCCCAGGACCAGGCCGCGACTGTCGGCCCACACATTGGCCGCCAACTCATCCAGGTGCAGCCAGTGCACATGGAACGGAGCGCTGTGCACTTCGCCCCGCAACACCGGATCATCGGTGGAACCGGCGATGCGCACCTGACCGTCGAAGCGTCCGCTCAATCGTTCCAGGGCCGGCATGGCAAACTGATCCAGGAAGGCCCAGTCCGCCTCGATGAATCGCAGCTCCATATCCAGGTCAGCGCCGGTCCAGAACTGTTCGACCGCCGCACCCGGATTGCTGACTGAACCGCTGCCGCGCAGGCGACCAAACTCGCTCAACAAGCGCAAGGTCTGGAAGTCGACGGTCCCCGCCTGGTAGGAAGCCTCGAACTCCAGCGAATCCACCCGGGCCATGGCAAATGGAGCGCCCACCACGTTGCCGTTGATCGTCACTGTGGGCTCGAAGGGGTCACCACCGGCGACGACATCGGCCGTCAGCATCCCGGCCAGGGGTTGCTCGGATTCCACGAACGGATTCATCAGGCCCAGGTCGAAATGCTCAAATTGCACACCACCGGCCACCTGCACTCCGCGGTCAAAGACTCCAGCGGCCGAAACGGCGCCTTGATTCGAGGACAGCCGCAGGTCCGCGATGGAGAAATGCCCATCGCCCACGCTGATTGGCACTTCGTTGGCCAACGACCAGTGGGTGCCTTCCAGGGTGATGTCCAATTCTTCGACGACGATGCTTTTGATCGTATCGGTGAAGGCCGCGCCAAAACGCACGGCCACTGACGTATCGCCCAGGGCCGCCTGAAATGTATCGACCCGCGCTGCAGTGGCCGAGGCCGATCCCCGCAACGTGTAGTCGCCCAGTTGCACTCCACCAAGGGCAAAATCCCGCCCTTCGATGATGGCAGTGATCAGCGGTTCGCCCAGGACGTTTTCCACCTGCAGGGCCACGTCGCTGTCTCGCGCGGCGATCGGATCAAAGTCCAGATCGTAGACATTCACGTTGCCGTCAAAGTCGAGGGCATCCAGGGGCCCATACAACTGCCCTTGCCCGTTCGCGCGTCCGGTGAGCACCGGCCACTGCCAGTCCGGCGGCAGGGTGGCCAGATCTTCGGAATTCATACTCATATCACCCTGGAAGATCTGGGCACTGTCCGAGAAACCCTCCAGCATCACATGCAGGTCCTGATAGAAAAGTTCGATGCCGTTGAACACCACCGTATCGGCATAGGCCTCGACATCCACGTAACAGGTGTCGAAGGGCATGATCTCGATCAATCCGTCGTACAGCACGCCCGAAACCCGGGTCCACAGAGGCGTATCCCAGTGTTCAATGCGCAGGCGACCGGTCCCGTCAGTGATCGGCATATCCTCTTCACCCAGGATCAGCCCCTTGGCCAGGTCCACCCGGCTCACATCGCCTTCAAGCACGAAGCCCACGTTCTCGGTATCAGTCACGTCGAAATGGCCGCGACCATTGAACTGGGCCCCGTTGATATTGCCCGCCAGATCACTCAGCAGGACTATCTCGCTGCCCACGATGGCACTGCCCGCCAATTCCTGGGCCTGATACCCTTCGATGTCGCCGGTAAAAACACCCTCGTACCACAGCGTATCGTTGTCCGCTTCAAAACTGCCCACCAGATCGCCCCGGGCGTCGAACCCGATGTCCATATCGATGAGGTCCTCGACGTCGTCCACACTGACGCCAGCGGCCTCGACCTGCAGGCGCAGCGAGTCGTCCCAGTTCCGGTAGCCGCCCACCCGCACGAAATTGTCGTTGAGCTTGCCGGTGACCGATTTGACCGAGATGCCCAGCGGATCGACGATCACCTCGCCTCTCATGCCCTCCAGCCGACTGGCATGGGTTTCCCAGTCGACGCTCACCCCGCGCATCACGGCGCGCACCATATCACCGGTCTGCAGCGATCCATTCCAGTCCAGACGCGAGATGCGTTCGGAAAGCCGGCCGCCCGAGTCGCTGAATTCCAGGAACGCGTCCGAGACGACCAGGTGATCGATGATCAATTGGGGCAGTTCCAAATCGATGCGGTCGGGATTCTTCACTTTGCTCGTATCGTTGCCCGCCATGGAATACACTTCAGGCCGCCGCACCGTCACCCGCCGTAAATGCGGCACCGCGCCGAGGACCTGCGCCACCCCAAAATCCACCGCCACAGTGTCAGCCGATATCAGGGTCATGCCCCCCGAGTTGCCCGGCAAGGTCAACGACACACCGTACAGATCCATGCCCTCGAAGGCGCGCACTTTAAAATCGCGCACCCGCAGGCCGCCATTTTCGATGCGCAACAGGTGGCGGCTGACCAGTCCCGAGGCGTACGGTGCCACCAGGCGGGGATGGCTCCCCACATACCCCACCACGCTGGCGATCACCAACCAGGCGATCAACAGCGGCAAGCGCGAGGGTTTGAGCCAGCGTCTCAAAACGGATACCCCAGGGAGAAATGCCAGACCACACTCGGGTCCTTGTAGTCGCGAATATCGCTCACATAGTTCACGCGCTTGAGGGGAAAGCCCACATCAACCCGCACCGGACCGACCGGCGTATCAAGCCGGATACCGGTGCCAAAACTGTACCGGTAATCCCAGACCTTGGTCGAGCCGGGATCCGTCGGGTCGCCCGGCTCACTGGTCAGGCGGAAGCCGCGCATGCGCACATCGCCGATCTGTTCCCAGACATTGCCCCCTTCAAAAAAGAGGACGCTGGCGAACTTCCACTTGTGCAACACCGGCATCGGGAAACGCCATTCCAGATTGGTGAGCATGAGGTAGTTGCCACCGCGGGCCGGGTTGTCGGGCAACAGCACATCCGAGGAAAAATTCAGGTCGTCCAACTCGTCCTGGTCCACGATCTGCGGACCGAGGGTATTGTGGCCATAACCGCGTACGGTCGAGCCACCGCCGGCGAAAAAACGGTCATCGTAGGGCACGCCGTCGGCGCCCCGGTCGCGGGATTTCCCGTAGGGCTGGGTGCCACCCACCTTGAAGCGAAGGGCCACCACGCCGCCCAGGAAAGTTTGGTGATAGTTGTGCCAGGCGGCAGTCCACTTGAAGAAACTGAAGTCGCCGCCCAGCAGACCACCGGCCAACTGGGCGGTGCCGATGGTGTACATGCCCCCGGACGGGCGAAAAATGTCATCCCGGTGATCGATGAAGTTGACCCAGTTCAAAGAAGTTACCTGGTCCGCCTGGGGATCCACTTCGGCGAAACGATCCTTGATGTCATCGGGAGCCAGCGGATGGACTTCCGGGTCGGTCACCTTGTAGCCCAGGAAAACCGAATTGCGCACGCGCCGACTGGCCTGCCACGAAGTGCCCACGTTGGTGCCGTAGCCAAACATGTTCAGGCCCGACTCACCGCGGGTCTCGCGCTTCATGTAGACTTCCCAGTCGAAGCTGTAGCGGCTGTCGCGCAGACGCGGATTGACATAGCGCAGGTCGGCCCGGTAGTTGATCTGTCCCTGATCAAAGCTGGGCGAAAAGTCGATGACGTCTTCCACGTTCCACGAGCCGCGCCCACGCACTTCCAGTCGCCGCGCCGTGCCCCACAGATTGCGGTGCCCCCAGGCCGCCAGCAGGCGCACCCGTTCCAGGCTTCCGACACCGGCACCAAATTCGTAGAAAGCCGGCTTGCGCTCGATGACCCGCACCACCAGGTTCGTCTGACCGGAGAGGGAATCGGCCACTATCGGCAAAATGGTCACATCACGAAACAAGGCGGTATTCAGCAGATTTCGCCGGGAGTTTTCAATCTGATCCCAGCGCAGGGATTCGCCCGCCCTGATTTCCATTTCCCGCAGGATGATGTTGTCATTGGTGATATTATTGCCCGCCAGGGAGATTTCCCCGACATGGTGCGCCTGGCCCGGGTCGATCCGGTAGACAACATCAACCGCCCGGCCAGACTCATCTTCGTAGATTTCGATGGTCAACTCGGGCACCACGCGGACTTCGATATAGGTCTCATTGCGGTACAACGTCAGCAGCGAATAGATGTCGCCACCGTAGGCGTTGAGGTCCGCTGGCGCCGGAGACCCCTCCAACAGGCTCATCACCTCGCGCAAGCGGGCTTCGGACAACGGTTCGTTGCCGGTGAATCTCACCTGCCGGATGAACGTGCGGTCACCTTCGATGATCGAGATGTGCAGGACGTCACCTTCGTCGGGTATCGTGGAGATGGAATCCAGGCCGGCTTCCACTTCGTGGAAACCGCGATTGCGGTAGTAGGCTTTCAGCATGCGGACCTGGGTAGCCACCAGATGCGGTTGGTAGCGGGGAATGTGCAGGGGCCGCGTCCAGCTGGCCTCCTGGATCCGCAGCAAATTTTTCAGTTCGCCGGTCGTGAACGTCTCATTGCCGGAAATCTCGATGGCTGCCAGGCGGTGGGTCTCCAGGCCATAATCCAGTTCATCGTCCGCCCGGGCCGGTTCCGGCAACAGCCAGCCAACCAACAGCAGCGCCAGCAACAGAAAAAGATCGATCCTCGCGGCGGAACCTCGCATGCCCGACAAACCGCGGCACAGGAGTCCGCAGGTTGGTATTTGCTCAGTTGCCGGTCCCCTGTTCTGCAAATTTGTTGCTCCGCACGAGTCGTCAGACAAATTCCATGGAATTATTCCGCCGCCGATGTTATTTCCTAGGGCATGAACCTTTTGCACATTCATGACGCCAAAATCATTGGGCCCCTGCTGGGCAGACTATTCCAGCTGGGCGGTTTGTTCCTGCTGGGCGCCTTGTTCCTGCTCGGCGGTTGCCAAAATCAGGACCAGCCTCTGCAGTTGGACGACCTCACCGCCGGCGAGCGCCTCTATTTTGAGCGCGTAGTGGCCGTCGACCGCGCCAACTCGGTGGCCCTGATCCACCGCGACCGCGGTGGTGCCCTGCTCGATTCGCTGGCCACAGCCTGGGGTGACAGTGTCCTGCCCGAAATCCTGGACCGCCTGACCGGAGACCCCTACCGCAACGCCGCCATCAGCGAACTTCTATTGCGGGTCGTCATCGCCGAACAGGATTCCCTCAAGTGGGACCCCGCCTACAACCGCCTGCATCTGCCTCTGCCAGACCCCAACCTCCCGGGCCGCCAACGGGTTCCCGATCCGGAAACCGATCCGGAAATCTAGTGCCCAGTCACCTTCCACACATCTAGCACTACCACAAAAGTCATGAACAGCAGCAGCATGATCAGTCCCACCTGGGTCGCTATGGCCTGCAGGCGTTCGGGCAGCGGTTTGCCGCCGCGCAGCACTTCGAAGAACAGGAACAGCACATGCCCGCCATCGAGCACCGGAATGGGCAGCAGGTTCAGCAAGAACAGGTTCACGCTGAAGAAGGCGATGAACATCATCAGGTACGAGAAGCTCCAGCGCGCCATTTCGCCTGCGGCCTGGCCGATCCGCAATGGACCGCCAACGGCGTCCAGGCCTTGCTCGCCCTGCACCAGGCTGCGCAGACCATCGGCGGTGCGCGCAATGGTCAGCAGGGTGCGGTCATAACCGCGGGCAATCGACTCGCCGGGGCCCACTTTTTCGTAGGCGAAATAGGGCTCCATGAAAATGCGGCCCTTAAATTCACCCTGGGTGACTTCAGTCAACTGAGGCACCACCTGGCCGTCCATCAACACGCCATCCCGTTCCCAGGCGATCGTTGTTTCTTCATCCGGCCGATCATTGATCAAGGCCGCGATGGCTCCGAAAGAGGTCACTGTTTCGCCAGCCACGCTGACGATCACATCGCCGGTGCGCAGGCCCAGTTTGTCGGCCGGCCCGCCTTTCTGCACCAGTCCGGCGGTCGTATTCCACACCCGCAAACCCAGATCCCAAAGCCCCGACTCGGTGTCGATGAGCGGCTGCATGGTCAAAATCATGGGCGCGCCCTCGCGCTCGATATTCAGCTGCACCGCCGGTGTCTCGGTTCCCTCGCGGAATTCCTCGGGCACCAGACCCAAAAGGACGTCCGACCAGATGGCCACCGGTTCGCCAGCCACCGACAAAACCTTGTCGCCGACCAGAAAGCCCGCCGTGGCTGCCGGCGAGTCGGGCACCACTTCGCCCACCGTGGTGAACGGTGTTGTCTGCAGTCCCGAAGTCATGATCAGGACGGTGTAGATCACGAAAGCGAGCACGAGATTGAACAACGGGCCCGCCACAAAGACGAGGAACCGCTGCCAGGCCGGGCGGCTGTGGAAGTGGCGCTCAATGGGAATGTGGTCGTCCATGCCCGCCGCTTCGGCGTTGCCCTCTTCGGTGCCCATGGGGTACTTGCGTTCGTCCCCGGTGCCGGTGTCCTGGATCTCTTCCATCAGGCCCTCGCCGGCCATCTTGACGTAGCCGCCAAAAGGAATGGCCGACAGGGTGTATTCGGTTTCACCCCAGCGCACGCGCAACATCTTCGGACCGATGCCGATGGAGAAGGTCTTGACGTAGACGCCAAACAGTTTGCAGAACAGGAAATGCCCCAGCTCGTGCACGATGACCACAAGTCCCAGGGTCAATAGAAAGGCCAGAACAGCGAACAGGAAATTGCTAGGCAAATCGCTACCTCAACCTGCAGTGGCAGCCAGACGATCCACGTGACCGTCCGCCTCCCTGCGGGCCTGTATATCGACGGCCAGGGCGGTCTCCAGGTCCGTGACCGGACCCACCGCCAAAGCCGTCAGGCAATCCTCAATAACACGCGGAATGTCCGCGTAACGAATTTTTTCGGCCAACAAGGCCGCCACCGCAACCTCATTGGCTGCGTTCAAAATAATGGGCGCCGTCCCACCCTGGCGTCCGGCCGCGATGGCCAGGCCCAGGCACGGAAAGCGCACCAGATCAGGCTCTTCAAACCGGAGCGTTCCGGTCTCCACCAAATTTAGCCTGCCACTCGCCAACGGCCAATGCTTTTCGCCACTGATGGCGTACTGCAGCGGGATGCGCATGTCCGGCGTCCCCATCTGGGCCAACAGCGCACCGTCCACAAATTCCACCAGGCTGTGCACGATGGACCCCGGATGCACCACCACGTCGATCTGCTCGTAAGGCACACCAAACAGGTGATGGGCCTCAATGACCTCCAGTCCCTTGTTCATCAGGGTGGCCGAATCGACGGTGATTTTGGGCCCCATTTCCCAGGTGGGGTGCTTCAAAACCTGATCCAAGGTGACCCGGGCCAGGTCGGCAGCCGGAGTCTCCCGAAAGGGCCCCCCGGAGGCGGTCAATATCAGGCGCGAGATTTCCGTTTCCTGCCGACCACTGAGACACTGGGCGATGGCCGAATGTTCCGAGTCGACGGGCAAAAGCTCAGCGCCACCGGCGACCACCGCTCGCGCCACCAGATCGCCCCCCACCACCAGGCTCTCCTTATTGGCCAGGGCGATGCGCAGGCCCCGTGCCGCACCCGCCAGTGTCGGCTGCAGTCCGGCCGCGCCAACCAGGCCGTTGACCAGGCAATGGGCATCCGGCGCGTCCTGCACCGCTTCGATCAAGCCCTCGGTTCCGGCCGATACCAACCGGCCACCCAACACGGGGTCGGCCGCGGCCACCGCATGGGCTGCCGGATCAGTCACCGCCACCAGAGGCGCCGGGGCGTCCGGTTGCCATTTCTTGAGAGCTGAAACCTGGGCCGCCATCTCCGCCACGCGTGAGTGGCAACTGAGGGCCGCCACCTGCAGCCGGTCCGGATGTTTCGCCACCAGATCAAGAGTCTGTTGCCCAACGGAACCGGTGGCTCCCAGGACGATCAGACGCAGGGGTGTCGGCCATTTCTGCAGTTCGCGTCCGCAGGGGTACAGGGATGCATTTTCAGTCACGGCTGGTCACCTCCCCGGCCACTTCAGACGATGAAGAAGCGGAAATAGTAATAGAGCACAGGCACGGTGAATAACAGGGAATCGAAACGGTCCAGAACACCGCCGTGACCGGGTATCAACTCGGCCGAATCCTTGATGCCCACATCACGTTTGATCATCGACTCGACCAGGTCACCCAACTGGGCCATCAGGCCCACAAAAACTCCGGTCGATACCGCGGCAAAAGGCGTCAGAAAAGGTGTGATGCCCTTGGTGCACAGCCAGGACACGAAGCCGGCGGCAATCAGGCCCCCCACGGCACCTTCGATGGTCTTCTTGGGACTGATACGGGGAATAAGCTTGTGCCGGCCCAGGGCCACCCCAAACAGATAGGCGCCCGTATCACTGGCCCAGGTCACCAGGGCGGCAAAGAAGACCAACCGCGCGCCCATCATCTGGTCCATGCCCAGGGACGCCGGCAACTCCCGCAGCATCACCAGATGACTGCCCAGCCAGCCGATGTACATGATGCCAAACACCGTCACGGCGATATGGGCCAGGCTTTGCGACATGTCACGCCGGAAGACTTCGCGGATCATGATCAGCAACAGGCTACCGGTCAGCACCAGAGGAATGACCACGCCCTGCCTCCAGGCATACCAACTGAGAGCCAAGGAACAGAAGTAGCCCAGGGCTTCGAAGGGGCGGTACCCTTTGGCGTTCATCAGGGCATAGAACTCGCGCAAACCCAGGATGATGATCAGGTCGGTCAGGATCAGGAAAAACAGGCCACCGCGCAGAGTGATCAGATACAGGCAAGGCACGCCGAACAGGGTGACCGCCAGCCGCGGCAGAATGCCGGCACCCACAAAACGGGTCCGGGCCGAAGCGCGCCGGGGTGCGGGGTCTGCGGGAGAATCCGTCTGCCGGGGTTCTTCGTTCACGGATTGGCCTTCAGCAGGCGTTTCCAACGGACCGGATCCAACAGATTGCCGGCTTTGGTTGCGGACTCCGGCGAGGCCCTATTCTGTCCTGAGCCACTGGGCAGGGCTCCAAAGCGGCGTTCGCGGCCCTGAAAATCGGCCACCGCCAAAAGCATGTCACGTTCGGAAAAGTCCGGCCACAGCACCGGCGTGATCAGCATTTCCGAGTAGGCCGTCTGCCACAGCAGAAAATTGCTCAGGCGCCCTTCGCCGCTCGTGCGGATCACCAGATCGGGATCCGGCAGTTCGGGGGTGTAGAGCCCACGGGCAAATTCTGCTTCGCTCACCTGCTCCGGCGTCAACTCGCCGGCTTCCAGGCGACGGGCCAGATGCAGGGCCGCGGCGATGATTTCCTGCCGGCCACCGTAGGCCAGGGCCAGGTTCAAAGTCAGGCCGGTATTGGCCGCCAACGAATCGATGACTTGTTGCAGGGCAGTCTGGGCCTTGTCCGGCAATTGGGACAACTCGCCGCAGGCCGAAAGACGCACATTCTGGCGCTGCAATTCATCCCGCTCGGCACCCAGGGTCTCCTGCAGGAACAGCCACAGAGCCTTGACCTCGGCGGCGGGCCGATTGAAATTTTCCTGACTGAAGGTATACAGAGTGAGGGCTTCGACTCCCAGGCGCCCGCAAATATCGACACAGCGCCGCACCGAATGGCGCCCGGCCCTGTGACCGGCCACTCGCGGCAGGAACCGCTTCTTGGCCCAACGCCCGTTGCCGTCCATGATGACGGCAATGTGGCGCGGCAAATTGCCCCGGGCTTCGACGGCGGCCTGCAATTGGTCAGTCGGCAACTGGGCCAACTGGGCCAGATCATACTTGCCGAAATCGGTGTTGTCGGACTTTTCTGTCGCCATCCTGGCTTACCCTGTCTCGTGGCGGAGCGGGTGATCTACAGCTCCATGATTTCCTTGTGCTTGGCATCAACGATGACGTCGATCTGCGTGCAAAACTTATCGGTCAGTTTCTGGACCTCGTCCTTTTCCCGGTGCAGGTCGTCTTCGGTGATCGCGCCATCCTTCTGCTCGGCCTTCAGGGCCTCGTTGGACTCCTGCCGGGCTTTGCGCACTCCAATTTTTCCCTCTTCGGCCAACTCGCGCGCCTGCTTGCCGAGATCCTTGCGGCGATCTTCGGTCAGCTCAGGAATCTGGATGCGAATCATCATGCCGTCACTGGCCGGATTCAAACCCAGGTTCGCGCCCTGGATAGCCTTCTCGATGGCACCGATGGAACTGCGGTCAAAAGGCTTGACCGTCAGCAGTCGCGGCTCGGGCACCGCCACGGTAGCCAACTGGTTCAGGGGCGTCGGGGCCCCGTAATAGTCCACGCGCACACCCTCGAGAATCGCCGGCGAAGCTTTGCCGGTGCGAATCTTCGTCAGGCGGGTCTTGACCGCCTCGATGGCTTCTTCCATGGACATCTCGGCAGTTTCCATCACTTCGGCGCTCATGTTACGACTCCTTCTTGATCCAGGTTCCCGTCTGGGTTCCTTCAATCACCTTGACCAGGTTGTTCGGGTCCGAAATGTCGAAGACAAACATGGGCAACCCCTGGTCTTCGCAGAGGGTGACAGCGGTCAGGTCCATGACCTGCAGGCGCTGGTCAATCACCTGCCCATAGTCCAACACTTCGTAGCGCTTGGCATCATCAAATTTGTTGGGATCCTTGTCGTACACCCCATCGACCTGGGTGCCCTTGATCAGCGCATCGGCGCTGATCTCCAGCGCACGCAGGGCTGCGGCCGAATCGGTGGTGAAATAGGGATTGCCGGTGCCGCCGGCAAAGAGCAGCACATGGCCGTGATTCAACAGCTCCAAAGCCTCGTCGCGCGCGAAACTTTTCGTCAGGGGGCGTTGCTCGCGCGGGCTCAGCACCCGCGCCTTCAGACCCTCGCCACGCAGATAGTCCCGCACGATGGCCGCGTTCATGACCGT
>CAZLUL010000119.1:0-12479 GCA_964562635.1 uncultured Fibrobacteraceae bacterium | reverse complement strand
CGATCATCAGGGCATAGCGAAAGCCGATGCGGTCGGCCAGGGCCCCGGTGAAGAAAGGCACCAGATAGATCCAACTGCCAAACAGTCCCGCCACCCAACCGGCCTGAACGTCGTCAAGACCGACCACCCGGTTGAGGTAGAGGCCCAGGGCGATGAAGGTCCCATAATATGCGGCGCGTTCACAAAGTTCTGCGGCATTGCCGGTCCAGAACATACGGGGAAAGCGCCAGGATTGGACGTCTTGGCTCATGTTTGATCTCCTGAGGGGGATTGGTGGAGTCCGTCAGAGGCAATGCAACCCCGCGAAGGTAGGGCATGGCGCCTGATTTGTTAACCGAATTCTGAATGACATTCTGAATGACATTCTGGATCGCCAAGGGCCGGATCACCCCTGGAGGTAAAGCTCGCCTCCTGGGCCCAGCGGAAAGCCCGTCAAAAGCCAGATGATCAGCAGCACCATCCAGGCCACCAGGAAAGTTATGGAATAGGGCAACATGGTCGCGATCACGGTGCCCATGCCCGCTTTGGCGTCGTAGCGTTGCAGATAGGCCACGATCAGGGCAAAAAAGGACATCATGGGTGAGATGATGTTCGTGGCCGAGTCACCTATCCGGTAGACGCCTTGCACCAGTTCAGGCGAATAACCCAGCAGCATGAACATGGGTATAAAAATGGGCGCCATGAAGGCCCATTTGGCCGAGGCGCTGCCCATCAGGAGATTCAGCAAGGCCGACAGCAACAGGAAAGAGATCATCAGGGGAATGGGGCCCAGGCCCGAGGCCTGCAAACTTTCGGCCCCCTTGATAGCCAGGATCATGCCCAGATTCGTGTATTTGAAATAGGCCACGAACTGGGCGGCAAAAAACACGAGCACCATGAACAGCCCCATGGTCTCCATGGCCTGCTTCATGCCGGCCACCACGTCACTGTCGTTGCGGAAAGTGCCGGCGCCAAATCCATAGGCAATACCAGACAGCAGTCCGCCCAGGAAAATGGAAGTGACAATGCCGTGCATGAATGGCGAATGCAGCACATCGCCGCTGACCGGATCGCGCAGAAATCCCGCGGCCGGGATCAGTCCCCCCGGGATCAGTCCCCAGAGAACCACGCCAACAAAAACCACGTTGAAGGCCAGGGCCCAGGCCAAGCCCTTCTTTTCGGTCGCATTCAGCGGGCCCACTTCTTCATCGCCCGTCAGCCCTTCGCCTTCAAATACACCCAGTCGCGGTTCGACGATTTTTTCGGTCACCCAGGTACCGGCCGCCGCGACCACAAAAGTGCTGACCACCATGAAGTAGTAGTTGCACGCCGGAGTCACCGTGTAGGTGGGGTCCATGATCCGCGCCGCTTCCTGGCTGATACCGGCAACGAGAGGATCAATGGTGCCCAACAACAGGTTGGCGCTGAATCCACCGGAGACTCCGGCAAACGCCGCCGCCAAGCCCGCGATCGGATGCCTGCCCACCGAGAGAAAGACGATGGCTCCCAAGGGCACCAGCAGCACATAGCCCACATCGCTGGCCATATTCGACATGACGCCAGCCATGACCAGGACAAACGTCAGCAACGGCGGCGGCGCCGCGTGGACCACCAGGCGCAGCAGGGTACCGATCAGGCCACTTTTTTCGGCCACGCCGATGCCCAAAAGCGCCACCAGTACGGTGCCCAGAGGAGCAAAGCCGGTATAATTTTCCACTGTGTTTTCAAGGATCCAATGCAAGCCGTGGCGTGAGATCAGATTGATGGGCTGGACAATCGACCCGTCTTTGGGATTGAGCGCTTCAAGGCCCAACAGGCTGGTCAGCCAGGACAGCAGGATGATCAACAGAGAGAAAGAGGCAAACAGGGTCGCCGGATGGGGCAAACCATTGCCCAGGCGTTCAAGCGTGCTTAAGAAACGGGATACCAGACTTGGCTTGGTGCTCAATGTCGCCTCCTTTGGGGTGAGGCGGCATTATAGGCGAACTATCCAAAAAAATCGACCTCAACCACCCAACCGGGCCAACTCCACCTCGGCCCGCCGCTGGGCCAACGGAAATTCAGCCTGCAACACGACAATGCCGAAGGCTTCGCGGGCCTCGGGCAACTGGTTGCCCGCCGTCAGCACCATCCCCAGATTGAACAGGGCCTCGAGGTTCTGCGGCTCGACCACCAACACCCCGCGCAGCAGGATCTCGGCCCGGGCCAGGTCATTTTCGCGGAAGGCGACCACCGCGGCGATTTGCTGCCAAGAGGTGTCGTTTGGCAGCACTCGCCGTGCGTTCTCGGTCATCAGACGCGCCAGATCGAGACTGCCTGTAGCCAACAGGCCCTCGGTCCGGAGCAATCGAGCGGCGTTGTCATCGGGATCAGAAGCCAGGTCGGCCAGAGCAGCGTCCAATTCGGGACGGCTTTCGCCCACGGCGCGGAAAGTTGTCGAAGGCGACCAGGAGGCCGCACCGCTGCCAGGCAAAATCATGCCGTGATGGGAAGCTTGGTCAACCGCTGCGCTGACCAATTCGAGGGACGGATAGACGGCTTTTTCCAAAAGCGGCCCGCGCATGGCGAACCAACCCAGCCCCACCACCAGCAAAGGCACCACCGCGGCGACCAACCATTTCCGCGATTGCCCACGCCCACTGACCGGAGTGGCCACCGGGGCCACAAAACGGGGCGGCACAGCCAGGCCTTCCCCCTTGAACGATTGCGCCGCAGCAGGGAACCGGCCGTAGCCGAGCTCCTTCATTTCTGCGTCGCCACCGCGCAAGCCCGTGCTGCGCACCCAGTCATCACGCATCCGAATGGTATCGCCGTAGGCGGCCATGCAGACGCGGCATTGCAGAAGATGGTTCTCCAAGTTCGCTTTTTCGAGCCCCCCCAGACCGCCCTCCAACAGGGCCGCCAGTTGCTCTTCGTCCAGGTGGGGATTTTGAGTCGCCATGGTACTTCGTTCTCCGGCAAAAGGTTACATGACTCGCTACTTGGCAACCGACTGATCCGGGTGATCCTCATCATGCCTCGGGTCAGGGCTTTGGCTGCTCGTTATATCAGGGGAGACGGCGCTCGCGCCGGCATTCCCGGAATTTTCCCGATTTTTTTCACCCGCCCGATGGCTTCGGCGCAGCTTGCGCACGATGCGATCGAGGATCGTGAAAACCCGCCGCCGGTTGCTGATGCCCAGGCGGTCGGCGATTTCCTGGGCACTGAGCCCTTCTTCGAAACGCAGAGACAAAATCCGGCGTTCGTCGGCCGGCAACTCGGCCACGTACCGCAAGGCCTTCAGAGACCGGATTTCGGCCTCCTTGTGGATCAGGCGGTTCAGCGGGCTCTGTTCCTGTTGGTTGTGTTCGGCTTCGAAGTGCACGGCGTCGCAGTATTCCAGCAAACGCCCCGAGGCCGCTCCGAGGGATTCGGCCGCCAAGTCGTACCGCACGCGCCGGTAGGTGCGCCCGGGGAGCTCGGCGTCGATTTCACCCAGATGGTCAATCATGGCGTCTTCGCTCAGGCGATGGCCCTGCAGCCAGATCTGCTTCTGGGTGGCGGCGAAAGTTTGCCCTTCCACGTAGTACAGGCGGTAGATTTCCTGATGCACGGCCGAGAGGCGGCGCAGCCCCCGGGGCACTTCCCGGCGGCCGTGCTCGTGACGCAGCTGGTCGGTCGCGGCGTTGCGGGACACCAGCAACAGCCAGGTCGCCAGACTGGAACGACCGCGGTAGGTTTGCATCCGGCCCTGATGCAGATTTTCCAGCACATCAACGTAGGTGTTGCGGACCTGGTCTTCGTCAAAAAGGTAGCGGCGCAGGACGTGAATGATCAGACCGGTGTAGCGGTCGATGAACGTGTGCCACGCGGTTTCGCTGCCCGCCAGAATGGCTTCCACCAGGCGCAGGTCGGCCTCGTGGCTGGCGTTGGCCTCTGGTTCCTGCCCGAACTTGGTGCTGATGCGGCGATCCTTTCTGAAATCTGGATATCTATATCATAGAGAAAAAAAACTTCAGAAACACCATGGGAATTCAGCAGTTGTCTCCGTCTCCATCGGGCTCGCCCCGGCGAATCCTGCCTAAGGCCTTATTCCACAATACCTTTTGCCAACTTGAAACCTGCCCGTCAGACCCGTACAATCATACTTCTGTAGCAATTGGCACCAACGGTTGGGCAACATGCGAGCTGATATCACACATTTTCAAATAGTGCGGTTGTCTCTGGTCGGCTTCGCCCTGCTTGCTCTGCTGACCCTGCCGGGCTGTGACCCGGGCCGGGATCTGCGCCAACTCGCGCCGGATCTGGACCCCCAGGTGGCCAATTTGTTGGCCCAGGATCAGACCGACGATCTCCGCGAATTTTTTCTGCACGCCGGCACCAATACCCTGGCCTACAGTTTTGATGTGCTGTACCGCGAGGCTGTCTTTGGCGACCAGCAGCAGGACGCGCTTTTGATGCCCCATCTCGAGACTCTCGCCGACATCATGGCCGAAGATTTTTCCTACGAACTGGGCCGCTACAAATGGGACAGCCTGCAACGGGTGGACAAGGAGATCCTGCGCCAGGCCTACGACCTGAATCACGAGCGCGACGCCATTTTTGCCGACCCCGCCATTGCCGATAGCGTCAAGATCGAACGGTTTCACGCCATGGTCGATTTTTTTGCCGAGCATGACCTGCAGTGGTACACGGTGGCCCTCAATGAAACCCTGGCCCAGGTCCACGCCAGTCTCGGCGAACGCGAAGACATGCGCGAGCACCTGCAAGCGGCCCTGGCCAGCAGTCGGCGGGTCGATTTTGCGGGCATGACCTGCCAGATCCTCGGCGCCCTGGCCGAGATGTTCTACGAAGAAGGGCAACTCGATTCGGCCCAGGTCTACGTGAACCACTTGCAACAGCGCGCGGTGCGCTCGCGGTTGGCCTTGCAGGCGGCCCGGGCCGAAACCTTCCGTTGCAGTTTCAGCCTCGGGCAGGGGCGCCTGCACGCCGCGCACCTGCACCTGAAAGAAGCCCGCCAACTGTGCCGGGATTTCCAGGGCGGGCAGCACGAAGCCATCTACATCGCCATCCTGGCCCGGTTTTACGCCAACCTGGAATGTTGGGCCATTGTCGAGCGCCTGCTGGAACAGACCGACCTGCTGTTGGGCGACGAGGTGCCCGGTTTCCTGCAACCGACGGTGGTAGACCTGGAATTGCTCAAGGCCGAAGCCCTGTTCGAGCGTGGGCAGCGCGCCGATGCCCATCGCATTACGGCCGAGATCCTGGCCCAGGCCAACCCGCGCCCCCACCGTTTGCGATACGCGTTGATCGCCCGCCACCGGGCCCGGCTTTTATTGGCCGACAACTTGCCGGACGACGCCTTGCCTGTGATTCGGGAAGGGCTTGAGCGGGCGCGCGAAGACAACCTGCCCGGCATGGACCGCGCTTTCACGCTGCAGTTGGCCCTGGCCCTGGAACAACAGGGTCAGGTAGTGGCCGCCCAGCAGGAGTTGGCGAAATTCCTGGCCGCCGATGCCACCGACGACGACCAACTGCCCGGTGACCTGGAGCAGGCCGCGGCCTTGAACATTCGGCTGGCCTGGACCAGCCAGGGCGACAGTCGCCATTTGGTCGAAGCGGTGGCCCAGGGTTTTGCCACCCTGCAGGGACGCCTGGCGGGGCGCGACCCGAGCGCCCACACCTATCTGCACATTCAGGGTTTTGACGAACTGCGGGTGCAGGTGCACCGCTTTGTCGCGGCCGATTTTGAATTGGGACTGGCCTTCGAAATGGCCTGGCGGCGTTTGGCCCGGCTGCGCAGCGAGGGCGACGAGTTGCGGAAAATTGGTGCTCCGTTCCCGGACCCCATGCCCCAGGACATCACCACCTGGGTGCGGCGCTGGAGCAGCCGCGTCAATGGCGCACCCGGGGCCGGCCCTTGGTGCGGTTCGCCGGATCGCGCCCCGGCCAATACGACTTTCCTGCTGTTTTCCGTCATTGGGGAAGATGTTTTCCGTTGGCAGGTGGACAGTGGCGGCGTCCGGCGGCAACGCCTGGACCTGCCCGCCGAGCGGGTGCGCAATCTGGTGGCCCGGGCCCTCGACCGGTTGGTCATGCCGCCGAATGAAGATGCGAGTGAAGGCATCTGGGACGGCACTGGCCCTCTGGCCGACGACCTCTCGGTGCTGGCGCGCGAGCTGATCCCCGGTGACCTGCGGCGGCGGTGGCTGACCCGGCAGCCCTTCACCCGCCCGGAAAAATTGCTCATCGCAGCCGATGATGCGCTGACCAGGATTCCGTTCGAAGCCCTTGACCTGGATCTGGGCGCAGGCTATTTGCCCCTGGACGAAGCGACGGTGGTATCCTACTTGCGGTATGTGGCCGCGCCGGCGGACGAACGTCCGGCCGGGCCGATTCTCATCCTGGCCGACCCCGAAGCCGCGCCCGCCTTGCAAAGGCGTTACCCGGACCTCGGCGCGCTGCCCGGAGCCCGGCACGAGGCGGCCCGTGTAGCCCGGGTCTGGACCGAGGCTCCGATTCTGATGGGGAAGGCGGCCACCAAGCAGGCTTTGACTTCGCGCTGGGAACATTCCTCACGGCTGTATCTGGCCACCCATGTCATGCGTGACCCCGAAGCGCCGTACCTCAGCTTTCTGCCTCTGGCTCCCGAAGGCCCCGAAGGGCAACTGGAAGATTCCCTGCTGGAAGCCCGCGATATTCTGGGCGCCGATTTGCGCGGTTGCCGCCTGGTGGTCTTGTCGGGATGTTCGAGCGGTTCGCCCTACGTGGCCGGCTCGCGAGTAGCGCCCGGCCTGGGCGACGCCTTCCTGGATGCCGGCTGCCGCACGACAGTGCAGACCTTCTGGCGCGTCAGCGATGAAATTTCCATGGAATTGATGGGAGCCTTTGCCGACCGGGCGGCCGAAAGCAGCGGGCCGGACAACCTGGCGCGGGCCCTGCGGGGAGCCCGCACCAGTATCCGCAACAGGAGCCCTGAACTGGGGCATCCCTTTTATTGGGCGGCGCACCATCTGGTGACGACCGACCCGGGGCACTAGTTATTTGGTTGTGCCTCTGAGAATGTGTCCGGTCCACCCTTTGCGGTGGACCGGACATGAATCATACAAAAAAGACCGCAAATTCCTGGGCTCCCCCCCACTGCCCAAACCCCAATTGCCTGCACCACAACAACAACGGTGAGAAGTGGCCCTTCAAGAAAATTGGCTACTACAGGCGACTCCAGGCCCCAACCCGTATCCAACGCTTTGCCTGCAAGACCTGCAAACGCAGCTTCAGCACCCAAACATTCTCCTCTTCGTACTGGCAAAAGCGCCCAGATCTGGATGCAGCCATCCTGATGAAGACGGTAGGCTGCATGGCCAACCGCCAGATAGCCCGGGATCTGAAAGTCAGCCCCAAAACCATCGACCGTCACATTTCCCGCATCGCCCGCCACTGTATGCTGTTCCATCACCAAATGATGCAGGATAGCCCGCCAGTTCAGGAAGTCATCGTCGACGGCTTCGAATCATTCGAATTCAGCCAGTACTACCCGATCCACCATCATGTTGCGGTGGAAAAGGAAACCGACTTTTTCCTGTACTTCACTGACAGCGAGCTAAGGCGCAAAGGCCGGATGACGGAGGCTCAAAAGAAGCGCCGGCAGGTATTGGAATCGAAGCTTGGACGCCCTGATCCAAAAGCCATCGAGAAAGACATGCGGGAGGTTCTTGAAGTGGTACTGGGCCCGCTAAAAAAAGCCACCATCCATAGCGACGACCACAAAGCATACACCCGCTCAATGAGAACACTGACCGCCGAGATCGACCACCGGATCACACCAGGGTCTCAGCACCGTGACAGGAACAACTCCCTATGGGCGGTCAATTTACTGGACCTTCTCATCCGGCACAGCAGCGCCAACCACAAGCGTGAGACGATTGCCTGGTCGAAACGACGCCAATCCAGTGCGGAGCGATTGGTGATTCTATTGGTTTGGCGGAACTACATGAAAAGGCGGCGGGAAAAATCGCGTAGTAGCCCGACGCCAGCTATGGAGCGAGGGATGATGGGAAGGCCGTTGGAGATACCAGAATTGTTCGCGCGCCGCCTGTTTCGAGGGCATTCTGAATTGCCGCCGCGGTGGGGCCAGTATTATGACCGGGTTGTAGAAACGAGGGCATTGGAGAGGAATTCAAAGCACGAATTAGTGTACGGGTATTAAAAAATCTCCCCTTGCTGTCGAAACCAGCAAAGGGAGAAGAAAAACACAATCTTGGAGGCACAACCTAGTTATTTGACCAGAGCCATTTTGCCGATCTTCACTTCCCCACCACTGCGCGCTTCGTAGAAGTAGACACCTGATGCCACCGCACCACCCTGGTTATTGGTGCCGTCCCACATCACGAAACCGTCGTCGATGACGTCGCCATCAATCAGCGTGCGCACCAGTTGTCCCCTGAGGTTGAAGACCTTGAGCGACAGTGGCCCCGAGCGACTGATCTGGTAGTCGATCCGGGTGGCCGGATTGAACGGGTTGGGATAGTTGCTGACGGCAAAGGCCTTCGCTTCGGGTACGGGCGAGACGGCAAACCCTTGTCCGGCAACGCCGAAATAGTCCAGGACATCGCGCAGGACCCGGGTACGGGCAGCCAGGGGCGCCGCGATTTTTGCCGCCGGGTCGTCGTAGATATAGCTCAGGTCGTAAGGCAGGCTGATGACCCGGTTGGTGAGGTTGAACAGGTTCAACGTGGCCGCCGAGTAGGGATAAAGACCCGGGTTGCCGTTGTTGTCGCCAAACTCTGCCAGACGCTGGGCCGAACCGCCGGGCGTTACGGCGTCAAAAGAATTGATGCTGCGGCAGCCTCCGTAGGCCATCCAACTGCTCGCCGTCTGGAAGACCGGATTGCCCAGCATGGGCAAGACCCGCGGCGAGGATTCGTTGCCAATCAACAGGCGCAGATCAGACGAGTGGAGCACCGCACCAACGGCCTCGTTGGCAAACTGAATGCCGAGGGCGGAACTGTTGAAAGCCAGATCGGAGGCCACGCCGTCGCCGGTCAGCAAGAGATCCTTGTTGCCGGCCGACATCCAGGCCAGGAGGGCCGCCACATCGTTGCCCACATCGCCACCCCAACCGTAGGCGTCGGGGCCGCCGGAAATGGTGAAGGAGAACAGGTCACCCGAGGTGTACAACATGTCACTGTAGTATTCGAGAGCCAGACCATTGGTGCGGCCGCCAATGCCGTTACCGACACCGGACGAAGGCGCATTGGTGTAGTAGATGTCGTAGTCGAGCCCGGGCCGCATGCCGAGGTTGTTCAACCCCTGATACCATTCGGTTTCGCCCCCGCGGTTGGCGAAATCGTTCCAGAACAACACCGACGGAACTTCGTAGCCCCCAAACCCATCGCTGTGGATGCTGGGCAGAGCATGCACAACGTAGCTGCTGGCATAAGTTTGGGGGCCAGAAAAGTCGCCGTATCCGGTCAAATCAGCCGGCAGGGTGGCGGCGCGGATGTCACCTGCGACGTCATCCTCGGCGCGGAAGTAGTAGTGCAGCACATCGCCCGGAAACAGCAGTCCCGAATCGGGCAGATCGAAGGCGAATTTGTTGACCTGAGGCGCGCCATAGGCAAGCACCTGCTGGCCGGCCACCACACCTGTGGTCGGGGCGCTGCGAAATGCATCAAAAACCGGATTGGCCGCCATAGTGTAGTGCATTTGTGGCAGCCCCAGCAGAGTGGCTCCCGAACGGGCCGCCACGACATTGATCGTGATCGAATCGCCGGGATCATTGCGCAGGTCAAACTGGGGCGAAATGTTGTTCGCCATATCAAATCGCACATGCATGCTGCCCAGATCGTTGAAGTTGATCGCGTCAACTTCGGGAAAATTGTCCTGGGCCAATTCCAGTTCTCGGGTGGACAGGATCGGGCCATTGATGGGAAATACGCGAACTGCAGCGTTGTCAAAATAGGGCGCCGGGTAGCCGTCGTTGCCGACAAAACCAAAGGCGAACCCCAATTCGTAGACGCCAAAGTTGACCTGCAGGTGCGTGCGTCCGGGTGTCATGTATTCGGTGATGTCGTTGTCAAAGCGGCGGTATTCCGGGTTGCCGTAGAAGACAAAATTCGGGCCCTTCCAGGGCGCATTGGCCAACTCGGCTTCCGAAGTGGCCGAGCGCACATCCCAGGTGAAGAACATACCCGGGGCGTCGGACGTCAGGTCTTCATGTTGCATGACATCAAAAGCGTAGCGCGCTCCGTCAAAGTTGCTGTTGGGCCAGACCATGACCGGTGACCAGATCTGGTTGTGCATATGACTGGCCGGGCCCGCCACACCACCGATGGTATTGACGATGTAGCCGCCAGGACCGTAACACCAATTGATGCAATCGCTGCCACCGGTACCAGGCACAACGACACCGTTGTCGATAAAGGCCACCTGCCAGCTGAAATTCGTGCCGCAGGGGTCAATATCAGCCAGGCCGGCCCAGCGCTGGGCGTAGTCGCCCACGCCGCGGGGCAGCTGGGGCACCCAGTCTCCCAGGGTGCCGTCCTGGAAATCGGCAAACGATGATGTGACCACCCCACCATTGTCCATTGTCACGGTGATGTCGTCGATCTGGCAGGCGCCGGTTGTCGACCAGTTGCAGTCTTCATCCGACCAGCCGCCATCACTTTCGAAACGCCATTGCAGGATGATGTCCGTGCCATCGATGTACTCGCCAGGCAGGAAATTGACAGATTCCGCGACCTCAGCAACCCCTTGGCCATCCCAGGTGCGCACGGGAATTATCGGATTTTGGCCCGCGACCCGGTAGCCAAATATCGCAAAATCATAGCCGGGTTCGCTATCGTGCTGAAGGGTGGCCGTGGTGGTGGCCAGGGTGCTGACGGCAGGATTGGCCACCGTCTGCCGAAATTCGAGAATTTCGTTCCAGTTGTTCCCATAGCCGCCCAATACATCGAGAGAATCGTTGCAGGAAGGATAAATCAGGGAACCGCACCAGGCCGCCAGGTTGCCCGGCACGGACTGGTTGTAGTCGCTGACCTGCCAGTGGGTCTCCGTCGGTTGGGTGAGATCCACCGAGGTCCAGCCATTCATCCCGGTCTCAAAATCGCCAATATAGGGCGCGCCGGAGCCAGTGGGCCCCATCAGCAGAATCGTATCGCCGGCAGCTTTGGCCAGATCAGCGCTGCCGCCGATGAGGCTGGAGCCGCCATTGGTCAGGTGCGGCCGCTGCTCGGCAAGCGCCAAATCGACATGACATAAGCCAAAGGTCAACATAGTGGTAGCTAGCAGTATTTGGGTCCGGGCATTCATGATATTCCCCCAATTCGGGTGCTGCCGAGCCGGCCCCACATCAGGTGAGGCCGTGGCAACTGCAGACAAGTATTCGCGTTTCACAAAGGTGGAGACGGCGCTGGAGCGGCAATTCCGACTGAAAAGATTCCCGATTCGGCTGATTCCCAAAAAAATGCCCCGCAGGGCGGGGCATCGTTCGGTCATCAACAGTGGGCCAGCGCACCGTGGGTCAGTTGCCCTTGCCGTAGTTGGGCGCTTCCTTGGTGATCAGGATATCGTGCGGATGGCTCTCGATCATACCGGCCCCGGTGGCCCGGACCAACTCGGCCTGCTCCTGGAAATCCACAATGGTCTGGCAGCCGCAATAACCCATGCCGCTGCGCAAGCCACCCACCAACTGGTACAACACATCGCCGGCGCGCCCCTTGTAGGGCACCCGGCCTTCGATGCCCTCGGGCACCAGTTTTTCGGTCTCCACCACATCGCCCTGGGAGTAGCGGTCCTTGCTGCCCTGCTGCATGGCGCCCAACGAGCCCATGCCGCGGTAGGTCTTGTAGACCCGGCCTTCGAAGAGCACTTTTTCGCCCGGTGATTCGTCCGTGCCGGCCAGCAAAGAGCCGGCCATGACACAATTGGCGCCCACGGCGATGGCCTTGGCCACATCGCCGCTGTAGCGGATACCGCCGTCAGCCACCAGGGGAATGCCGTGCTTGCGGGTCACCCTGGCCACATCCATGATCGCGGTGATCTGGGGCACTCCAACCCCCGCGACAATCCGTGTGGTGCAGATCGAGCCCGGTCCGATGCCCACCTTGACGGCGTCGGCGCCGGCCTCGATCAGGGCTTCGGCTGCCGCACCGGTGGCGATGTTGCCCGCCATAATCTGTGTCTCGGGGTGTGTCTTTTTCAGGGTGCGCACCATCTCGATGACGTTGCGGCTGTGGCCATGGGCGGTGTCGACCACCAGCAGGTCCACGCCCTTGTCGACCAGCAGCTCGGCCCGCAAAATCGTATCAGGGCCCACGCCAACGGCGGCCGCCACCCGCAGGCGACCTTTAGGATCCTTGCAGGAATTCGGATAGTCGAGCTTCTTCTGGATATCCTTGACCGTGATCAAGCCGCGCAACTCGCCGCCGCCATTGACCACCAGCAGTTTCTCAATGCGGTGCTTATGCAGGATCTCGGCCGATTCTTCCAGCGTCGTGCCTTCGGGCACGGTGATCAGGTTC
>CAZLUL010000118.1:0-12684 GCA_964562635.1 uncultured Fibrobacteraceae bacterium | reverse complement strand
ACTTCAGCAGGGTCATCTTGCGGGACGTGGTTTCGCCGGCGGTCATGTACTTGTAGAAATACATGCCGCTGGGCACCATCTGGCCCGCGTCGTTGCGACCGTCCCAGGACACCGAACGATTGCCTTCGGGCACCGTCTCGCTGACCAGGGTGCGGATGCGGCGACCGCTGAGATCATAGACCGCCAAATCCACATGCCCGTCGCGCGGCACGGTGAATTTGATTTCAGTCTGCGGGTTGAACGGGTTGGGCGAGTTCTGCTCCAGGCGCACCAGTTTGATGGGCGTCTCGGGCGTCACCGGCACTGACGGATTGTAGGCCGAATTGGCCGCATCCACCGCGTTCTGGATCTCCAGCAGGCTTGCGCCGATGACCAAGGCATACGCCACAGTGCCCATGCCTCCGTTGGCATCCAGGTTCAGCACCGACGAACTCAAGGCCGACCAGTCATCGGGCGTGGCGCCGACCGGAGCGGAAATCAGACCCCGCAGGTGCTTCATCTTGGTGCCATCGCCGATAGCGCTGTTGGGATAGACGTAGGTCGGGTTGTTGACCACCGTCACGTTTTGCGCCGAATTGGCAGCCCCGAGCACCGCGATCCCCATGTATGTGCCGCCACTTTCGTAGAGGTACGACAGGTTGCGCGAAGCATCAGTGCCCCCGAGATTCGCGGCAGAGTCGCCGATGTCGAAATCGCAGTACACACCGTTGTACAATGTGGGCAGGGCCACCGGCCCGTCATTGGTCACGCGGTATTCGAGAATCACGAATTGGTTATTCTGCGGCAGACCGAAGGCCATCGTGGTCTGCTCGACCTGCAACGGCTTCGAGCTGGCGTGTCCGCTGTCGGTGAACACCGCTTGGTAGGTCTGGCCCGAACCGGTATCGCCCAGGTCACGCACGCGACCATTGGGGTTGGCGCTCGAAACTTCCCACTCGTAGGTCTCGGTACCGAGGCCGCCGTAGTCGCGATTGCAAATGTAAGTGACGTCGGTGCCCGCCCAGAACGAACCCACGAACAGGCCACTGCCACCATCCTGGTAGCCCATGCCGTTGCCTATGGCCTGGTCCTGGCTCATGTAACCGATGATACCCTGATCGGTCACCGACAGGTACATACCGCCCTGATCATGGGTGCGCCAGTCGGGCAGGCCCACGTACCAGGGAATGTCGAAGGTTTGTTCGTAGGTGCCATTGGCCGAGACGGTCACCAGCATGGTGAAGCCGAAGCCTTCGGGCGCCGCCGCCGAAATATTCAGGCTAAACGGGTTGGCCGTATTAGCGGCCGAACTGCCGCCGACGTCCAAATCGACATAGCTGCCGTTGCCATCGGCCACCGTAACATACGGGTTGGCCACCACAGCCAGAGTCGCAGTCACGCCGGTGGCGTTGACCACGGGGCTGGCGTTCTTCAATTCGATGGCGATTTCACTGACCCCGCCCGGATCCAGGACACCGTCACCCGCGGGATCGGGCACCACCGACATCCAGGCCAGGTCCGGGTTCAGGTCCGTGGGCACCGCGTTGAGGATGAGGTAGGCGTCCAGGCGGCCGGAACCAAAGCTGACGTCCTTGCCGGCCACGCCCAGATCAATCGCGTTGAGTTCCATCAGCGAGTCGATGCCCGCCGGGGAAAGCGAAGGGTTCTTTTCGAGCATGAGAGCCGCCACGCCCGCGGCATGCGGGCAGGACATCGAAGTGCCGTTCCACGTATCGCCACTGTAGCCGCCACCGATGGTGGTCGAGTTGATGCCCACGCCGGGTGCGCCGACATCCGGCTTGATCAGGCCCGGGCCGGGATTGTAGGCCCAGTCGTTCCAGGGATCGACGTCGTCCCATTTGGCCGGGCCGCGGGAACTGCTGGAGTACAGGGTGTCGTTCTTGTAGCCGGTGCCACCCACGGAAATCACGCCGCCGGTGCTGCTGTGGGGCACGGCCAATTCGTTCCAGGGCGCCGGCACGCGGGCGCTGAGGCCCAGCTCGGTGGGCGGAGTTTGGCTGAAGTGGTCATTGCCGGCCGAGTTGAAGAAGGTCACACCGGCATCCCGGATATTGTTGTCGTTGTAGCGCTCGGCCCGCATAAACGAGGCCTGGATAGGCCCAGGAATGCCCAGGGACATGGTGATGATGCGGGCGCCGTTCTCCACGGCGTACTGCTGGGCAGTCCAGATCATGCCCAAAGAGCCCCCGCTGCCATCGGCTTGCCAAACTTTCAGCGCCATGATTTTGGAGTCCGGCGCGGTGCCAGTCAAAGTGCCGTTGGTGCCGTCACCGGCCACGGTGCCGGCGGTGTGGGTGCCGTGTCCGCCCCCGGGGCTGTCGTCGTTGGGGTTGTTGTCGTTCACGCCAAAGTCCCAGCCATTGACGTCATCGATGAAGCCGTTGTTGTCGTCGTCGATTCCATTGCCGGCGATTTCGCCCGGATTGGTCCACAACTGGTTGGCCAGATCCGGATGGGCCAGCCAGACACCCGTATCGATATGCCCGACGACAATGCCGGCGCCGGTGTAGCCCAATTCGTTCCACACCCGATCGGCATTGATGTACTTGTTGCTCCAGACGGTGTCGATGGCTGCGATGCCCTTGTTGGCACCGGACAGCACCGTGCCGCGCTCGGTATCAGCGGTCAGGTCGTAGGTCTTGTCGAAAAACAGGGTCGCTTCGTCGGCCAACCCGCCCAGCGAAGCCACCATCTCCCAGGAGGCATCAAAGGCGATGGCGTTGGCGAGGTAGAGATAATGCACGTTTTCCACCTGCGGCCCGCGGCCCGGATCTTCGAGGACAATCGCGGCATTGGCCCGGGCGAGGCGTCCCTTTTTCTTCAACGCGGCGATGACAGAGCGGCGGCGCTTTTTGGGATCGGCCTTGTCCAGGTCGGCGAGGTCCCTGGGATCAACCTGGTTGGGCTTGTCGAAGATCATCAGGACGGGAATTTTTTCGCCGGCATTCTTGCTGGCAAATTGGTCCCGAAGTTCCTGGTCGATTTCCACGGCGGAGGTCAAACCGGGCAGAGCAGCGATAGCCAGTAGGCACAGGCTGGCGGTCAGCAATAGGCGTCTGAGCATGGATTTCTCCTGGCATATAAGCAGTTTGGCAAACGGTGTCTATTCAGGGGCAACACCCGAACGATGAGCATACCAGAATTCGCCTTATTTATCAATAGGAGGGTTCCAATGTGATGTTCTGAGTGTCTCTGGCCAGAAGCTCTACAAGACTGGATCAGCCCTCAATCGTGTATTCGTGAGTGATTTTCGCCGTCTGGCCCACCATTGCCGTAACCGAGCAGTATCTGGTCTCGGAAAGCCCAATCGCCCGCTGGACCTTCTTCTCATCCAACGCACCGCGAAATTTGTAGGTCAGATGAATCTTCGTGTACACCCGCGGATGCTTCTCGGACCGTTCAAAATCCGCACTCACTTCCAGGCCTTCCAGCGGTTCCTTCATCTTGTTCAGGATGGCGATCACATCAACGCCCGTGCAGCCGATCAGGCCCAGCAGCACCAGCTCCATGGGCGTGGGCGCGGTGTCGGTGCCTCCGCCGGCGATCGGCCCGTCGGTGATCAGTTCGTGGCCCGTGGCCGAAGTGTGGACAAAGCGCAGTCCGCCGTCCCAGATCGTGGTCATTCTATTGGACATCATCGGCTCCCGGATTGGTTGCAGCTAAGTCTGGCGTCGGGCACGGGTATTGTCGTTTTCGTGCTTCTGGCGTTTCATCAGCGAATTGATTTCGGCTCCGAGCAGAAAGATGAAGCCCGACATCCACAACCACACCAGCAGGATGACCACGGCGGCCAGTGAGCCGTAGGTCTTGTTGTAGGCGCCAAAGTTGCGCAGGAAGATGCGGAAGGCCGACGAGGCCAGCACCCACATCAGAGTCGAAGTCACGGCGCCCGGCAGGATCCAGCGGAACTTCTGCTTCGCTTCGGGGGCAATGTAATAGAGTATCGACAGGGCCAAAATGTTCAACAGGAAGGCCATGGGCAGTCGCGCGCTCGTCCAGAAGGTATTGGTCGCACTGGCGATGTTGAAGAACTCGAAAATCTTCTGGGTGAAATCCGGACCCACCAGGATGATGGTCATGGACATCAGCCACAAGCCCGACAAAACCAGGGTCAGGGCGATGGCGTACATTTTTTGCACCACAATATTGCGCCGCGGCCGGATGTTGTAGGCCCGGTTGATAGTGGTGATCAACGCCCCCACGGCCATCGAAGCCCCCCACAACGAGGCCAACAGTCCGACGCTGAGCAGGCGCTGATTGCGGTTGGGCAACAGATTCAGCGTGGTCTCGGTTACGTATTCGGCAGCCTCGAGAGGCATCTGGGCCTGCAATTCCTCCAACAGCATCGGCTGCAGCGACTCACCCAGAGGGAAAGTGCTCAACAGGCCCAGCAGGAAGATCAAAAACGGAAAAAGGCCCAACATGGTGTAATAGGCGATTTGCGCCGCCATACCCATGCAGTCGTCGTACCCGATCTCGCGTTGCAGGCGGATCAGGAACAGCCAGATGCGTTTGAAGTATCTTGAAATATTCATATCGACCTAGGATGGAACGAAAAGGCGGGGAAATCAACACGAGATGTTGAGATCCCCGCCGCTGTGTTTGGCGACGAGCCTCGCCAGATGGGGCGTTGGTAGCGGAAAACCGCCAGAGACAAAATCCGAGGGATTATGAGGTTGGGATCAGGTCCATCGTGGGCTATTGTGGAGGGTATCCCCTATTTCGACCGCCTGTCACCGTCTCTGGAGGCACCATGCGCACCACCGGAAATTTCCTTTTGCCCCGATTTTTTGTCCTGGGAGCCCTGATTGCCCTGCTCGCAGTTCCGGCCTGGGCCGCCGATGAAGACGATGCCCCGGCCGTTGACCCGGTCGCCGTCGAGACCGTCCTGGTCTCCGATTTGATCCCCCTGGCCCTGCCCGCCTTTCACGACGCGGACCTCGCCGGTGTCAGCTGGGACGACCTGTTGGCCGGGATGCCCGCCCTGCCCGGTGAAGGCTGGCCCGCTGCCGGGGGCAGTTTTGCCGGCCAGGATGGCGCGAATATTTCCTGGCAGGTCGCCGACTCCGGCGCCAGCCCGGGCGACAAAGCCGGCGCCCGCTACTTCGCTTTTTACCTGAGCAGCGACCGCTGGCAAAAGGTCACCCTGACGGCCACCGGCGATCACCCGCTGCTGGGCATCGTGGGCGGCCAGGCTCTCACCTTTGCCAAGACCGACGGCGAAGATGGCGCCGCAGCCACACGCACCGCCGATTTGAAACTGACCATCGGCAAACACCTGATCGTTCTGCGCACCATGCACCAGGCCGACACCGAAGGCGACTGGGCCTTTGACCTGAGCCTGACTCCCAGCTCCGCCGACACCGGCTTGACGGCCGGCACGACGCCCGACCGCACCGTCGATATCCAGACGGTCTTGAATGCCCCGCGCATCGGCAGCGTCTCGGTCTCGCCCGATGGCAAACTGACCGCCATCAGCCTCAGCGAATACCGCAACGGCACCGACCGCGAAAGCTGGCTTGAAGTGCGCGACACCAAGAGCGGCAAGCTGATGCGCCTGTGGCGGGGCAGCCACGCCCCCAGTGGTGTCGACTGGCATCCCCAGGGTCACCGCGTCACCTGGCAGACCACCAGTGGCGAGGCCGCGACCATCCGCACCTACGATTTTGCCAGCGGCGAAACCGAAGTCGTGCTGGCCGACGTCGAAAAGTTGGGCGGCTGGCAATGGGCCCCCGACGGCGAATCGATCATCTACGCCATCAACCGCACACCCGACGCCGACCCACGCCAGGTCAAACGCGTGCTGCATCCGGCCGACCGCCAGCCCCGGTGGCGCGGGCGTTCGCACCTGATGCAGGTCTTCACGCCTTCGGGCATCACCCGCCGCCTGACCGCAGGCCCGATCAGTGCCCAGGGTTGGGAAATCAGCCCCGACGGTTCGCAGATGGTCTTCTTCACCGGTTCGCCCGACATGGCCAACCGCCCCTACTCCACCTCGGAAATGTGGCTGATGGACATGGGCACGTTGGAAGTCCAGCAGGTGCTGACTGATCCCTGGCTGGGCGGCGCTTCGTGGAGCCCGGATGGCAAGAAATTGTTGCTGCAAGGCTCACCTTCGGCCTTTGGCGGCCTGGGCCGCAACCTGCCCGACGGTGTGCAGGCCAACGACTACGGCGGACAACTTTACGTGTACGATCTGGCTTCGCGCACGCCCAAGGCCATCAGCATCAGCCTGCGGCCGGATGTGAGCTGGGCCGCCTGGTCACCTGCCGACGGGATGATCTACGCCCGCACCACCGACACCCAGTACAACAACGTGTATCGCGTGAAACCCGGGTCGGAGAAGTGGGAACAGGTTGCCACGGGGTCGGATGTCACCAGCCAAATCGTGCTGGCTCACGATGCGCGCGTAGCGGTGACCCGCGGCTCTGGCGTCACGTCGCCCAATACGGTCTACACCATCGATTTGAAAAAGAACAAGACCAAACTGCTGCTCGATCCGGGCAGCGCCTGGTACCGCGATGTGGTCTTTGGCAAGGTCGAAAACTGGGTGGCGCCCCTGGACAAGGGCATGCAGATGGACGGCTTCGTGTACTACCCGCCCGGCTTTGACCCGGCGCGCAAGTACCCCGTGATCGTCTACTACTACGGCGGCACCAGCCCCATCACGCGCGATTTTGGCGGCCGCTACCCCAAGAACATCTGGGCCGGTCAGGACTACATCGTCTACGTGCCCAACCCCAGCGGGGCCACGGGTTACGGACAGGAATTCGCCGCTCGCCACGTGAACGACTGGGGCATTTTGACCGCGCCCGAAGTCATCGAAGGCACCGAGAAATTCCTGGCCGCCCACCCCTTTGCCGACGGAACCCGGGTCGGTTGCATGGGCGCCAGCTACGGCGGTTTCCTGACCGAATACATCATCACCCAGACCGATCTGTTCGCCGCGGCGGTCAGCCACGCGGGCATCTCGGACATCAGCAGCTACTGGGGTGAAGGCCTGTGGGGCTACGCCTACGGCGCCCGCGCCCTGGCCGGCTCCTTCCCCTGGGCCGACCGCGAGTTGTACATCGAGCAGAGCCCGATCTTCCACGCCGACAAGATCACCACGCCGTTGTTGCTGGTGCACGGCGACTCGGACGTGAACGTGCCCAAGGGCGAAAGCGATCAGCTGTTCACCGCCCTGAAGCTGCTGGGCAAGGAAGTCGAATACGTGCAGATCGTGGGCCAGGATCACCACATCCTGAATCACGAACAACGCATCGTATGGAACGATACGATCATGGCGTTTTTGGCGAAGTTCCTGAAGGACCGGCCGGACTGGTGGAATGAAATGTATCCGGCGGCGGCGGATTATCGATAGGAATCAATGAGTGATGAAGGCCTCCCGCGCCGATTGGTGCGGGGGCTTTTTTTATCTAGTTGAAGGGATTGGGGTAGTTCTGCCCCAGGGAAAATTCGGCCGGGGGCTGGGCCTTTTCCAGATTCGGAAGCGAAACCTCAACCCGCGATACGAAGTCTCCGGAGATGGCAACCAAGGCTTCATCCCACACCAGAGTGAGATTATTCAGCTCCGGACCAACGACAGCCTCCACCACGACGCGGTTGTTGGTGAGGGTGTCGGTCAGGGTGAAGGCCACCATATTGCTGAAATCGAACTCGCCCCGCGGCAGGCTATCGAAATCCACATGGGGCTGGGGTCCAGCCTCGTACAGGAAGGGAAACCGGGTCTGGTCGTTGTAACTGACTCTTCCTTCACTGTCGGTCACTCCGAGCAAAGGCTGTTTGTCGAAGTCGAACGAGTCGTATACCGTCATCGTCTTTTTCTGGCGAAACAGCTCCTGGCCTGCCGCAGTGGCCACCAATTCGTATCGGTAAAGGGCCGTGCCGAGCAAAGGCACGCCATCCTCTTCCATCAAGATCTGCCATTGATGAGATCCGGGCATGGCACCCTCAGACGACATCGTTCTGACCAGGCGGTCCTCCATATCGAAGACATTCATTTCCAGATCGCAGGCAACCGCCGTCGTAAACGGAACCACGGTCACGGACTTGCCCGCCCATGGGTTCAGGCCGGGAATCTGGACGTGCGCCCGCGCTTCCACGCCCCCCATCCGCCCCCCGGCCGTGTCAGTGACAATCAGGTGCAGGGCAAACGGGGTCACGGTGGGCGTAGTCGAGTCTTCGCCGCAGCCGGCAATGATCAAGACCGAAATGAGAATCCAGAGTTTGCGCATAACATCCCCTTGTTCGACTTGTCTGAATGAATGGCTTTTATACCCAACCCGTCGGCAAAAAGACAGTGCCTATTCAGTTGACGCCCCATGTCTCCCCAGCGGTAGGTTGCCGGCGGCTCGCCGGCCACACCGGCAACTTTCTCATGCAACAATCGGTGGCAGGCCGAACCCAAACAGGTCAAATTGTCCGGCTCATTGGAACCGCCCCGAGCCCGGGAAATTTTGTGATGAACCTCAAGATAGTGCGAACGTCCACAACCCTGCCCCTGGCACCGATGGCGATAACGGGCCAGTACCTGCCGCCGAACCGCAGGCGGAATCGACGCCCGGTTGCGCTCATGAGGCCGACTGGTCTGACAATCACATGCCGCCCGCTCCAATTCGGCCTGCCCAATCTCCAATTCACCCCGACTGGTCGGCACGGTGGTCTTTTCGCATTCCAGACACTGGTGAATATGGATTTGCGCCGGCGCCCCCGAAACATCCCCCCGGGGGGAACTTTCAGCGGCGTAGCAAGCCATAATCTCCAGCAACGCCTCAACTTTTTCCGCCGGCGCATGGCGTTGCTTGCGGATCTGTTCCCAAAGTTTCTCATAACGCGCAAATTGGGTCGGAGACATCTCGATGCTCACCCGAACCGGAACCACGGCCGCCGGACGCTTCTGCGGCACCGGCAACAGCGAAGGCTGAGCGGCGGCCAAATCCGCGACTTCCCGCTTCGCTCGCTTCACTTCCTGCTCCAATTCCCGGCGCGAATTCCGCAACGCAAAATCAACCCACGCCTTTTCATTGGTCGCGTCAGCCACCGGCGCGATCACGCGAGCCGCCGTGTAGCCCAACTCACCCGACTCCACTTTCGCCTTCACCTGCGGCAACTTCTTCAGCTTGCGGCACAATTGCAAAAAATCACCCGTGCGGCTGGTCGAAAACCCCACCTCCATTTTCGCATACTGGTTGATCGAACTGTAACCCAGCTCCCGATACAGCTGACGTTCCAGAATATCGCCGAACCACAGCACGGCACATCGCTGCGCTTTTTCCATCGCCACCAGCGATGATTTTAAAGCCTGATGAACTTCATTGGCCGACTGGTCGGGGCGGAACCCGCGGGGTGTTTCGGACATGGTTTTTCCTTCATGTTTGGTGCTGTTGGGAGGTCGAAACATTGTACCGAAAATACAGGTTAAAAACAAGCTAAAACAATATATAAATACAAGTTAAGACAAGAACCACGCCCTCAATCAAGCCCTCCCCCAAAATCCGCCGGCAAAAAAACCAGCATGATCATTCCCCCCAAAACCACCATCGTCGCGCCGACCACTCCCAAACCAACGGCGGCCCATTTTGGCGCCTATAAAATTTCACCGCGCGCCCAACCGCACCTCAACCCCAGCCGAAGATTCGAATTCCCCTCGCGGTCCGATTCCGGCCTTCAGGAAATACGTGCCTGGCGCCACAGCCCCCTCGTCCCACACCCATTCAAACTGGCGTTCCACAACTTCCCCCGCCCCAAATTCCACCACCGGCGCATTCATCGTGCACATCGGCGGCGGCGGGGCCACCAACTCGCCCTCCTCATTCCACAGACCAAAGCCATACATACACCCGGAAGTGAACCGCACCGCGTGCGACACCTCCCGTGGGTTGACCACCGTCAACACCATCGCAATCGTGGCCCCCGGTTCGACAACCTGCGGTTCAACGGCCAACCCAAATTCCAACCCGGTCGTTTTGCCCACCACAAACTCCTCCGACTTCTCGTCACTGCCCCCGGCGCAACCCAATAACAACACGCACATCACCAACGCAAAATATCGCAATTCTCCCGCTCCCTAATTCGTATTGCCCGCATCCCAGGCCTCATGACTCGCCTCAAACCCCTCACGCACCAGCACCAAAACCGCCCCGTTGGGCACGATCAGGTAGCTCTTGCCTTCAAACGTGATCTCCACTGCGGCCTTGTGCAAAAACAGGGCATAATCACCCTCCTGGGCCTGCAACGGCACAAACCGGGGTTCCGGTTCTTCGCCCGCGCCCCAGCCGTCTTCCATATAGTCGGCCGGCGAGACGATCGGCATACCCGGCCCCACCGAAACCACCCAGCCACCGCGGGCCTGCCGCGAAGCCTGGGCCCCCTGCGGCAAGATCAAACCGGCATTGGTCCGCTCTTCGCCTTCTTCGGGCCGGATCAACAGGCGGTCGCCCACCACGATCAGGTTCTTCTTCAATCGGCTCATTGTTTCTCCCAGTGCTTCAGCTCAACCTTGAAATTGTCCGCCATCGAGGCTGATGGTTTGGCCCGTCACTCCTGGTGTGCCCAAGAGGAACATCATACCCGAAATCACTTCATCCAGCTGGGGGAAGCGGCCGAGGGGCAGTTTCGATTTGGGGGTTTTCACATAGTCGCCATCCGGCGCCATCACCGCGCCCAGGCTCAGTTCGTTGACCTTGATCCGCGGCGCCAGGGCGTGGGCCAGATTTTGCGTCAAACCATGCAACCCCACCTTAGTGATGGTGTAACCGAAGTGCGCGGTATCGCCGTGCAGCGCATGGGCGTCATTGAGATTCAGGATATCGCCCGACCACTGCGCCGGCAGTTGCTTCGCAAAGCCTCGCGCCAACAAAAAAGGCGCCCGCAGGTTGACCGCCTGCAGCTCATCCCACTGTTCCACGGAAGTTTCCACGGCGCCGCACCGCACAAAGGACGAAGCGTTGTTGATCAGGATATCGATCGGATTGCCGCACAACTTTGTCGCCTGGGCGACCAGGCGCATCGCAGCCGCAGCCTCTGACAAGTCGCCACTGATCGAGTCGGCCGAGCCGCCAAAGCCCTCGATCTCCCGCACCAACTGCCGCGCTTCATCGCCTGAAGTGTTGTAGTGGACAATGACGTGCGCCCCTTCAACCGCCAGGGACAGGGCCAATTCCCGCCCGATGCGCCGGGCCCCACCGGTCACCAACGCGGTGCGGCTGGACAGGAATCCTTCGCTGTCTGCTTCGGACAGGGGTTCCTCAAAACGATCAATGGTCATGATATTTTCCAGGCGCCTAGGAGCGCAAATTGACAACAATGGCCCCGGCCCCGCCCCACTTGGGCGGCGCCTCGGACCACGATACCACCAACGAAGGGTGGGCGTCACACCAATTGCGCACCGCGGGACTCAAGACCGATACCCCGCCCAGGGAACCGGTGCCCTTGCCGTGCACCACCAGCACCCGCAACTTGTTCTTGGCCGCAAAGGCCCGCAACTGGAAATCCAGTCGGGCCAGGGCCTCGTTCACCGTCAATTTTCGCAACAGGATTTCCGGGGGCGCGTCGGCCGCCCGGGCGGGTTGCCGATCTTCGGGCCATTCTTCTTCGGCCTCATAGCGAATCGAACGGCGCTTGCCCCGTCGGGGTTGGCTGCCGTCCGGCCCTGGTTGGCGCTTTTTCTTTTTGCCCATGGTGTCAGCTGTCCTGGTTCAACGGCTTGAGCCGCACCACGGTGGCGCCCCAGCCGGAACCGTCGTTCGGATGCGCAAATGATTCGACCTGCGGATGGTCCTTCAGGATTCCTTCCACAATAGTACGCAATACCCCAACACCCTTGCCATGAATAATGCGCACGTCGAAGATCCCGGCCGCCAGGCACTCTGCCAGGTAATCCGGCACCAGATCCTTCACCACCCTGGGCGGAAACATGTGCAGGTCCAGGATGCCGTCGATGTTCATGGGGGTTGGTTCGTCAGGCATGGGAGAACTTTCGCACAAGACCATCTGCGCCGGGTTAGCCCCTATCATACACCTTGCAGGCCCCCACGACCAAATCCCAAACCCGGCGCAGAATATTCCACCAAACAACCGCCAAGACCCCTGCGCCCACCACCATCAACGGCACCAGGACCAGAGGCCGGATTTCAGCGATCCCCAAATGAGCCAGCACCGCTTCAAACCGATGCATATAGCGCAGGGGCAGGACAAACCCCACTCCCAACAGAAAAACCGCATTGGCCAAACGATAGAGCCGCAGAAAAACCCGCAACCCGGGCCCGGGCGCCGGCACCGGATCATGCTCCAACCCGACCACCCCCAACAGATCGCAAACCATCCAATACCCATCGGCCCGAATGAAGGGAAACAGGCTCCAGGCCACGGCCAGCAAGGCCAACCAGGCCGCAATAGCAGGCACAGCGCCCAGCGGCGAGAGCAGCGCGAGGAAACCGCCGAGGCCGAACTGGAACCCGACCCCCGATACGTCCACGCGCAATCGCCCCCGGCGCGGCAACGCACCGACGGCCGTCACGTCGGCAAACAACACCGGGATGACGAACAAAAGACCCGCCCCGATTCCCCCGGGGGGATATCCATGACGAGCCAACGCCGCCGCATGGCCCAACTCATGCCACACCGCCGTCAAAAAAAACAACCCCAGCGCCGCACCCACCGCACCGGGCCCCAGCCGGATGG
>CAZLUL010000117.1:0-12723 GCA_964562635.1 uncultured Fibrobacteraceae bacterium | reverse complement strand
GCATCGGTGTAGGCCTCGACGGCAAACTTGCTCATGCTGTAGGTGCCGGAATAGGCTCCAGTCAGGAAACCCGAAATCGAACCGATCGTCGTCGTGCGCCCCTGGCTGGCGACCAGCAGCGGTGTGAAGGCCTTGTTGATCCGGTAGGGTCCGTAGATGTTCACATCAAAAACAAAATCGAGGTCTTTTTCAGGCGTCTCGTTCATGGGCGTAAAAACGGCCACGCCGGCGTTGTTGACGATGCCATAGAGACCGCGTTCCTGTTCGCTGATGAACGCCACGGCGGCGTCGATGTCCGCCTGCACCGTCACGTCTAAACGTACGGCCTGAACGTTGGCGATGGCGTTCAGCTCGGCCAGATCAGCTTCCTTGCGCGCGCCGGCGTAGACGAAGTGTCCCTCCTGGGCCAAACGTTCGGCGATGTTGCGACCGATGCCGGAGCTGGCGCCGGTGACCAGCACAGCTTTTTGCTCCGCCTGTGCCGCCAGGGGCGCCACCAGGATCAGTACGGTGAACAGGGACAGCAGGACCAATGGAGTCGGGCGCAATTTCATGGGGATTCCTCGGCGCTTGGGGTGAGTCAGATCCGGCCGGGCACCGGGATTTGCTCCAAAATATATACAAAACGGAAGCATCACCACTTGCGGGCGCTATTTGACGAGCACCATTTTGCGCCGTTCGACGCCCATCACAGTGGTCAATTCGTAGAAATAGACCCCCGAGGCGAGGGATTGCCCATGCTCATCGCGGGCCGACCAGTGCACTGTGTGTTCTCCCGCCCCCTGCGTCGTATCGACCAATGCCCTGACCAGGCGCCCCTCGAGATTGTAGATCTTCAGGCTCACCGGTCCGGCAGCGGCCAGGCGGTAGGTGATGTCTGTCGTCGGGTTGAACGGGTTGGGCCGATTCTGGGCCAATTGATGGCCGGCGGGTACGGATTCCACCGCTGTGGCAATCAGGCCACGCATTCCGAAATCGAGCCCCGGTAGGGAATCGCCGGCGAAGTCGAACAGGGTCAAATTTTCGTGGGGATTGGGCGGCCCACCGGGGACCACGAGGAACGCCGGCTCCCAGGTCACGACACCCAGCCCTCCCGCAGATTCGACCACTCGCCGCACATCCCGCAGAAAATCCAATTGCCCACGCGGAGTGGCGGGATATCCGGCCGGCAGGTTGGTGCTCCCGGTCACAAAATTGCCCGTCGCATCGGCACCATCCAGGGTCCAGGGATAGGCGGTTTCCACCACGAGCAGACTCTTGGCGTAGCGAGGGCCGAGATCGCGCAGGTTGGCGTCCAGATCCCACAGTGAACCGTGCCACCAGGGATAGAATGAGAGCCCGATCACGTCAAAATCGACACCGGCTGTGGTGACCTGGTCCAGGAACCAGCGGCAGCGTGTGTTGTCGCCCCCGGTGGCCAGGTGCAGGATGAGTTCGGTTTGCACGCCCGGCGGCAGGTTGGCCCGGGCGGCCTGGGCTGCAGCCTGTAGCAGGGTGGTCAGGCGAGACCACTGAAGCGGCGTATCAAAAGGGCTGCCGGGCCAGCCCACTCGCCCTTCGTCCCACAGGATTCCGCCGTCGATCTCGTTGCCGATTTGCAGGTAACGCAGGTCGACGCCGGCGGCCGTGAATTGCGCGACCACGGCCCCGGTGTAGGCGGCGATCGAATCGGTCAGGGCGGTGGCGTCCAGGCCCTGCCACACCGCAGGTGGGGTCTGGTGCCCCGGGTCGGCCCAGGTGTCGGAGTAGTGCAGATCGAGCATGATGTCAAAACCGGCCGCAGCCACCTGTTGGGCGTAATCGATGGTCGCCTCGAGCGCCTGCCAGGATTCATCCGGGGAATGCCACAGGCGCAGGCGGATCAGGTTGTGGTCTGTCGCAGCCAGCAAAGACAGCAGGTCGGCCGGCTGGCCAGCGGCGCTGTAAGTGGCACCCAGAGAAGTGAGGCGGGGCGCGTGAGAGAGGTCGGCACCGATGATGGGTGCCGCTGGTGCGGCGCTCATGTCGTCGAAGAAGACCAGCGGAGCGGCGCCGCCTGCCTGTGGCACGGTCCAGGTTCGGTTGGCGACATGGTCCTCCCAGACCACCGCGCCCCCACTGCGCACGATCACGAATTTGTAGGCGACGTCACCTGGTGGCAGGTCCAGGGTTGTGGTGTGCCATGTTCCGTCCGCCGTCGGCGGCAACAGATGCGGGCCAGCACTCCAGCCATTGAAATCGCCACGCACTTCGACTTGATCGCTGGTGGGGTCCAGATACCCGGCGGCCAGATAGGGGCCGAGGTTGACCTGAAACTGGACGGGAGCTGCCGTCACAGCTTGGCTGACGACTAGCAAACACAGCAAGAGAATCAATTGGAGGCAGCGCACAATCACCTGAACCTGTAGAAGAAATCCGGATTATGGCCAACATCATAGCATTTTTGCCTGCTCAGCGTCGCAATTTTCAGCAAATCCTGAACCGCACCTTCCGCCCCAATCAGTTCTGGCTCAACGCCGACGTTCTCGCTTATGATCCTCAGGTGAAATACTCCCGCTCCGTGAGCCATCCGCCCGGTGGCCCCGAATCGCTGACGAAAGGCCGCTCTGTGACACCCAACTCCAACCTGCCCGACCAGACCGCCATCCGCGCCCAGTTCCCCGCCCTCCGAGGCCCCACGGTTTTTCTGGAAAACGCCGGCGGTTCCCAGGTACCTGCCTCTGTCGCCGACCGCATGCACCGTTACCTGACGCAAACCTATGTCCAGTTGGGGGCCGGGTACAGCTTGTCGCAACAGAGCACCGCCACGGTCGAGGCCGCCCATGAGTTTGCTCGCACGCTGCTGAATGTCGGCACGGGTCACGCCATCCTTGGCCCCTCGTCCACAGCCCTGCTGAACATCCTGGCCGACAGCTTTGGCAACGTTCTGCAAGCGGGGCAGCGCATCATCCTGGCCGAGACCGGGCACGAGGCGAATCTCGGTTGTTGGAAACGGCTCGAAAGCCGGGGCATCGAGATTGTCTGGTGGCGCCTGGATCCCGAGACAATCACTTGCCCGCTGGATGATTTGCAGCACCTGCTCAACGAAGGGGCGGCCCTGGTTGCGCTCCCCCACGTTTCAAACCTGCTCGGCGAAATTGTTGATCTGGCGACGATCACGCAGATGGCCCATGCCGCCGGCGCGCGTGTTGTCGCCGATGGTGTCGCCTACGCGCCGCACCGGGCCATCGATGTGCAGGCTCTGGGCGTGGATTGGTATGTCTATTCCACCTACAAGGTGTACGGCCCCCACATGGCCGTACTCTACGGTTCTGAAGCAGCCCTGGCTGAACTCACCGGGCCCAACCATTTTTTCATTCCTGACAATGACCTGCCCTACAAATTCGAACCTGGTGGGGCCAACCACGAGAGCTGCGCCGGTCTGCTGGGCCTGGGCGATTACCTGAAGTTTCTGACCGGAACCCCGGCGGATGACGCATGTACGCGGGCGGTTGTTGAAGCGGGGTTTGCCCGCATGCAGGCTTGGGAAGAGCCGCTGATCGCGCGGTTGCTGGCCTATCTGAATGATCATCCCAAAGTGCGGGTGATCGGTCCTTCTGACGCCAAAACCGACCGTGTCGGCACCATCAGTTTCGTGCACCGGGCGCGGACCTCGCGGGAGATCTGCGCCGATGTCGACCGCAGTGAGGTCGCCATCCGGTATGGCCATATGTATGCCTGGCATCTCTGCCAGGCTCTGGATTTTGATCTGGAAGATGGCGTGGTGCGCGTCAGTTTTGTGCACTACAATACGCTGGCCGAAATCGAGCGACTGATCGCGGTGTTGGACTCAATCCTTTAGTTTAACCCAGGACGGTAACCACCCGAACTGCAAGGACCTACCAGAGAGTGCTGCCCCCCGCGCTGAGGCTTTGTTCACCCAGCGCGCCCCATTCCAGTTGCAGGGCCATGCGACCAAATGCGGCTGCCGCACCCACCGCCAACTGATAGTGGTGGGCATCGCTGCCCTGGACATCATCGCCGTTCCAGTTCCAGTTCACCGGGCCGCCAAAAACCCGGGCTGCCGCGTAGGGAAAGAAGCGCGTCCCGACCGGCCACATCGTGCGCACTCCCAGGCGGAAATCAGCTGCGGTGTAGTCGGCCTCGGTCCCGGTACCTTGCTGCTCGGTCTGGGCCCAGGCAGCGCTCAAACCCAGAGACATGTCGACCGCCGGTCTGACCCCACCACCCGGGCTGAGACGTTTGTCCATGCCGGCGGCAATCAGAAATCCGCCGGAAAAATCGTGGTTTGTGCCGCCCTCCTGCGCGAGGGTGCCACCAGTGATCCAGCCTGCGGTCACGCGCGGCGACCATCCGGCAGGCCGGACCCTGCCCACAGACAAGGCAACCGAGTCCAGTTCGAGCTCGGCTTCACGCCCGTCGCCAAAGCGCAGGGTCGTGTCCAGGGTGCCGCCACCCACCCCCACTTGCACCTGTCTGGCCTCGGCAACCGGTCCATGACATGTCGCGGGCAGACCGCCCGGTGGTGCGATGCCTCAGGCGTGGGCCGCCGGTGCGGAAGTCAGCCAGGCCAACAGAACAGCGGCCGTGAAAGCATAGGGTCGAAGGCTGGACACGCACATGGGCGTTCTCCCGGGAAATGGTGGTTCGGCAGATGAGATTCAGGGTTCAAGATAGCGCCAGCCAACAGCTTTGACAGCTAATTTCGCGAATGGCCGCAGATTCGCACTGCAGGCAGAAACGTGGTATATTTTTTTCGTACCGCATTCCTGCCGAAGGCGACGCGCGCTTTTCTGGACCCATTTTTTGGAGAAAAAACTCATGCCCACTGGCCTGTTCACCCCATGGACCCAACGCGAGGTCACGCTCCGCAACCGCATCGCCGTTTCGCCCATGTGTCAGTACTCGTGCGAAGACGGTCATGCGACCGATTGGCACCTGGTGCATTTGGGCAGCCGGGCAACCGGTGGCGCGGGTTGTGTGATGGCCGAAGCAGCGGCCGTATCACCGGAAGGGCGCATCAGTCCGGCGGATCTGGGTGTTTGGCAGGACAGCCACATCGAACCCCTGGCCCGGGTTTTTCATTTTCTCAAAAAACAAAACGCGGTGCCCGCGATTCAGCTGGGGCATGCCGGCCGCAAGGCATCCACCGCTCCGCCCTGGGATGGTGGCGGAGTGCTCGGCGCCGCCCAAGGTGGCTGGGATCACGTAGTGGCGCCCAGCGCGATGCCTTTCCATGATGGCTACCATGTGCCTGAAGCGCTGGACCAGGCAGGTATCGACACGCTGGTGGCCGCCTTTGCCGCCGCAGCGACGCGTATGCTGGAGGCCGGTGCGGAAATCATCGAGTTGCATGCCGCCCACGGCTATCTGCTGCACCAGTTCCTATCGCCGCTGAGCAATCAGCGGAATGATCAATACGGCGGCAGTTTCGAAAACCGCACCCGAATGGTGCGCGAGACCGTGGCGGCCGTCCGTGAAGTCTGGCCGGAACGATTGCCGCTCTGGTTGCGGATTTCAGCCACGGACTGGGTGGCGGGCGGGTGGTCGCTGGAAGAATCGATCGAGTTGGCCCGCCAGTTGGGGCCACTGGGAGTCGATCTCATGGATTGCTCTTCAGGTGGCGCCGTGCCCCATGCCGAGATCCCGGTAGGCCCCGGCTACCAGGTCGAGTTTGCCGAGCGGATTCGGGCCGAAGCCGGGCTGGCCACCGGCGCGGTTGGCCTGATCACCGAGCCCGAACAGGCCGATGGCATTGTCCGCAACGGACAGGCAGACGTGGTCCTGTTGGCGCGAGAACTATTGCGCCGCCCCCAATGGCCGCTGCATGCGGCGCGGGAGCTTGGTGTGGACGCACCACTGCCCAAGCCATACGAGCGCGGGTTCTAGAAGACAGGCCAGCATCACCTGGTCGACCAACGTCACGACCTTCTGGCCCCGCAAGTCGTAGACAGTCAAACGCACTCGCCCGGCCAATCTGCGGCACCAGAAGAAAATTAAAAATATCCTGTCACGCCGTGGGTGGGCACTTCGTAGATCCCCATAGAAGTGCCTTGCAACGACTCCCGCCGGTGAAGAATCCGGCGCGAACATAAACGGAACAGGAGAACCAGATGAAATTTTTGCGTATCGGTCTTTTGACAACCGCAGCCCTGATGCTCACGGCCTCGTTGGCCCTGGCAGCAGAGCTTTCCCTCACTTTTGCCAATCTTGCCCCTCTTGATGAAGCCACCGAAGGCCTCTACGAAGGCTGGGCCATCATTGATGGCGCGCCCGTCTCGACCGGCGTCTTCAATGTGAACGCCGGTGGCCAGCCGGTCATGCCTGGCGGCGGCGGCGTGATCGCTTCGTTTCCCGCCAGCGGCGACGTTGGTCTGGCCTCGGCGATCAAGATTTCCCTCGAGCCGGTTGGCGACGCTGATCCCGGCCCCTCGGGCCTGATCGTGCTGACCGGTGACGTCAGCAGCGAAACCACGCCGCTGGTTTCGGCCCTGCCTGGCCTGGACATGCTGATGACCGCGGCCGGCAGCTACATCTTGGCAACCCCCAGCGACAACAGTGTTGACGCGGGCAACGACAACCAGGGCATTTGGTACCTTTCCATGCCCGGACCGATGGCCGGCTTGACCAACCTGCCCAGCCTCGGGACCAACTGGACCTACGAAGGCTGGATCGTGGACATCAGCAGCGGCTCGCCCATGCCCTACAGCACCGGCACCTTCGCTGGTGGCGCAGTTGGTGACAGCGACTTGGCTGGTTGCATGGGCGGCGGCCCGCCCTTCCCCGGCCAGGATTTCACCGCGTTCCATTGCGGACCGGTTTTTGATCTGGATAATGGCGACTTCGTGGCGGTCATCAGCATCGAGCCTGTGCCCGACAACGGCGCTGGCCCGTTCCAGTTCAAGCCTCTGGCCGGCGCAGTGCCCACCGATGCCCTGACCAACGGTGGCATGCTGGGTAACCAGGTTGCGGCCACTTTCCCGACCGGTTCAGCCACGATCACGGGCACCGTTGCGGTTTCCGAGAGCTCCTGGGGCGCTTTGAAAGCCGCCTTCCGGTAGATTTTGGCGATGAACACTGGCACCCGTCGCGTCCTCGAAAGGCTCAATGCCTTGATCCCGGGACGCGGCGGGCGCCGTTTCTGGCGTCTTGACCGTCCGCGAAACAGCGTGGTAGGTTCGCGCGATCGAAGGCGACAGCGGTCGGCATCGGAGCAGATCCGGTCCGATTTCCGGGCTGCCACAAGAGAAATTCAACTGGAGAAATGCATGGTTCCGGCAAGGTCACGTTTTCATGGACAGGAAAGGCCCCTGGCGGCCGCCGTCCTTGAGCGCGTAACCCAGCATGACACGGCGGCTATGGACGAATTTTTCAACCATTTCTATGAGCGGGTCTACGCTCATGTGGTCAACCTTCTGCGGGACCCGATTCTGGGTCAGGATCTCACCCAGGAAATTTTTCTGCGCCTGCACCGCACGGTGAACCAACTGGACCCCCAACGGGATCCGTCAGGTTGGGTTTTCACCGTGGCGACCAACGTGATCCGCGACCATTGGCGCAGCCGCGAACACAAACGTTCCGAGCGCGAGCTGAATGTCGAGGACCAGACGGGCCTGAAAGTGGCCCATCCGGATCCCGACGTGCAAAGCGTGATGGAAAAAGACGAAGAACTGCAGGCTGTATGGCGCGCCCTGCATGGTTTGCGCGAGGCCGACCGCGAGATCATTCTGCTGCGGGATTATGAAGAACTGCCCACCGCTGAAATTTGCGAGATGCTGGAGCTGACCCCCGATACGGTGCGTCAACGCCATTCGCGGGCCGTGGTCCGACTGGGCGATCTTTTTCGCGCGCACGGCCAACAAGAAGGGCGGGGAAAATGAGCGACGACCGCCACAACAACAGCCATTTGCCGCCTGGCGAAGATGGGGCTCTGGCTCTCGAGACCCTGGCCCGTTTGCCACGGGCCAAGGTGGCCACTGCCGCGCGCGAACGGGCCCGGTCCGCCTTCCTCTACGGCACCGGCCAGGATGACGCTGTGGTGACGCCGCTGAAGCCCCGCAGTGCGACGGCCCGTCGTTGGGGCGGCATGATGGTCGCCGCAGTCCTGAGCGCCATCGCCATATTCTGGTACGGCTCAACGCCCGACCAACAGTGGGTTGTCCTGGATGTCGTGAATCCGGCCGGGATTGCGGTCGTGCAGGACAGCGCTGCGGCCATTGGCCAACCGGTGGACCACGGTTTGATCGCCACTGGCCCCGAGAGCGAATTGGAGATGCAACTCGGCGCACAGCTGCGCTTCCGGATGGTGCCGGGCACCGCACTCGAGCTGCCCCGCCCGCCCGGTCGTTGGTTTGGTCGCGACCGCCGCCTGACCGTCAACTCCGGCGAAATCTACGGCACCTCAGGTGGCCGCAAGCTCGACTTCGGCCTGGTCTTCGCCACCGACGAACTGCAGGCCCAACTGACGGGCACCACCTTTGCCGTCTTCCGCACCGATTCCGCCTCGTGCGTCTGTCTCTGGGAAGGCGGAATCTCGGTTCTGCCCCTGATCGGCCCCGACGCACCGATCGCGCTGGAAGAGAAGCAACGCGTCTGGATCTACAAGGATGGCCGCGCACCGGAGCGCCTGCCCCTGAGCGACATGGAGATCATGAAATTGCAGATGATCCACGACGCCGGCCTTGTCAGTCCCGACTCGGCGCCTTGATCGCCCGCCTCTTGCTCGCCCGATCCAGCCGTTCATAATCCCGGAGACTCACCGCTGCTCAAGGTGAGGATACGGCTCCAACCTGTTCTGGAACGCCAGGATGTCGGGTTTCTGGATCACCCCATCCTCGAGATTTATGGCCTGGCGGATCGTCTCGTTTTTCTGCCAACTGGCAGGCCCGGCCAGGACCGTCGGCAAATGAACAATCAGGGCGGCCGAGACCGATCGCGTGGCACTCTGCCACAGATAACTGGGCGTGTGGTCCACCGCGTAATAGCTCACGGCGCCAAACTCCAGCATCGGTTCCCGGAATGTGGTCGGCTTGGCAAAATAGAAGCCCATCCCCTCATCGCAGCTCACATCGATAATCAGGCAACCGGGCCTGAGAAAGGGCATTTCCGCTTCGCTGACGAAGGTGACCGGGTCGTCGGTTTCCTGAAAGATCCCGTTGACAATAATTTCCGCTTGGCTGAGCAGGTCGATCAAGGGGTACTCGTTACCATTGTGTTCCACCACCATCATGCGGGCCTCGCCCTCGCCGCCTGGCCGAATGCGCGCGTACGTGCAGTCGAGCACTTCCTCACGAACTGCATGGTCGGGGCGCTGGATACAAATGGTGATATCCCGGAAGCCGCGGGCCTTCAGGGCGTAGATCGCTCCGCGGCTGACGGCCCCGAAGCTGAAGATGACGACCTTGCGCTGTTTGCCGTAGTGCCCGTCGATGCCCTTGAGCTGCAGTGCGTGCAGCACCCCGCAATAGCCCGCCATTTCGTTGTTCTTATAGAAAGTGTGGCGGCCGGATTGGCCGTTGGGCCCCCAGACGAACATGTCCTCAAAGGCGATCAGGGTCTGCTTGCGGTCGATGGCGGCCTGGGTGATGTCGCTTTGTTGCACGCAGTGCGGCCAGCCCCAGAGAATACCGCCGACTCGCAGTTCCTCCAGATCAGCCAAGACCGGCTTGGGCAGAATCACGTTCCCGATTTCAGCCAGCAGTTCACTCCGGGTAGCCATCCCCCCCGACAAAGCCTCAATTTCAGAGTCCGCGACAGCAAAGGGTTCTCCGTAGCCTTTTTCGAAGACCAGCTGGCGGCGAATGTTTTCAGGCAGGCGCTTCAGATGGTCGGGATGGATGGGGAGGCGTCTCTCGTCAGCTTTGCTCGAAGTTCCCACGACTCCGAAGGTCAGGCTACTCATTGGAATTTCCCTCGCGGTTCACAATCCGGCTTGGCGACCACAGGACAGAATGACCCGTGGTCTGAAAATCAGGCAGCGATCGATTTCGAAAAACTGCGGTGTTGCAGAAAGGCTCAGCGGGGCTGGACCAGACGGCGCGTGCGCGCCTTTGGCGTTTCGGCTCATGACGACGCGACCGTTTTCTAAATTGTTGTCTATAAATAAATTATAACACGATACCAATGATTTGCCAACCTCCTGCACTTGGCCCTCAATACCCCCTTCATTCGCAACCCACTTCACCCATTGCCGAAAGGCCGCCGTTGCGAACACCGCACTTCAGCGATAGAGAGCCTTCAACGAGCTCCAGGCCACCGGCTCCACCCCCACCACTCCCAGGTCTTCCCACAACAGGCGCACCCGTCCTTCATAAGGGCGGATGAATTGGCCGCTTTGGCGATAGTGGCTGGCGAACACGTGGAGCGTCGCTTCATAGCTGCCGGGCGCCAGGATCAGCTGCGTTTCTTCCGGCCCAGTTGCCGCCCAGAACAATGACAGACTGCTGCCATCGGGATACTTGAGGGTCAGATCGTGTTCGTCGGCCGCCAGACTGCCAAAAACCCCGGCCCGCTCGGCCCGCAAACGAACCGGCACGGCGACCGTCACCGTGCAGGTGAGATCCACGTTGTACTCGATAGAGTTCGCGGTGTAGGACGTTCCCAGCGGCCAGGCGCCGTAGTAGACCAGACTGTCTGCATCGCAATGAACCAGCCAAGGATCGGCACAATTTTCGTCGCCCAAGGCCTCGGCATTGGTGATGTGAAAAAAGGGAGCCGTGGTTTCGTCGTGGTACCACGCGCACGCATAGGGTGTCGGGCTGGCGCCGCCATAGGCAAGACGTTCGACGCTGCCGTCGGCGGCGGTGACCTCGACACCGTCCCACGCCATTGCCGACACCGCGCCCAGCATCAGGATGGGTAGTAAGGGAACCAGAAAGAGATACTGTTTCATGATAGGGCCTCCGGCGGGAATTCTAGCACATTTGCCGGTCCCAAGGGGCGGTTCAGTGCAGAAGGGCCGACCGGACCGACTACTCCGACATTTTCATCAGCCGCAGAACGACCGCGACCACCAAACCCGTGGCCAAGGACGCAAAGACGGGGCGAGCCTGTTCAGGACCCACCCCGCTATCCTGGGACATCCGGCATTTCTACTTGGTCAGCACCAAGCGCTCGGTCAATACCGTCTCGCCGATCAGCAAACGGGACAGATAGACCCCGCTGGCGACGGCGCGGCCATCGGTATCGCGCCCGTTCCACTCGACGGTGTGCGATCCGGCCGCCATTTCCTCACGCACCAGAGTGCGCAGGCGCCGTCCACCGATATCGAAGATCTCAAGTTCAACCCGGGTCGCTGCCGGCACATTGAACTGGATCATCGTTGAGGGGTTGAAAGGATTTGGCGCTGCCGAAAGGCTGGGTTCTGTCGGCACCGTGGCGACAGCATCCTTGTCCCAGTGGCCCCAGCGGCGCAGGCGGGGCGCGAAGCTCCACACGTCGTTGTCGACGTTCAGATAGTTGTCGAGGTCGGCGAAATCGAAGGTCTCACGGTCGCCGCCGAATGTGTAGATCGCCTTGCGCCAGAAACCACGGCCGCTGCGGGCCACCAAAGCATCGAAGTCGTATTTGCCTTCCTCGGGCGAGACCGCATTCCAAGGCGAATCGCTGACCTGGCGCCAGTCGTATCCGTCGCGACTGACCCAAACATCCAGCGGATTGCCGGCCCCGAACGGATCGGTGAAGTCATCGCTCAAACCGAACCCACCAAACAGCACCATGTGATTGCGGTACACGACCACCACGTGGCCGGGACGGGGCGACCAGGGCGCGTCGTCAGTGACCAGTTCCCACTCCACGCCGTCACGCGACCGCCAGACGTCGTTGAAGTACGGCGGATCGCAGGGCTGGGGCTGGCACAGGAAGCCCGCCTCGCCACCCACCAGGTACAAATATCCGCCCTTTGAAACGACACGGGCTCCAGCGCGTTTGGCCCACGGCGCGTCGTCGGTCAGCAGTTCCCAATCGCTGCCGTTGCGGGATTTCCAGACATCATTGAAATAGACCCGCGCCGGTCCTTGCGGTCCGATGGCTTCGTCGTCATTGAAGGAGCCGCCCATAACATAGATCGCGCCACGGTGGACCACGGCGGTCAGTCCCGCGCGTCCCTCCCAGCCGGCCGCTGCGGTCATCTGGGTCCAGTGCTTGCCGTCGCGACTGCGCCAGACGTCGTTGAAGAACTGGGAGACGGGAATTTGCTCCGGACCACCCGGGAAAGGATTGTCGATGATGTTGAAGTCCTGGCCACCGAGCACGTACATGTAGCGCCCTTTGGTCAGGGCCTCGAAATAGGCCCGCGGCGGCCAGTGATGCTCGCCGGCGGTATCGAGGATGCGACGCCAGGTGGCGCCCTTGTCGCGGCTGCGCCAGACATCGCTCCAGATTTCGCTGGCGCCGGGCACGGGAATAATCCGGGGATCGATCGGCGTCCGTCCCCCCATCATGTAGAAAGTGTTCCGCAGTTCCACGACCTGCAGGCCTGCGCGCGGTGACCAGGCCGAATCGTCGTTGATCTCCGTCCAGGTGAAGGACTCAAAATCGGGTCTAGAGCCGTGCTTGTCCTGGGCGGTGCCGGGTGCCGCAGCCAGGCTCACCAGCAGGCCCAGCGCCAGAGTCAGAATAAATTTCACTTTCATGGCAATCCCCTCTCAGATCGGTGGGAACCTGATTTGAATACACAGGTCTGGGGGGCACTATATCAGACAATACAGACTAAATACATCTTCTAATAGTCAGAAAGTGATAATT
>CAZLUL010000116.1:0-12726 GCA_964562635.1 uncultured Fibrobacteraceae bacterium | reverse complement strand
TCCCCGCCAGATCCAGGAAGAACGCATAACTCAGCGCCGTCTCTTCCAGCCGCCGGAAACGCCCACTCTTGCCCCCGTGCCCGGCTTCCATATTGGTCTTGAACAGCAACGGGTTGTTGTCCGTCTTGAGGGCCCGCAACTTGGCCACCCACTTGGCCGGCTCGAAATACTGCACCTGGCTATCGTGCAGCCCGGTGGTCACCAACATGGCCGGATAGTCCTTGGCCTCGACCTGGTCGTAGGGCGAATAGCTGAGCATGTAGTCGTAGTACACCTTCTCGTTGGGATTGCCCCACTCGTCATACTCGCCGGTCGTCAGCGGAATCGTCTCGTCCAGCATCGTGGTGATCACGTCGACAAACGGCACGGCCGCCAATACGCCCGTCCACAGCTCCGGCGCCAGGTTCACCACCACGCCCATGAGCAGGCCGCCAGCCGAACCACCGGCGGCAAACAACCCGTCGGGCGCCGCATATTTCTGATCCACCAGATACTGGCCGCAGTCGACAAAGTCGGTGAATGTGTTCTTTTTCTTCAGCAACTTGCCGTCTTCATACCAGTGGCGGCCCATTTCCTGGCCCCCGCGAATATGCGCGATGGCGTAAACAAAGCCGCGGTCGAGCAGGCTCAGACGATTTGAATCGAAACCGGCGTCTCGGCTATAACCGTAACTGCCGTAGGCGTATAACAACGTTGGCGCCGTGCCATCCCGCTCGAACCCCTTGCGGTACACCAGCGAAACAGGCACCAGCACGCCATCGCGCGCGGGCACGTGGATGTACTCGGCGACATAGTTGGCCGCGTCAAAATCGCCCAGCACTTCCTTCTGCTTGATGATCGTCTTGGCCCGCGTCTTCATGTCGTAGGCGAAGGTCGTCCGCGGGGTCGTCAGTGACTCGTAGCCAAAGCGCAGCGTATCGGTATTCATCGTCAGGTTGGCCGACGTCCACGTCGACCACGTCGGCTCGCCGAAGTCCAACTGATGATCTTTGCCACCATCCATCGGCACGATGCGCAGATGGCTCAGGCCCCCAAAGCGCTCACTCAGGACCATCCAGTCGTCGAAGACATCCACATCTTCAAGCAGGACATCGGCACGATGAGGCACGACTTCCCGCCAGCTTGCCAACCATGTCTGCTCCAGGCCACACTCCATGAGGCGGAAATTCTGAGCATGCAGGTTTGTCCGCACCAGGAAACGATCGCCCTGATGGGCCACCTCGTACTCGACATCCCGCTGGCGCGGTTGGAAGACCCGGAACTCGCCCGTCGGGTTGTCCGCTTCCAGCACGCGAGTCTCGGTGCTCAGCGTCTGGTCCGATTCGATGAACAGATACCGGCCCGACTTCGAACGGCTGACTCCGCACGAAAACGTATCGTCCTTTTCTTCGTAGACCAACACATCAGCCGACGCCTCGGTGCCCAGGGTGTGGCGCCAGATCTGATGCGACCGCAGGGTCTCCGGATCCTGTTTGGTATAGAAAACCGTGCGGTTGTCGTTGGCCCAGGCCACGTTGCCGGTCGCCTCATGGATCTCTTCAGACGAAATCTCGCCTGTCGCCAAGTCCTTGAAGTGCAAGGTGTATATGCGACGTCCGGCCTTGTCCACCGCATACACGAGCTGCTTCGTATCGGGGCTCACCGTCACGCCGCGCAAGGCAAAATAGCCATCGCCCTGGCCCATGGCGTTGCCGTCCAGCAGGGTTTCTTCGGCCGCCTGCATGTTGCCCTGGCGCCGGCAGTGCACCGCGTATTCGCCGCCCAGCACGTAGCGCGTGTAGTAGAAATAGCCGTCCTTTTCCACGGGCGCCGAAGAGTCGTCTTTCTTGATCCGAGCCTTCATTTCGTCCAGCAATTCCTGCTGACGGCCCACCGTGTCTTTCATCAATTCGTCGAGGTAGGCGTTTTCGGCCTCGAGGTAGGCGATCACGTCGGGGTTTTCCCGCTCGTTCAACCAGTAGTAGTTGTCCACGCGCGTATCGCCGTGCAAGGTCATTTCGTGGGGCTTGATCTCCGCCACCGGCGGCACCGGGCCCTGACCACAGCCTCCCATCGCTCCGACGATCACACTCATCAACAGAACCACCTTTACCCCATTGAGGGACTTGTTCGCCATCGCCATCAGCCTAGCCATCAGATTTGCCTCGCAGCGACCACGAAAATTTCCGTGGCCTGGAAAGGGAAAATTGCCCGGTCGGGACGAAACAGACTCGCCCGCACCAACCTTCGCACCGTCGCGTTGCCGATCATATCCATGGGCGCGGTCATGCGGAAACTGTCTTCCACGGCAAAACCGGCCTCGCTCACCATCTTCTCGATTTCCCGCCGCCGGTAGATGCGCGCTCGCGCCCAGCGGTCATGCAGTTTTTTGGGCCACCAGCTCACCAGCGGCACCCGATTCCACCGCAACAGCGGCAGGTCGCAGCCGTGGGTCTCGAAAATCCACCAGCGGTTGGGCACCGATAGCAGCAACCGTCCGCCCGGCTTCAGCACCCGCCGCATTTCCGCCAGGGCCGCCTGCTCGTCCGGCACGTGTTCGAGCACCGTGAACGAGGTCACCACATCGGCCGCCCCGTCCGGCAGGGGAATCCGTCCGTCCGCCATTTGCACGCCGGCCACGCGGTCCTGCCACTGCCGCGCCTCGATTTCGGTCTGGAAGGCCGCCAGAAATTCCGGATTCACATCAACGCCCGTCACCCGCGCGCAAGCCTCGGCCAGCAATAGGGTTTGCGCCCCGTTGCCGCAGCCAAAATCCACCAGATGTCCGCTTTCAGAGGGCAAAAAAGGGCGCAGAAGACGCATCCGGCGGGTCAAAATGAGCTGTTCGGCCGAAGCGGGTTTGCCGCCGGCCAAGTGCTGCAGGGTTGTTTCGTCGCTGGCGGTCAAAACCTCTCCTCAGCAGGCTCAGGGCCGATCGGCCAATAAACGGTAGCGCGGCGCGCCATCAATGGTAAGCTGAAGCCATGAAAGATCCCAACAACAAAGACAAAGCGAACAAACCGGACCTCGCAGCCGAGATCCGCCGCGAGCGCAAATTCAGCCTCACCGAAGCGGTTGCCCGCGAAGCCGGCGGCAGCCTCAAGGGCGCCTCGCCAGTGGCGCGAACCCAACAAATGCTGATGCAGATCGAAGAAATCCTGGACCGGAAACTGCCCGACAACGAAGGCTCGTTGATCCGCACCATCATCGCCCGCCTCGAAGGCAACCCGCCCCTGTTGGCCCGGCATTTCGAACGGCCCGAAGCGGCCTTGCTCGAATTCCTGTCCGGCCTGCTCGACTCTCCGGCCAACCTCGAGATCCTCGTGCGCCAGGCCGACGCCCGCTGGGGCCGCGACTACGACGAGCGCCCCCATTTCGAACGGGACGGCACTCCGCCTCACCCCGACGATCCCTACACTCGCGCCGGGGTGCGCGCCCTGCTGCAGATCCTGCAAAAAAGTCTCGCTCAGACCCAATCCAACCAGAACTAGTCCGTCAACGACCACGGCGCCTGGGCCAGGATGCTGGCAATCTGCTCCGCGCCATCGCCTCCACGCACCGAGCCATCGGCCTCAATCAGGAAATCTTCTGCGCCGCGCACTTTCCAGTTGCCCGCATCCAAAAAGAGCCGGGGCTTGATGATGTGCGGCGCTCCGACCTCGGGACAGAACGTGGTGCAGTTGCCGCAGTCGTTGCACAACTCGGCCAACACCAAATACTGCGCCTTGGCTTCCAGCCCCTCCATCTCACCCGAGGGCACCGATAGAAAAGCGTTGTTCGGACACACCGTCACGCAGTTGGTGCAGGCCACGCAGTCGAACATCTCCAGTTGGTGATCCACTTCGCGCAGGGCTTTGCCTGTCTTGGGCAGCGCGTAGCGTTCGTATCCCGCCGGCTCAGCCAACTCGGCCACCCGGTGGGCCACCGCATCAACATGCCCGGCCGTCTTTGCCGCCGCAGCTGCCTGGGCCTGCCAACCGGCCAGATCGCCCACGCCCTCATCACTCATTTCGCGCGCCAGTTTGCGCAGTCCCTGCGCCATGCGCCCATAGCCCCCGGGCTTGAGCAGGTCGCTGCAGATGGTCACCGGCGCCAGGCCCAGCGCCACCGCTTCGGCCACGTTGTCCTTGTCGATGCCCGCGCTGAAGGCCACGGGAATGGGCCCGTTCTGGCCCGCGACCCGCAGTTGCCCTGGCAAGGCGCGGTGCAGGCGGTCCAGCAGCGTCATGGCCATCACGTGCAAAGGCTTGCCGCTGAGGTACATGCTGTCACCGGGCATCACGTCGCGGGTGTTCTTGACCACCAGTGTATTGGTCAGCTTCAGCCCAAAGATGCGCCCGCGCGCGGCGGCAAATTTCTGCAGGCGCGCCACCATGGCCAGGGCCCGGTCAAACTGCAGGTCGGCCGCAAAAACTTCCGGATCCAGCTCCACCTCATGGTGCCCCAACCGGTCGTGCAGAATCTCGCTGACGGTCTCCATGCCCAGCAAGGTCGGGTTCAGCTTGACCGTCACATCCAGGTCGTAAGTCTCCATCAGGTGTTCGACGATGCCTTCGATTTCATCGGGCGGGCAGCCGTGAAAAGTGCTCAGCGTCACGTGCTGGAACAGGCGCGTGGCCACCGGCACCTCGCGCTGAGCAGCAAAGGCAGCGGGGATCTCGGCCCGCAGCTTTTCCAGGGCCGGCCCCACATCCAGCATGCCGCGAATGAAGGCCTCCATGGTCGGCGACTGCAGCCCGGCCAGGTCGTAGCCCACGCTCATCTCGAAGGCATAATCGCCCGATTCGCCCAGCACCTCGCGCAGCGGCTCCCACTGGCGCAGCACCGCCAGCATCAGCCAGGCCTTGGTGTATTCGTCCAGCGACTCGGTCAGGGTCAGCTCCTGGCTCCACTCGATATTGTAGCCCACGTTCTGCATGTCGATGCACGGCCGCTCGATATCCAACTCGTCCAGCACCTGCACGGTTTTCAATTCAAAAGTGCGCGCGCCTCCGAGCCAGGACAGCACGATGTTCTCGGCCAGTTGGGTGTGCGGACCCGCGGCCGGCCCCACCGGCGTGGCCACCTCGTGGCCCCCCAGGGTGCAGCTCAAATCGATATCCGGGTTGGCCTTGTAAAAACGCCGAGCCTGCAGCCCATAAATCTCGCGCCGGGCGGTCCACTCTTTGTCCACGCGCTCCAGTAGGGTCGCCAGGGGCCAGGGGTGCAAAGCGGGCATGCGGTCAGTCATGATCTCTCCTCAATAAAAATCAGATGCCAAACAGATCCGTCAAAGCGGACATGGTGTCGATCAAATAATCCGGCTGGGCCGCCGCCACGATCGCCGGCGCGACCAAACCAAAAGTGCAACCCACCGAAATGGCGCCAAAAGCACGGGCGGCGTTCACGTCATTGGGGCTGTCACCGACCATGACCACGCGGCCCGGCTCCACCTCCAACCCCTCCAGGGCCAGTTCCAAATGCACCGGATCCGGCTTGCGGGCCGGCGTTTCGTCGCCTCCCACGATCCGGCGAAACACGCCTTCGAGCCCCACTCCGGCCAATATTCGGTCCGTAAAATCGCGGGGTTTGTTGGTCGCCACCTGCAGCGGCAAGCTACTGAGCGCCTGCAACACATCCATCACGCCCGGATACAGCCGCGTATGGTCCAACAGGTGGGTGCCGTAGTGGTCCTGAAAAACGCCCATCGCCACTGACAACTCTGCCGGTGTCACCGGCCGGCCTCCGTGCCCGAGGGCACGCTCCAGCAACTTGACCACACCGTCGCCCACATAGGACTGGGCCGTGGCCACTGGCAGCTCCGGCAAATCAAAATGCAACCGCACGAAATTGGCCGACAGGGCGATGTCCAACCCCGAATCGACCAGCGTTCCGTCCAGATCAAAAACAAATGTCTCGACTGCCAATTCCGCCTCCTGCGCGCCCATTTCTCTCAACCGAGCGCCACGTCCAGCGCCATCATCAGGGCAAACCCCAGCATGGCGCCAACGGTGGCGGTATCGGTGTTTTTTTCCAGCTGCGATTCGGGAATCAGCTCTTCGACCACCACGTAGATCATGGCCCCGGCGGCAAAGCTCAGGGCGTAGGGCAAGATGGGGCGCATCCACAGCACGGCCGCCGCGCCGATCACGCCAGCGATGGGCTCGACAAAACCGGAGGCCTGTCCGTAGGCAAAGGATTTGCGCCGGGACCAGCCTTCACGCCGCAACGGCGCCGCCACAGCCAAACCTTCGGGAAAGTTCTGGATACCAATACCCAGGGCCAGCGCCACCGCCGCGCCCATGGTGGCTTCCGGCACGCCAGCGGCCACAGCACCAAAGGCCACGCCCACCGCCAGTCCCTCAGGGATATTGTGCAAGGTGATCGCCAGCACCAACAGGATGCTGCGGTGCCAGCTGGTTTTGATGCCTTCGGCCTCTTCCATGGGAAAGCCCAGATGCAGATGCGGCAGCACCTTGTCCACCGACCACAGGAACCCCCCACCGGCCAGAAAGCCCACCACCGCCGGCACCCAGGGCCGCCCCCCGGCCGCCTCAGTCATGGCAATCGCCGGCGCCAACAGCGACCAGAAGCTGGCCGCAATCATGATGCCGGCCGCAAAGCCCAGCATCGCGTCGAGCATCTTGCGGTTGACGGTATCAAAGAAAAACACCACCGCGGCGCCCAGGGCTGTCACGCCCCAGGTAAATATGGTCGCCAACAAAGCCTGTTTGACGGGGTGCAATTCCAAAAACCACAAAGGCATTTCAACACTCTCCCATACGTGGAGTCCCTGAACGTCCATTACATAAGGTCCATAATACGCCCAACCACAACACCTGTCACCAACGGGCTTTGCGGTTGGACATTGAATTTTAAGCACCCGTCAGGGTAAAATGCGCCCCAAAGCACCACCCTGGATCATTGGCCTTTCGAAACGGAGCCTCGTTGAATCCTCTGATCATCGGCCTGGCCATCTACAGCGTCATCATCCTGGTGGTGGGCCTGTGCGCCGCCCGGCGCAACCACACCCTGGAAGATTACCTCCTGGCGGACCGCAAACTCGGCCCCTGGGTGGCCGCCTTCAGCGAACGGGCCAGCGGCGAATCGGCCTGGCTGTTGATCGGCTTGCCCGGCCTGGCCTTTGCCACCGGCATGTCCGCCATCTGGGTGGGCGTCGGTTGTTGTTCCGGCATCGCCTTTTCGTGGTTGATGATCGCCCGCCCCCTGCGGGTGGAAACCGAACGTCTCGGCGCACTCACTTTGGCCGACTACTTCGCCGCCCGCCTGGGCGACCCCGGCCACGCTCTGCGCCTGACCGCCACGGCCATCATTCTGTTCTTCTTCACCTTCTATGTGGCGGCCCAGTTTTTGGCCGCCGGCAAAGTGCTGCATTATTACCTGAACATTCCGCCCTTGGCCGGCATGGCTATCGGCGCGGTGCTCGTTCTTTTCTACACGGCGGCTGGTGGGCTCTTCGCCGTCAGCTGGACCGACCTGGTCCAGGGCATCATCATGCTCGTCACCCTGGCGGTGCTGCCGCTGGCGGTGTTGCTGGAACTGGGCGGCCCCGGGGCGGTCAGCAGCAAACTCGGCGCCCTGGGCGGCACCTACCTGGACCTCGCACCGGGCGGCACCCGCTGGGCCGCCATCAGCGGCGTGGCCGGCAGCCTGGCCATCGGCCTGGGCTATATGGGTCAGCCCCATCTGGTTTTGCGATTCATGGCCATCAGCTCACCCGATGACGTGCGCAAGGGCCGCCTCATTGCCATCGGATGGGCCCTGATTGCCTTTTTTGGCGCCATTTTGATCGGCGTTACCGGCCTGGCCTTCTTCGGCCCCGAAGCCATGGGCGCAGGCGGCCTGATCACCGACCAGGAACATCTGATGCCCATGATGGCCCGCCATTTCATGCCCGAATGGCTCGCGGTGGTCATGATCGTCGGCGCCATCGCCGCGATGATGAGCACCGCCGACAGCCAATTGCTTGCATCAGCGAGCGCCATCAGCGAGGATATCTACCGCAAACTCATCAACCCCGAGGCCAGTCAGAAGAAACTGATGGAGCTGGGTCGGTGGGCGACTCTGGGCGTGGGCGTGGTGGGTTTCCTGCTCGCGTGGCAGGCTCACGATTTTGTCTTCAACATGGTGCTCTACGCCTGGGCCGGCCTGGGGGCCGCCTTCGGGCCGCCGCTGTTGCTGGCCTTGCATTGGCGCCGCCTCAGTCGGGCAGGCGCCCTGGCGGGTTTCATCAGTGGAACCGTCGTGGTCATTGTGTGGTACAACGTGGCGCCGCTGCACGCCGCGCTCTACGAAATGATTCCCGGCTTTGGGGTCTCGTTAGCCGCCACAATCCTGTTCAGCCTGGCCATGCCCGGCACTGCTGGCACTGCTGGCAATGGCAAAACGCGCAATCAACCCCTGGATCAACCCAAGGAAGGGTGACCAAAACATGACTGACAAGAAACAGGGCCTGATGAAGGATGGAACCCGACGCCGGACCCCCGCCACCAAGGGCGGACGCGGCGGCGGCATGCCCCGCATCATGTGGCTGGCCATTGTCGCCTGCATCGCTGGCGCGGTATACCTGTTTGGCAACCAGAACGGCGACGTGCCCACGGGCATTGGCGAAAACCAAACCGTGGTGACCGCCCCGGATGTGGAATCGAATCTGGGCCATGATGAAGGCCCGCGCTCCGGCGACGTGGACATCACCGAACAGGCCAACGCTCTGACCCCCGAAACCAGCAAAGAGCCGACCAAACCCCAGCCTACGGCCGACAAACCCGTGGATTCCAAACCTGCCAAAACCCAAACCGTGGTCAAGAATCCGCCACCAGTCCGCAAGATCACCGAAGAGGCTCCGCCGGCCATCGTGCCTGCCGCCAACGGCCCCTATGTGGCCCAGATCGGCTCCTTCGGCCAGGCCAGCAACGCTGACAAGGAAGCTGCCCGACTGCAGAAGCTGGGCTGGGATGCGCGGGTCAAGGTTGGCAACACCTCCGATGGCTCGTTCGTCTACCGCGTGCACATCGGCTATTTCAAATCCCGGGGCGAGGCCGAGAACTTCATCCGGCAAAATCGCAAAAAAATGACCGGCGCCATCGCGGTTCACCGCTGATCAACCCGGCCCAACTGCGGAGAATACCATGACCAAGGCCGTCATCACCGGCACCGGCTTTTTTGTGCCCGATAACGTTGTCACCAACCAGGACCTCACCCAGTGGATGGACACCAGTGACGAGTGGATCACCGAGCGCAGTGGCATCAAGGAACGGCGCTGGCTGACCCGCGACAGCGACGGCATCTCGACCATGAGCGGATCAGAAATGGGCGCCGAAGCCGCCCGCATGGCCATCACCGACGCCGGCCTTGAACCCACCGACATCGACCAGATCATTTTTGCGACCCTGAACCCGGATGTGTTTTTCCCCGGCAACGGCGTCTTCATTGAAGATCTGCTCGGACTGCAGACCGCCGGTGCCATGGACATCCGCAACCAGTGCACCGGGTTCATCTACAGCTTGGCCGCCGCTGACGGCTTCATCCGCGCCGGCACCGCGCGCACCGTCCTGGTCATCGGGGCCGAAGTCCAGAGCACCGCCCTGGATCTTTCGACCGCCGGCCGCGACACCGCCGTGCTCTTTGGCGACGGCGCCGGCGCCGCCATCGTGCAGGCCCGCGTCAACACCGACCGCGGCATCATCGCCTCGGTGCTGCACAGCCAGGGACGCTACGCCCGCGACCTTTACGTCGAGGCCCCAATGGGCACCCACCAGGGGCGCATCTCGGCCGAGATGATCGCCGAGGGCCGGCACCTTCCCGTCATGAATGGCCCCACGGTCTTCAAGCACGCCACGCGCCGTTTCTGCGAATCGATCACCGAGGTGCTCGCCAAGGGCGGCGCCACCATCGACGATGTCGCGCTGATCGTGCCCCACCAGGCCAACCAGCGCATCACCGACGCGGTGGCCACGCGCATGGGCGTGGGTTCCGAGCGGGTCTTTTCCAACATCGCCAAGTACGGCAATACCACCGCCGCCACCATTCCCATTGCCCTGGCCGAAGCCGTCCGCGAAGACCGCCTCAAAGAGGGCGACCTGATCGTCACGGTGGCCTTCGGTTCCGGCTTCACCTGGGGCGCCAATCTGATTCGCTGGTGAACTGACCCCCAGCTGCAGTACCTTTTCCAGCTCTAGCCTGGTTGAGACGACAAAAAAGACCGGCCCCCGCAAGGTCCGGTCTTTTTGTATGATCAGTTCGCCGCTGGTTTGCTGTTGATTTGCTATCTAGAGCTCCTCGGCCTGGGCGTCCTCGCCGGCCTGCGCCTGCAGAATGCACTTGACCTTGAAACTGAGAGACATAATGCCCACGGCAAGGCGCTCATTGCGCACCGCCACACCTTCGGGCACTTTCAAATCGGTCGGCGCAAAATTGAAAATCCCTATGACACCCGATGCCACCAAGCGATCAGCCACATTCTGGGCTTGGGCCACCGGCACTGTCACGATGGCGATCTTGATGCCTTCACGCCGGATCACGGTTTCCAATTCGTCCATGTCCTGGACCGGTTGGCCGCGCATTTCCAGGCCGATGAGCTTGGGATTGGTATCAAAAATCCCCTTCACCGGGAATCCCTGCAGCTCCAGATTCTGGTAGTTGGCCATGGCCTGTCCCAGATGTCCGGCCCCGATAATGGCCGTGGGTTGCGGCACCGAAATGCCGATGATCTTTTCGAGGGCCGGCACCAGCTTGGCCACCTGATAGGGGCGACCTGGACGGCTGAAACCGCCAAAATAATGAAAATCGTGCCGCAATTGGCTGGCTTTGATATCCAGTGACTCCGCCAGTTGACGGCTCGATACGTCCTCCACCCCGATGGCCTGGAGCATCTTCAATTTCTCCAGATACAGCGGAAGCCGGTGAATCGTGGCATCGGGCACATCACAGGACCTGCGGTTCTTCTTTGCCAAGGCATCTCCACACTGTTAATTATTTAACCACACAGCCAGGGCAACCTGCAAAGCTGTTACCATATTATCAACCTACAATAGACAGATTGTTAAAAATCGTCAACCTCAAAACGGAGTAAATCGGTAACCATGCCAATCGCCTGCCAGCCAACATTATCTGGAGGTTTCCCGATCCGGTTTCTATCTTGGAGGCAGACCTAACCCATATCATGGCCCGTTCGATCACACATTATCAGAGGACCAGCCTTCCATGGACACCCGCTACGCCATCACCGACCCTTGGTTGTTGCAGCCCCGGCCCCTGTTCGGTTCCCTGACACCCGAAGACTACGCCGAGCTGGGTTTCCGCTGCGGCCTCGAGGTGCACCAACAACTGCTGACCGACCGCAAGCTCTTCTGCCGCTGTCCGGCCGGGCAGTACAACAAGGACCATCACGACGCGGAAATCCTGCGCCACATGCGCCCCACCTTGTCCGAAATGGGCGAATACGACGGCACCGCCCTGATGGAGTTCAAGACCAAAAAGAACATCACCTACCTCTTGAACAAGGAAACCGTCTGCACCTACGAAATGGACGACGCGCCGCCCTTCGAAATTGACGACACGGCCCTCGACCGCGCCATCGCCATTTCCATCCTGCTGGACCTCAACGTGGTCGGCGAAGTGCACATCACCCGCAAGCAGTACCTGGACGGCAGCATCCCCACCGGTTTCCAGCGCACGGCCATCATCGGCACCGACGGCGACATCCCCTTCGGCGACCGGATGATTCACATCCGCGCCCTGAGCATCGAGGAAGACAGCTGCCGCGAAGTCAGCGACAAGGGCCACGAGCGCGTCTACCGCACCGACCGCCTGGGCATGCCCCTGATCGAAACAGTCACCGACCCGGATATGAAAACACCCCTCGAATCCCTGCAGGTCGGCCAGATCATCCGCCACCTGGCCCGGGCCAGCGGCCTGGTGCGCACCGGCAGCGGCGCCGGCCGCCAGGATGTCAACGTCTCGGTCACCGGCGGCACCCGCATCGAAATCAAGGGCGTCTCCAGCTTGCGCGCCGTGCCTCGCCTGACCCACAACGAAGCCCTGCGCCAACGCTCGCTGGTGGGCATCCAGGCCGAACTGGCCCACCGCGGCGTCACCGCCGACAGCATCGACGACACCGGTTACGACGTGACCTCCATCGTGCGTGGCACCGCCTGCAAATTCATCAACAAGGCCATTGAAAAAGGCGCCACGGTCATGGCCATCGCTTTGCCCGGCTTCCAGGGCCTGCTGCAGGTGCAGACCCAGCCGCGCACCAGTTTCCTCAAAGAATTCAGCGACCGCATCCGGGTCATCGCCTGCATTGACGATCTGCCCAACCTGGCGCTCTCCACCCAGGAGCTGCCCACCCTCAGCGCCGGCGAGTGGGATCGCGTCAGCAAAACCTGCGGCGTTGAGCCCGATGTGCCCGTGATTCTGGTCTGGGGCCGCCAGCAGGACACTCTCACGGCGATCAGCGAAATCGCCATCCGGGCCCGCGAAGCCACCCTGGGCGTGCCCGAAGAAACCCGGCAGGCTCTGGACGACGGCACCAACGGCTTCGAGCGCGTGCTGCCCGGAGCGGACCGCATGTATCCCGACACCGATCTGCCGCCCATCCGGCTGGAGGACGAGCGGGTGGCGGGCATTCGCCACAGCCTCGGGCTGCGGCCGTGGGAACGCGAAGCCCAACTGCGCAAAATGGGAGTCGGCGCGGATCTGGCCGAACGCATGGGCCGCCACCGGGCCTGGGACCTGTTCGCGGTGTTG
>CAZLUL010000115.1:0-12774 GCA_964562635.1 uncultured Fibrobacteraceae bacterium | reverse complement strand
CTGGGTGACTGTGGCCTGACCGGTCGCAAGATCATCGTCGACACCTATGGCGGCAGTGCCTGCCATGGCGGCGGCGCTTTCAGTGGCAAGGACAGCACCAAGGTGGACCGCTCGGCAGCCTACGCCACCCGCCATCTGGCGCGCAATATCGTGGCGGCTGGTTTGGCCGACCGTTGCCAGGTCCAGGTGGCCTATGCCATCGGCGTGGCCGAGCCCGTCTCGATCAATGTCGAGACCTACGGCACCGGCAATGTGTCCGACGAGAAGATCATCGAGGCCATCCGCAAGGTGGTCGACATGACGCCCAAGGGCATCATTGACCGCTTGAAACTGCGCAAGCCGGTTTTCCTGGCCACCGCGGCCTACGGCCACTTCGGTCGCGACGATGTGCAGTTCAGCTGGGAAAAAGAAGATCTGGTGCAGGCTTTCAAGACGGCCGTCGGGTAGTTCGCATTACCGATCCAAAATCCCCGCCTGCTGCGGGGTGATAAAAAAGGCGAGGCTCAACAGCCTCGCCTTTTTTTTTCGATGCCGGCCGAGCCGCAGTGCGGGTCAGCCATCGGGCCTGGCGCGAACTAGGGGCCAACCACAAATTGCAGCGTGGCCCGTCGGGTCACTGCCAACGCCGGATAGGTCACGGCCAGATTCACGTCATAAGTGCCGGCGGCCGCATAGGTGAATGACGGCCTCGAACCGGTGAAGATCGAATCGCCCGGATCACCCATTTCCCACCGGTAGACCATCTTGACCGAATCGCCTGGCACGGTGGGGAAATCGATGTCGCAGGAAATCGCCGCCAGATCAAACTGGATGCGTTCGCCGAGGGGCACATTACCGTCCGGGAAATTCGATTCAACGGCGATGACCAGGCTGTCGGCCAGGACGGTTAGGGGCACTGTGCTGGTGGCCGTCTCGCCATCCGGATCAGTGGCCGTTACGGTGATCGTGTATTCACCGGGCGCCGTGTACTGGTGATAACTGATGGCCGTGGAACTGGTCGCGCCGTCGCCGAAATTCCAGGCAATTTCGAGGTTGTTGGTGCCGCCCATGGGGTCACCGGTTTCATTGCCACCCGAAACCGCGGCAAAGACTTCAGTGTCCAGGGGAGCCACGCCACAGGCGGGGGTCACGCGCACGCGGGTGAAAATGGGCTTGGAGTGGTCATTGCAACCCGGGGCCGCCAGCGCGATCAGGAGCATCGCCGGCAACAGAAGCAAACAGGCACGTTTCATGTGTTCAGTAGTCTCCCTGTGGGGTGGCTTGATTTTCAGGGTCGCCGGGCATGCTCGGCCGGGATGTTAGGGTCCCGCCGCTGGCTTGCACCCGCGTTGTTCGCAATCTGTGCGAGCTGAGGTACCGGAACCCCGTTCCGAACCTGCCCTGCCTGGTCGCATCAATTTATCAAGCTAGGACCGCCCAGGCAAGTAGTCCAGACAAAACAATGTCAACAGAGCCCCGAATATGGTGGTCTCAACGGCGGGCACGGGCGAATAAAACCAGGTATATCAGCGTATAGACGGCGTTTCCGGACCATGCAGCGACTAATGGCGGCAAAGTTCCGTTGTGGCCCAGACTGCGCCCAAAATTCATAAATATGTAGTATCCGAAGCTGATCAGCAGGGTCCAGCCAAAGCCTGAGGCGATGGTGGTTTTGCGGGGCCCCGAAGCCAGAAGCAATCCCATCAGCACCACGATCAGGTTGACCAGGGGAAAAGCCAGGTTGAATTGGATGTCCACCAGGGCGGTGGTGGCGTTGTCACCACTGCGTTGGACCAGCTTCACATGATCACGCAACTGGCGGATGTTCATGTCTTCCTGCCGAATCCGGTCCCGGTAGAACCCCTTGGGATCGACTGTCAGGTCACGGGCGGTGAGCCGATCAAAGGTGGTCGTGGTTTCCTCTTCACCGTCAAATACCCGCCGCGTGCCGGTGATCAGCGTCCAGTATTCGCCATCCCATTCGGCCCGCTTGGCGTCAATGCGCTCGGTCACGATGGGGCCATCGTAGTTGAAGATCTTCAGGCCCGTGATGATGCCCGAATTGGGGTCGAATTTGCGGGCGTAATAGAAGCGGCCGTCGTTGTCCGTCAGCGAAATATTCTGGGTCGGTCGGATCCGGTCCGGATTGCCGTGGATTTCGACCTCCCACACCTTGTTGCGCTGCACATTGGCCTGGGGCAATACATACTCCCGCCAGGCCAGAGAGAAGATCGTCATGAGCACGCCCAGTACGATCAAAGGGCGGCACACCTTCATCAAGGACCAGCCGGCCGCAAACAGAGCAGTCAGTTCCAGATAGCGCGCCATGCTGCCGACGGTGAACAGGGTGGCCATGAGCATGGCGATCGGCAGCACTGTGTCAACGGTCCAGACGGCCTTGTAGGTGTAGTAGCGCCCGATCTGCGAGGCGGTGGCGTCATTGTCCACGAAGCTGCCCATGTGGTCCAGCAGGTCAATCAGCGTGAACAGGATCAGGGCCCCGATAATGGTGTAGGACAGGTTGCGCAAAAAGGAGAAAAACAGGTGCCGGTGGATCAGGTTCATGGCGCTTCCACGGGCGGGAGGGCCACCGGATCATCCGGCTCACGGGCCCGGCGCGGTTTCAGCGAAATGCTCAGCAGGCTCGACTCGCGCGCAGCCTTGATGAACATGGGAATGCCCAGGCCCAACAGGAGGAAGTTGGCCGCCCACATGGCAATGAAGGGATCCAGTTTGCCGCGGTCGGCCAGCTTTTCGCCACCCATCAGAAACAGGTAGTAGATGAGGTAGACGGCCAGGGCCAGGCTCACACTGACGCCTTTGCCACTGCGTGACGTGGTCACCGCCATGGGAATGCCCAACAGGGCGAAGATGATACAGGCAAAGGGGATGGCGAATTTCTTGTGAAACTCCACGTTGTAGCGGTTTTCCCGGACGATGTATTGCTCCAGCAAACGACCCTGATGCCGGGAGCGTTCGATCATGCGTTCGATGCCAGTGCGGGTCAGGCGCGCCTTGCGGTCTACAAAAGCATCCAACTGGGGGCCCGCCGGCGGCGCGGCCGACTGGCCCAAACGGATGTGTCTCTTTTTGGGATCCAGGGTCTGGAATTGCCGCTCCAGGAAGGTTCCGGCCAGCTCCACGACCCGCGTGCCAACCCGCAGTTGATCCTCGCGCTCCTCGGCCGCGGCGGCCTTCAGGTCGGTGAGATCCATCTCGCGATCGCCCCGGGCCTTGCGACCGGATTCCTGGAAATCCCGTTCCATATTTTCCAGATACAGATTGTGTTGCCGAAAGCGGATGACCCGATAATTGTCCGGCTCTTCCTTGTCCGGCTGCTCGTGGATTTCGCCGTCGTACAATTCGATCAGCATGGAGTCCGTGTCGTGATCCGGGATGATGCGTCCGTGGTCGGCAATCGTCACCCGCGGTGAAAGGTCACCGGGTTTTTCCTTTTCGAAGATTTTCACATCCCGGATTTCACCGGTATGATCGTCTTTTTGGGCCACAAAGATGGTCAACTGGTCACTCATATCCGTAAACTGATTTTCGCGGATCTCCAGCATGGGCTTTTTGCGGTTGATGTCGTACAGCAGGTTGGCCAGGGTGTGATTCGACTTGGGAAAGACATAATGATTGTAGGCCGTCAGTCCCGCTCCGATCAACGCGGCGCCAAACAGGAGGGGGCGCAAAACGGCCCATAGGCTGATTCCGCAGGCTTTCATGGCGGTTATTTCGTGATCAGTCGCCATCTGGCCCACACTCATGAGGATGGCGATGAGCACCGCCATTGGTATGGATAATGCAAACGTGTAGCCCAGACTGAGACCCAGGACCTTGGTGGCCAAGAAAAACGGAACACCTTTGCTGACAAAGAGATCGACGTACCTGAACAGCACGTCTATCATCAGCAAAAAGGTGATCACGAACCATCCAAAGAAGAATGGCCCGGCCGCAGATTTCAGTAAGTGTCTGTATATCAGGTACATGGAGCCATTCTCCCACTGCCGTTGAGCCATGGGCTTTCGGTTCCGCAGATCGGATGTTCGCGACCAGGATTTGCCAGCAGCGGAGTTTTGAGCCCGCCAAGTCGCCTGAACATCGTCCAGTTCTGCCTCATTTTGAACGGTTTGTGGCCGACCTTTGTTGGCCGGGCCGGCTCGGTATTGGTCCCGTACCGGGCACAGTCTGACCATTTTCGAGGACGACGGGCCATCGTGCCAGACAAATTTGGTGCGCCGAGTCGTCCGTGACAACCAGGAAACCGACCCCGCCGCCGATCGGCGCCGGCAGGAGCAGCGATTTGACCCAGGGAATGGCCAGCCAGAAGATCAGCCGCCTGACAGGTGCGGCTTCTTCGTTGGTCCTGATACTGGCCCTGCTGGTGGTCCTGGTGCTGGCAGCAACCCCCAATGCCCTGGCTGATCCTGACTATGGTGATGGCCCAATCCTTTACGGTTTTGATCCCGTGCTCAAGGCTACCGATGATCCGCGTCTGCTGGGCGTTGATCGCCTGGTCCTGCTCCGGCGCCTGGAGATCCTGGGGGTCGACCCGCTGCGTCACCCCGACCGGCACCCCGGTCTGGAGGCTTCGTTCTTCAAGGTGATGAACGAAAAATCTCGCGTGGATCTGGTGCGTATGGAGCATCTTGTCGAATACAATGGCCCGCTGGGCGTCATGACAGAGTTCCAATACCCGAGTTTCTTCTATCTGTTCCCAAGTTCGGAAGCGTTGCCGGGCGGCTTCACCTATTATCCGGCCCGGCCGGTGCATGACCCGGTGGTGCGGATCTTCCTGGATGACCTAAGCACCGGGGCCGCGCGGCGGCATGCCGTGGATCAGGTGATGACCCGCAACGAGAGCCTGGATGTGGCGGGAGCCGGCAAGACCGGCAAGGACGGCGACGGCCTGATCAATCTGACGATCCCCATCAAGTTGCCGCGCACCCTGGAAAAAATCATTGGTCGCGGCGAAAAGACCAAAATCAAGATCACCGGCCGCGAGCGCATCGCCATCACCGGCGAAAGCACCGTGGTCAACCCCTTCGTGCCCAACGAACGGGTCACCAGCCAGTCCCTGTTTCCAACCCTGGATATGGAACAGGAACTGCAGGTCAATCTCTCGGGAACCATCGGCGAAAAGATCATCATCGAGGTGGATCACAACAGCGCCCAGATCGGCCCTGACGCCACCAAGATCAAGCTGATGTACCAGGGCGACGAAGACGAAATCATCAAGACCATCGAAACCGGTGACGTGGGGCTGACCCTGCCGGGCAGTCAGTTGCTGGGCTACAACTCGAACAAGTCCGGTCTGTTCGGCGTCAAGGTGACCGGGCAGATGGGCCGTGCTGATTTTACGGTGGTCGCCTCGAAGCAAAAGGCCGAGTCGAGCTCCAAGAGTTTCAACGCCAAGGGCGGCGTGGTCACCGATCACGAGATATTCTCGTCCAACTACATCAACAACCGGTTTTTCAAGCTGGATCTTCCTGCCAATGAAACCGGTGGGCGGCGGAACGGCGAAAAAATCCTCCTGTCGTCCATCAAGATTTTCAAACTCATGGGCCCGGGGCAATTTGGCGCCGATGACGTCGCGAACGTAGCCGCCTATATCGACCGCACCGGTTTCCAGAATTGGAACGACGCGACCATCGGGTTTTCAGATCCGCGCGAATATGGGCAGCGGTGGCGTTTGATCGAGAATTTCGATACGCTGGTGAATACGGATGGCGGCCTGGAAGCCATCGATCTGCGCTCGACCCAGCTCAATGAAGATGTCCTGGCTGTGGTCTACACGGTGGTGGATGCCAACGACGCTTTTGTGGCCCAGGTGGGTGACGACCCCAGTCAGGTCAGTGCTACCCAGACGCTGAATGGGCAGGGTACGGACCTGTATTACCGCATGAAGATGTTGAAATCGCCGGTGGCTGATCCCGATGTCCACCTCTACGGCTATGTCCTGCGCAATATTTATTCCCTGGGTGGAGCGAACATCGATGCGAGCACCTTCGACTTGAGAATCGAAGCGATAGATTTTGAAGATCTCACTCCGGACTTGAACGAAGAGAATCTGCCCTACGTGCGGATATTTGGCTTGGATATTGAGAATCCTTCCAGGACTCCGGGCGCCGATGGCCTGGTCGATGTTCACAATCCGCTGATCTTTGATTTGAACAAGGGGTTGTTGAAATTCCCGCTCGATTTTCCTGAACCGTTCAACTCGACCGAGGCCCAGTACGCCGCCAACGCCGATGACCCGGGGTTCTCCTTCGAGACATCGCCCTTCCTGGCGGCTAACCTGGCCGATGAATTCATCTACAACCCGGCCGAGTCGCCGTCCAATTTTGACAAGGAACAATACTTCAAGATCGTCTCGACCCACGCTTCGGCGTCCAGTTCGTTCAACCTGGGCGCCTCGAATATCGAGGTGGGCTCCGAAGTGGTCAACCTCGATGGCCGCACACTGGTCAGCGGCGTGGACTACGAAATTGATTACGTCTTCGGCGAGTTGACCCTCAAGGGCGACGCGGCCAATCTGACGCCCGACAGCAAGATTGGTGTCACTTATTCCTTCTCCCCGTTTTTTGGGGGCGGCAATACCAGCCTGATGGGATTGAACGTGGGGTACGACCTGGGGCGCGAAAGCAAGCTGGCGACCACCTGGTTGTATCAGTCCGAAGCCATCGTGGGCGAAAAAGCAAAACTGGGCGAAGAACCGAGCAAGAACCTTGTGGGTAACCTGAACCTGCAGCACACCATGCGGCCCTATTTCCTGACCCACGTGGCCAACTTCCTGTCCCGGCACAATACCGAGCGCGAATCGAGCATTCAGTTCAGTGGCGAAATGGCCCTGAGCCTGCCCAATCCCAATACCAAGGGCCGGGTCTTCCTGGAAGATTTCGAGGGTGTCGACGCCTCGGATGTCATCAGTCTCAGCCGCATCGCCTGGTCGTGGGCCAGCCCGCCCTATCTGGGGGAGGAGGTCATTGACAACCGCACTTTTGAAGCGGTCGACCGGGTGGAAAACGTGCGCTGGTTCCTGCCCAAGGAACGATCTCTGCGGCGTCACCTGAACCCCGATCTGATCAACCAGGAACGGGACGAAACCCAGCCGACCATGGACCTGTACCTGCGGTCCGATACCGGCTGGCAGGACCAAAGCTGGGGCGGCATCATGCGCGGTATCAGCCGCACGGGCCTGGACCTCTCAAAATCCCAGTTCATCGAGATCTGGGTCAATGATAGGCAGCCGGAAATTTCTCAGCGCCGGGGCAAGCTGCACATCGATTTTGGCTACATCAGCGAAGACGGTTTCTGGCCCGTGAATAGCGACGCCACCCTCGATACGCTGACCTACCAAAAAGAGGATGTGAACTCCGATGGTGTGTGGATATTTGACGAAGACACCGGCCTTGATGGACTGGATTCCGATGGGCCCCAGCGCTTCGAAGCCGATTTTGATGTCGATGGCGACACGCCCTATCCGTTTATCAATGGCACCGCCCGCAACAACCGCGAAGACGACGAGGATCTGAACGGCAATACGCGCCTGGATGTGGACAATGGCTATTTCACCACCACGATTGATCTGGCGACGACCGAAGCGCTGGTTGATGTGGTCTACGACTACGATGATGTGTCGGATTTGGTGGCCGAGAATATCTCCTGGCGCAAGTACCGCATTCCCATTGCCGCGGTGAACGAGGTCTCCCGTGGTACGTCGGCCAACATCAAGGCCATCACCCATGCCCGTATCTGGTACGAAGATGATCAGGCCCTGGCCCCGAATGAGGTTCATCTGCAACTTTCGGAGTTCCGCTTCCTGGGCAGCCGCTGGGAACGAGAGGGAGTGCGACGCATCGACGGTGAGGTCCTGCTCACCTCCGGCGAACGCCTGCCCGGCGAAGAATTTTTTCTCGGTGAGGTGAACAACAAGGAAAACCCGGACTACCGGCCGCCCTTCACTGTCGAAGAGATCAACAGCATCCCGGAGAAGGAACAGTCCCTGGTGCTGAACTTCCAGAATATCGAACGGGGTCACATGGTCCGGGCCAGCAAACAGGTCTCATCCCAGGGCGACGACTACACCACCTACCAGGATATCAGTTGGTATTGGAACAATACGAATCACGCCAATGCCGACCTGGATCTGTTCTTTCGGGTTGGTGCCGATACGCTGAACTACTACGAGGTGAACTACCGCTTTGCCGATTCGGTCAACAAGACGGGTTGGCACCATATGAATCTGAATATTGCCGAACTTTCCAACGCCAAAAACGGGACTTTGGACGAGAATGGGCATTTGCTCGATACGATCACCGATGTGCGTTCGGGCGATGTGTATGATGTGCGCGTGGTGGGGCGTCCGGACCTGCGGCGCGTGAAGCGCTATTATTTTGGTGTGGCCAACAATGCCCTGGCCGATGCGGCTTCGGGCGTCATCTACCTCAACGATGTCAAACTCGAGGGAGTCAAGCGGGACATGGGCCTGGCCCAAAGGGCCGGTGTGCGGGTCAACATGGCCGATGTGATCAAGGCCGACTTCGACTGGAAACGCACCGATGCGGAGTACCACGGGTTGGACAAGAGTACGGGCTCGGGTGTGAATTTCGAGGACTGGACCTTCAATTCCAGCATCAACCTGGACGACTTTGTGCCCCTGGCGGGCTTCAAGGTGCCGGTGAACGTGAGTCGACGGCAGACAATCCAGCGGCCCAAATACGAAACCAACAGTGATATCGAAATCCTGGACGAGGATGTGCGCAACCAGGAATCGACGGTCGACACCTCGGAACGGTTCTCAAGTCGATTGAGTCACAGCCCCTCCAAAGCTGCCCTGTTGCGCTACATGATTGATCCCTGGGTCCTGTCGGTCAATGGTTCCCGCGGCAACAAGACCAGTCCTATCGACCGTGCCCAAAACAAGAGCCTGGCCGGCGCGGTGAACTACGATCTGCGGATCAATGGCAACTACAAGTTGGGCAAATTCCCGGGCCTCAGCTATATCCCGGTCGTCAAGGGGTTGACGTTTCTGCCCAAAAAGCTGGCTTTCGGGGGCAGCTTCACCAGCAGTGAAAGACGGGCGGTCAGTATCGCTGCCGATGGCGTGGAAACACCACGCCAAAGCACCAAAACCCGCCCTTCCAGTTTCACAGCCAGTGTCGACTACCAGCCCCTGAGTGTGCTGGACATGAGTGTCAGTGGAAAATCCGACCGCGACATGCTGCGTGAAAGCGAAAAATTTGGCGTGAATATCGGTCAGGAAAACAAGCGGGCCTACAACCTGCGGATGACCATCACCCCGCCCAAGGCGCGCGAATTGCCGGAAAGCAAAATTTTTGCACCGGTGCGCGCCGCGGCCAAGGGCCTGATCAAGCTGCGTCCCAGTGTGCAATTCACCGGCAGTTTCGATGACGTGCACGATCCGGGTATCCGGCAACCCGGTGACCCGACCAACATTCGCAGTGTGAGCAACAGCGGCAAGTGGGACTTCCGGGTGGATATTCCGATTGGTGACGCCTTCAAATCGGTTTTTCCCGAGAACAAATATTCCCAGGCGCAACGGGACCAGATGGTGTCCCAGCAGGCAGCCCGGGAGCAACAGGATGCGCGCCGTGGCAGCCGCGGAGGCTCGCCCGACGCCACACCCCAGCCCGGGGCCGAGACGCCCCCGGATGTTCTCGAAGACGAAGGCCTGACTCCCGAAGAGCGCCAACAGCGCGTTTACGAGCGCCAATTGCAGGAAGCCGAAGCCCAACAGGAACAGGATCTGGCCGATGGCCGTGTCACCGAAGAAGCGAAGCCCACGGTGGACAGCAACGGGCGCATCAGTCCCATGGTCCTGTTCAATCCGTTCCTCAATGCCCTGCGCAATACCACGCCGGTGAAGATCACCTACACTACCAGCACCGCCAGCAGCTACGGCCGCCTGACCGATACGGCCCATTTCTGGTACAAAACCGGCCTGATCAGCGACCTGGATGTGGACGAAGATCAGTACTCCGTTTTTGCCGCCGACGACCGGGTCAATCTGGCCATGTCCACCACCAGCAAGATTTCGCGTTCGCTGGGCCTGGATGTCAAATACGCCACCTCCCATTCGCTGCGCAACCAGATCGGGTCCATCACCGAAAACTACAAGCAGGATTGGCCCGACGGTCAGATTTCGCTGTCCGGCCTGGAAAAATGGGGGGTCTTCGGGGCCAAGCCTGATGATCTGGAGTCGGGCTGGTTCCGCTCTTCGAACCTGAATCTCAGCTACAAACGATCCAAGACGGTGAACAACTACACAGCAGTCAGCAACAACCCGAAGGTGATCACAACCATTTCGCCGCGGTGGACCATGAACTTCCAGAGCGGTTTCACGGCCACGTTGAACGCCACGCTGACCAACGACAATTCGATCGCCAACGGTGTGACCACGTCGGCCAACAAGAGCCGCCTTGGCCTGCAATTGCGCCATCAGTTCCGGGCCGATTCTTTCCTGGTGAAACTGGGCCTGTATCGACCCGGCGCCAGCCAATCGGTGAACATGGATGTGGACATGTCCTTCCAGACCGACCGCACCGAGCGCCTGAACCCCACGGGATTCCAGACCGCGCCGACGGGCAACACCCGATTTAACGTGAACCCGCGTTTCAGCGTGCAGGTGACCCGGAACCTGAACGCGGCCGTGCGGTTCATCTACAGTCGCGCCAAGAATATCGCCAGCAACCAGACAACCACTAGCCTGGGCATGGGCCTGGAGGCCACCTTTGTTTTCTAAACTGTGCTATGCGATTTTGCTGACAGTCAGCTGCAACGGGCTGATGCCCAGGACTTCTGCCGCGGCCGAAACACCGGCGGTGACTTTTTCGGGCGAGCGGGCTTTCAGCCTGCTTGAACAGCAGGTTGAAATGGGGCCGCGGGTGCCGGGCTCGGCGGGCAATCGTCGTCTGCGCGACCTGATCCTCAGCATGGCGCGCGAGCTGGGCTTTTCGGCCACGAGCAGCTGCCTGACCGTCAAAGACCCTTTGGGTGCCGATGAAATCGAAATCTGCAATGTGGTGGTGACCATCGCGGCAGCCGGTTCGCCGGTCGCAGACCGGCTGTGGCTCGGGGCCCATTTCGACACCCGGCCCATTGCCGATCATGATCCGGACCCGTCCCGGCGGGGCCGGCCCGTACCCGGGGCCAACGATGGCGCCAGCGGCACAGCCATTCTTTTGCATCTTATGGAACTGATGCACCAGCAGGCGCCACCGACAGAAGTGAACCTGCTGTTTTTCGACGGCGAAGATTCGGGACCGGCTGGCGATGCGGGCGGCTTCTGCCTGGGCAGCAAACATCTGGCGGCCTCATGGCAGGATTTTGGCAGCCCCTTGGCCGGTTCTGTGCCCCGAGGGCTGATTCTATTGGATATGGTGGGTGAAAAGGGCGTGCAAATTCCCATGGAGGGATATTCCCTGCAATATGCCCCGCAGTGGACCCGGCAAGTGTTTGAGAGGGCAGCGACCCTGGGCCTGTCGGCCTTGGTGGCGGCGCCGGGCCGGCCGATCTACGATGACCATGTGCCCTTTCTGGGCGCAGGTATTCCGGCCGTGGATTTGATCGATTTTGAATACCCCCAATGGCACACAACGGCGGACTTGCCGGCCGCTTGTTCCGCTGCGAGCCTGTCTGAGGTCGGAACCCTGGTCTGGGACCTGATCCAAAATCCGTAGCCAATCAGGCCCGTGTCTTAATTCCTGCTAAATGACCGCCCGAGTTGGCCGATGAACCCTGCAGTGATAGTCTTTCTACCGGAATCTTAGGAGGAGCGGGGTAATGATCACCACCTGCACCGTTTGTCAGGCACGATACCAACTCGATGATGAGAAAATCCCCGCCCGGGTCATCAAAGTCCGCTGCCCTGCCTGCAGTGGCGTATTTTCGCTGGATGGCACCCAGGCCCGACGGGAAGAGCCGCTTGTGACTTCCGGTTTCGAACCGGCACACAACGAGCCCCAGCCGGATCCGGCGCCGGCGCCGCCCGCTCCGGTGGCCGAAGCTCCGGCAGTCGAGTCCCCGGCACCGAGTACTCCGGCGCCCAGTGTCTCGGCGCCCAGTGTCCCGGCACCGGCTTTTGAGAGGGACGTGGCCCCGGTCGCGAGCGCCCCGGCCGCATCCGCTTCGATCGACACTGGTGCGCCAAGCGTTGCGGTGATGGATGCGCCGGCACCGGCACCGGCGACCAGCCGCCGCCGCCGTCGCAGCAAGGAAGAAATGCTGGCCCGCGCTCTGGTTTCCGACATCAAGGTTTACAACCGCGAGCTCTACGACACGGCCAAGGCCGAAGGCAACCTGCTGGAAGCCCTGGGCGCTGAAATCAAGAAGAGCTGGGAATTGTACAAGGAAAAGGTCACGCCTGAAGTGGCCAACAGCACTGATCATTTCCGGGATGCCCTGAACGAGATCCTGGCCGACGGCGAAAAAGTCTTCTAGAGAAGTTGAAGCAAAGAAATGGCCGTGGCTTTTGGGGCCACGGCCATTATTTTGTCGGCGGGGAAAGGCCTTATTTCCACTTGTCCTGACTGATCTCCGAGAGAATGTCGTCGATCTGCTGGCGCACCCGCACGTTGTGATCTGGCTCAAAGAGAGCCTGCTTGACCCGCCCCTGGTCGTCTTTTTTCACGTAGCGCAACGACTGCAGGTCTTCCATGGACATCAGGATGTCCTTGCTGACGCGCACTTCGACCGCCTCGCCATCCTGGTTTTCACTGGGATTGTGGAAGGGGTGCATGCCGTTGCCCCAGCCGTGAACGACCATGGAGCACA
>CAZLUL010000114.1:0-12802 GCA_964562635.1 uncultured Fibrobacteraceae bacterium | reverse complement strand
TGGCGAACGAAGGCATGTCTTTGTTGTAGGCGATTTCCGCAATCTCGGCCGCATGTCGGGCCATGCCTTCGATGATGGCCGGTTCGTAGTGGGCCAGTTCGATCTTGTCAAAGGGAGGGGTGCCAAACGGCGTATTCCATTCAACATAAAAGGGGTTGTCGTTTGTGGTCTGGTTGTCGGCCGTGCCGCCACCGCCACATCCACCCAAAATGCTCATAAAGGTCATAACCAAAATCGCCTTTCTCATGTCTATTTACCTCTCCAGTTTTCTTCGCCCGCGGGTCGATTGTTCAGGATCTCTTCAATTTTTTCCTGAACATCGGGCGTCAACTGGGCCGCGATCTCCAGGGCTTTCAGATTCTCGGTCACCTGTGCGGGACGCGAGGCCCCGGTGATCACGGTGCTCACATCGTCATTGGTCAGGCACCAGGCGATGGCCAGCTGGGCCATTGAACAGCCCATTTCTGCCGCCACCGGCATCAGTTGCCGGACTTTCTCAATCTTCTGCAACCCCTCTTCGCTTTGGAACATGGGCAGCAGCCATTGGTAGTTTTCCAGACTCAGACGCGAGCCGTCAGGAATACCGTCATTGTATTTGCCGGTCAGCATGCCCGAGGCCAATGGGCTCCAGATCGTGGTGCCCAGCCCAATCTCGTCGTACAGGGGGGCGTATTCACTTTCCACCCGGTCCCGGTGCAGCATGTTGTATTGCGGCTGCTCCATGGTCGGCGGAATGAGGTGCTCGCGCCGGGCTATATCATACGCACGTCTGATCTGGGCTGCCGACCATTCGCTCGTGCCCCAGTACAGGGCCTTGCCCTGCTGCAGCACGTGATTCATGGCCCAGACGGTTTCTTCGATGGGCGTATCGATGTCGGGGCGGTGGCAGAACAACAGATCGACGTAATCCAGATTCAGTCGCTGCAATGCCGCATCGGTGCCTTCGATGATATGCTTGCGCGACAATCCACGGTCGTTGGGACCATACTTGGCCGGTTGACCCGGCTCCTGAGGGGAGTCACCCCAGAAAATCTTGGTCGAGACCACCAGGTCAGTCCGCTTCCAGCCGGCTTTCTTGAAAACCTGGCCCATGATCGTTTCGGCCATGCCGCCGGCGTAGGCTTCGGCGTTGTCAAAAAAGTTCACGCCCCCGTCATAGGCGGTCTTCATGCAATCGTAGGCTTTGTCCACATCCAGCTGATCCTGAAAAGTCACCCATGCACCAAACGAAAGGGCACTGACCTTGAGGCCGGATTTGCCCAGAAAACGGTATTCCATGTCCACTCCAGGGTTGGGAACAGAAAAAGGGGCCAATGCGGCCACCGGTACAATCTACAGCAATCCGGGGCCCCACGACAGATGCAAATCCTTTCGTTTGGCAAAGGTTAGGGTTGCGCTGGAAAAATGGGCCAAAGTGGCCGTCTGATCCGGCTGCCAACCATCCTGACTCTCATATATGAGCCGACTTTTTTGAGCTCGCCTCTTCTCTTTACCTCCCGCTCTCTGTAGGTTCACAGATACCCCGCCGACTTGATCGGGGCGAATTGGCCCCATCCCTGGGAGGAAACCATGGCAAATCTCATCAAATATCTGAAGGAGCGGACAGCGTTTCTATTGTTGCCCGCGGTACTCCTGGCCGCAGGGATCTTTCCCTCTTTGGCTGCTGCCGATGGTGAATTGGCCCTGGATACCGGCAGACGTGGTGGTGGCCTTGAAGGCGACCCCCTGGACGGCAACGAACCTGATGGCGATCCCACCAGTGGCGATGACGTTGATGATACCGTCGGCAAGTTCAGCTCGAATGAGGATTTCTTAAGTCGACTGATGCGCTCGACCAACGTGCTGCTCGTGCCCCAGTACAATGGCTCGATCCTGACCTTCCGCGTGATCTTCCTGGCCGAATCCAGTGAGGTTGTGGAGGGGCGCTATGCGCAGTGAAAAACGCGCTCAAGGGACGGTTGGCCATCTGGCCAACCGGTCCCTGAGTGATCAACCCCTGGACTGCAAAGCCTGGGACAAAGCGTGGAGCGCCTTCCTCGCCGAAGACTACACGAGCTCGCTCAAGCTCACCCGCACTTGTCTCGACAAGTTGGAGAGCGGGGATCCCGCACCGGTCGCCCTGGTGCCCGATCCTGGCAGCCCGACAGTGAAGGATGGCGTAGTCCTGTGCGCCCGCAATCTTTTCCATCTGGAAAGATTCCAGGACTTCGAAGTCCTTCACGCCTCGGCTGGCCGTTGGGGTATGATCCCCACGGAGCTGCCTGAACTGGAAGTCGTCGAGTTGGCTTTTGCCCACAAACGCGGCGAATATCTGCAGGTCGTCGAGAAGGCCACGGCTTTTATCGACAACCACCGTTATGCCTTGCCGCCGGTCATCGCGGACTACCTCTTCCTGCGGGGACAGGCCTGGTCAGTATTGGGTGATCCGGCCAGCGCCCGCGAAGATGTGGAAGCGGCCTACTCGGTTTACCGCGTCCTGAATCGCCAACTGGACGGTGCCCGCACCGCAAATCTGCTCGGTGTGATCGCCTTTCGGGGGGCCGACTATCGCGAAGCGGTGCATTGGTTCCAACGGGCCCATACGCTGCATTCCCAGCTGGGTATGATCAAGAACATGGGGGGCAACCGACTGAATATCGGCATCGCCCACTACAAGCAAGGGGCCTTCAGCCGTTCGTTTGCCGAGCTGCAGTCGGCGGCTCGCTTGCTGGCCGAGGTCAACGCGCAGCAGAGTCTGTGTCGGGTTGGTATCGCCATGGGCAATACCATGCGCCTGATGCGCGATTTTGCCGGTGCCCGCGAGCAACTGATGACGGCCTACGAAGCGGCCAACAACCTGATGCTCACGCGCGAAGAAGCCCTGGCTCTCGAATTCCTGGGTGATGTGCATCGTGACGAAGGCCAAATCGATACGGCCCGCCGCTACTACAGCCGGGCCCTGGCCATCGGCAATAGCATCGCGCCCAGTGGCGACATCGTCATGGAAGTCCTGCGTCGGCAGGGCGAATGTCTGGAATTGTTGGGACGCCAAACCGAAGCTGTGCCGGTTCTGACGAGGGCTCTGGCCCTGGCCAGGCAACAGGGCGACCGCTTCGAGGAAGGCGTCATCAAACGGGTTTTGGCGGCTACCATGCTGGGCCTGGGGGATTTCGAATCCGCCGCCCAATACTGTCGTGACGCGGCGGCCCTGCTGCGTGACGTCGGTGGCCGCCATGAATTGGCCATCGTCCTGCTCCTGGCGGCAGACATCAGTGTTGCCCGCCTGGAAAGTGGCGTGTGCCCGGATCCTTCGGGTCTGTTGGACGATGCCTGGCACGATTCAATGGCCGCGCTGGATCTGTTCCTGAAAATGGATGTGGACTTCTGGATCCTGAAGGCCCGCACGGCACTGACCAACATTTCGAGTCTGCGCTCGGATGCGGAACAGGCCCGTCGGATGATTGTCTCGGCCGACCGCATGCACGGTGCGGTGCGGCGCCGGATCGAGGCTCCCATCGTGCACGTTTCGTCATGCATGCGGGACATGATCCAGTTGACTGATGCCTTTGCCGACAGCGAAGAGCCCGTACTGGTGACCGGCGAAACCGGCACCGGCAAGGAACTCTTTGCCCGACGCCTGCACAACAAGAGTGGACGCCGCAGCCGCGAACTGGTGTCCGTGAATGTCTCGGCCATTCCCGAGTCAATTTTCGAGCGCGAGTTCTTTGGCCATACCCGTGGTGCGTTCAGCGGTGCGGACAGTGATGGCATCGGGTACGCAGCCAAGGCCGACGGCGGCACGTTGTTCCTCGATGAAATCGGCGACCTGCCTCTGGAATTGCAGCCGCGATTGCTGCGCTTGTTGCAGGACGGTTCCTACCAGGCGCTCGGTGATCCCACCGAACGCCATACGAACCTGCGCCTGATTGCCGCGACCAATGCGGATCTGAAACAGTTGGTGGCTGAAGGCAAGTTCCGGGCAGACCTGTATTACCGTCTGAAGATCCTGGCGCTGCGCCTGCCGCCCATCACCGAACGGCGTGAGGACATCCTGCCCTTGCTGCGTCACTTCCTGGAGGACGTGACCGGTGAGGCGGTGGATCTGGTGCAGTACTTCAACCAGGACAGCCTGGATCTGGCCCAGACCTACAGTTGGCCCGGCAATGTGCGGGAGATCGCAATGGCAGCCCGGCAGGCCCACGTGCAGTTGGCTTCGCGAGGCACGGTCACCGTCGAGATCGGCGACACCTCTGGCGAGCTTCTGTACCTGACGGGGCCACAGGTTGCATCCGAGGGTGCGCGGGGCCGGATTATCGGCCGGATCTCTGCCACGCCCACGGGCCGTTCGCGGATCCTGCTGGCGTTGGCTGAAGCCGATGGCAATCGGGCCAAGGCGGCCCGCAGCCTGGGTGTGAGCCGCAGCACGCTGTATCGGCAGATGGAAAAACTGGGGGTCGCCGGCAAGGTGAATCAGATCTAGACCTGGCGAGACACCCGTTCACCCATGGCCCCGGAAGGTCGGCAACGCCCTTCCGGGGCTCTTTTTGTCCTTATCCCGGCGCAGAGTGTCCTTTTGGGGGCACAGGTTAATACGGCCTGGAGGCGATCCAGGGTGGGGTGAGGCCGGCAGCGGACCTTTGTAAGTGTTTGTTAAAAAACAAGATGTGCGCTTACTCAATGCCGATCCCTTTTTCGGCACCAAACCTGCAATTGCAGGCGTGGATTGAGAGTCCACTGGTGGGCCCCCTTCTTTTTTCCGGATCTTATTCACCCGGAGGAGCAACGACTCATGAAAAAGCTGACGACTGGAACCGCAACCGTGACCATGATGGTGCTACTGGGCCTGATCATCGTATCAGAGGCTCAGGCCCGGGTGGTTCTGGCGACTCGAGGACCGCGTTACCATCAGTCACCGTCCAATCATGAGTTGATTTTTGAGGGGGGCCTGGCGGAACCCATGGGCGACCAGTCGGATGACTTCTGGTCCACGGATAACGGCTTTGGCTCAAGCACGGGCTACCAACTTGGCGCGCGCTTTCGGCAATACCTGGGCGAATATTTCGCCGTTTCTCCCGCTTTCCATTACACGCGATTTGGCACTGCTTCGGGCGTGACGGACTTTGCCGGCGGATCCAACCTGGCTTACGAAATCCGCACTTCCAACTATCGTTATGGCCTCGACATGCAGGCCTTCATGGGTGGCGGCGATTCGCCGGCGCGCCTTTTCCTGACCGGCGGGATCGCCCTGGTGAACAATCGGTACCGGGACGAACTGCAGTACAGCAGCTCTTTCAAGGCCTCCTACAACTCACCAGCCTACAGCGCCGGACTGGGCCTGAAAATGCGCAATATCGAATTGGTGGGCGAGTACACCTACAACCGCTTTGATACCAACAAATTTTCCTACGATGGCACCAGTTTGTCGTACAACTGGGATATGCTCATCGTGCGGGTCGGATTGAGCTTCGGTCGTTGACAGATCGTTGATTGAAGACTAATTTGGACAAGAATATCTGATTAATGAAATTGCGAACGTTTTCCAGCCAGAGGAATACGGATTGTTTTCACTCACCGTAGAATATGCGATGCGCGCTGTATTGGCCTTGGCCAGTGGCGAAGCCGATAAGCCCATGACCACCAAGCAAATTGCCGTGTCGATGAAGGTGCCCCAGAGTTATCTCTCGAAAGTGCTGCAGTCTCTCGTGCGTGGGGGCTTGGTGTATTCGACTCGTGGTTTGAATGGCGGATTTGTGCTGTCCCGCAAACCCGAAGAGTTGAACATGTTGGATATCATGAACGCGGTCAGCCCGATCAAGCGCATCGAGTCGTGTCCCCTGGATCTGGATTCCCACAGCTCCCTGCTCTGCCCGCTGCACCGCCGCATCGACGAAGCGATGGCCCATGTGCAGGAAGCCTTCGCAAGCACCACCCTGGCCGAGATCCTGTCCGAAGAGAACGCTTGCCCGACCATGCAGAAGCAGCTCTCCAGTTTGAAACCTCTCGAAGATCTGAAATAAGTTTCCTCTGACCTACGAATGATCCGGCGCGGCGTGGACCGCCCGGATCAGGCGCGCGGCTCCCTCGGTGATGTCGCCTGGTTGTGTCATGCGCCCAACCGAGAGGCGCAGCGTGCCCAGGGCGTAGTTGACCGGCACACCCATGGCGGTCAGCACATGGGAAATGTGGACGCCTTCACTGTGGCAGGCAGCACCCGCCGAGACGGCCACATCCGGCAAATGGGCCAGGATTTCGCCGGCGACCCGCCCAGGGAAACTGATGCTCAGTGTATTGGGCAACCGCTCGGTGGCATGGCCGTTGACGCGGGCAGTGGGGTGGCCCAACAGCAGAAGTTCCTGCAGCTGGTCACGCAATCCGGCCAGATGAACCATCTCGTGGGCCAAATCCTCATCGATCAAAGCACAGGCCTGTCCAAGGCCCACGATTTCCAGGACATTTTCGGTGCCTGGGCGCCGGCCGTTTTCATGGTTGGCGCCGAACATCAGGTTGTCCACCGCAACTCCCGGTCGCAGCACCAGGGCGCCGACGCCCTTGGGCCCATAGACCTTGTGCCCGGCCAGGGAAATCATGTCCACGCCCAGATCGACCAGACCCACCGGCACCTTGCTGACGGCCTGGGCGCAATCGCTATGGGAAAGGATCCCTTTTTCGCGGGCCATATCCGCAATTTCCCGGATGGGCTGCAGGGTGCCCACTTCGTTGTTGGCCAGCATGACAGTGACCAGAAAAGTGTCCGGCCGCAGGGCGGCGGCCACTGCGGCCGGATCCACGCGCCCGGTGGCATCGACCCCAACGGCGGTCGTTTCGATGCCCTGAGTCAGCAGATGGTCGCAGACCGCACTGATGGCCGGATGCTCGACGGCCGAGGTGACGATATGCCCCGTGCCGGGCCGGCCTTTTTTCTGGGCCAGACGCGCCGCACCGATAATGGCGTGATTGTTGGCTTCGGTGCCACCACTGGTGAAAATGACCTGCTCAGGTGCCGCCTGCAGCAGGGTGGCCACCTGGGCGCGGGCCCGATCCACACCCTCACGCGAGCGTTGGCCCCAGATGTGTCCGCTGCTCGGATTTCCGAAATGATCCCGCAAATAGGGCTCCATGGCATCGGCCACCCGAGGGTCTGTCGGTGTGGTGGCATTGTAGTCGAGGTAGATGGGCGTCTCGGCCATGGCGAAGTCCTTTGCGATCCGGGTTGAAATGACACGCAATAACCTACAACCGGATTCAGCTGTGGGCCACGGAATTCCCATCTGCGGTTGGACTTCGGCGGTCACAGAGGGTATTCTGGCGGCACCATGACACCAGAATATCCTGCCCAAATCCGGATCCTCGCTGCCCGGGGTCTGATCGCCATATTCCTGTTCTGTCTCACCGCACCCTGGTGGGCTGTTCCTTGTCATGCCGCCGAACCGGTCAACTGGTCCCGCTACAACAAATGGGCCATCAAGTCCTTCCAGCTCGAAGGCGTGCCCAAGGAATTCAACGGCGATATCAAGGGCGGGTTGGCGGTCTCCGGGAAGTGGAAAATTCTGCGCGGTCAGCAACGGCCGGAATTTTCGGCTCAGATGTTGGCGGAAGATCTGGCACGAATCCGCTTGTATTTTGCGGTCAGGGGTTATCCCGCGGCTCAGGCTATACCCACCGTTTCACCACGTCCCGAATCCCGTCAGCTGGATCTGGTCATTTCGGTGATCCCGGGGCCGGCGGTGCACGTCAGCGAGGTCCGATTCCTCGGTTGGCCTGAGGGCGTCGCCGTGCCGGACACCTCGGTCCACGGCCTGGTCTCGGACGGACAGATTTTTACGGACGAGGCACTGGTGATTGGCCTGGTCGCGGTGCAGACCTACCTGCAGAATGCCGGCTATGCCCTGGTGGAAGTCCAATACGATCTGGTGCCGCAGGGGGCAGGCAGGGTCGGGGTGGATTACCTCATCGAGGCCGGGGATTTTTACGTTATCGATGAGGTGGTGTTTTCGGGGTGCAGCGATGACCTGCTGGGTTTGGCGCGGCGGACCGTCAATATCGAACCGGGCACCGAGTACGCCGAAACCCGCTTGACGAATGCGGCGGTGGATCTGCGGCTGACCCAACTTTTCCGGCAGGTGGAACTGGTCACCGAAGAAGTGAAACCTGGCCATCTGCGCCTCAAGGTGAATCTGGAAAACGGAAAAATGCGCAATTGGGACGCCTCGGTCGGCACCTGGTCGGACAATCCCTGGATGGTCCGTTCGACCTGGCTGCACCGAAACCTGTTTGGTCAGGGACGCGGTTTCAATGTGCGTGGCTCCTTCGCCACCCATGAATTGAATGCCGGCGTGGGGGTCTTCTGGCTGGGCTGGCTGTCGCCACGGGCCCGTACCCGGGTGGGTGTCGATCTCATCGGCATCGACGAGGACGCCTATGAATCCCAGGAATACCGGGTCGAGATCGTGCAGAGCTTTCGCCCCCGAAATCGCGACTTTCTGAACTTTGGCACGGCGTTGTCCGTCAGCAATATCAAAGAAAAGATTCCCGGCTCCAGCGAGACTCCTGAACCTCAGGGACGGTTGTGGGAAGTGTGGGGCAATCGCAAATGGGACCGCACCGACGATCCTATTTTCCCGACTCGTGGTGGGTTCCTGAAGTTGATCCTGACCTTTGCCGAACCCTGGGTTTTTTCCGAGGTGCCGTACGTTTCGGGACAGATAGATGCTGCCAAATATCTGGATCTGCCGTTGGGCCTGACCTTCTCCACGCGGATCCGCACCGGGCTGGCGGTGCCCCTGAAATCCGACACCGAAGTGCTGGCCAACCGTCGCTTCTACGCCGGTGGCTACAACTCCCACCGGGGATACGAACGGCATGGCCTGGGCCCGCGTGACAATGAAAACAATTCGCGGGGGGGAGAAACCGTGATCCTGGCCAGCGGCGAAATTCGTATTCCGTTGTTCTGGATTCTGGAAGGTGGCGTGTTTCTGGATTCGGGCAATGTCTGGGGATCCAATAGCGATTTCGATTTGGACGAATATCCGGTTGCCGTGGGGGCGACGATGGGCTTTCGGACGCCGCTTGGACCCCTCCGGTTTGGCTATGCCGTCAACGTTGCAGACCTGGTGCCTGGCCAGCCCAAGGAATTGTGGCACTTCGGGATTGGTTACCCATGGTGATGTGGCGACGCAAAAAAACGGCGGACACAGGCGCTGTACCCCGCCCGCGCTGGGTGCGGTTGCTGCGCCTGTTGGTGCGTGGTGTGCTGGCCACCCTCATGTGGTTGATTATCCTGGTGGCTTTGCTGATGTTGGGGCTTTATGGCAGTGGCACTATGCGCGAAAAATTGCTGGGCGTGGGGCTGGATGTGGCGGCGAAATCGGTGCCGGGACGGATCGAATTGGCTCAGGCCGACTGGCCCGAACCCGGGCATCTGCGGTTGACTGATCTGGTTTGGAGCGATGGTGATTCGCCGCCCGACACCCTGGCCCACATCTCCGTGCTGGACTTGCGCGTGGACCTGGAAGCCTTGCGTCACAAGGACGTTGCGGTGGATTCCCTGCTGGTGGTGGCCAGCAGTCTGGACGGTCCTGCCATAGAACGGGTGTTGTTGGCCTGGGCTTCGTCCAAACCGGACACGACCCGGGCTGAGGCCGCGGTGGACAGTACAGGGCAGCCCGGTTTTCCACGGCCGGGCGCTATTGCCGGCTGGCCTTCGGTCGCGCTTTCCCACTGGCAGGTGGAGCTGGCGCAAGCCGACCTGACGGCGGATATCGCGGTCGACAATCTGGTATTCAAAGGTGCGCTGGAGGCCCGCCACGGACATCAGGCCCAAGCGGTGGTGGAACATCTGGAATTGGATTTTTCGACCACGGCTTTTGACTCCCTGACGGGCGAACCCTGGAAGCTTTCACTGCAACACCTGGGCCTGGGAGTGACTCTCGATGGGGCCGCTGATTCGGCGGCAACGGGCGAATCATTCGTGGCGGTCATGGACAGTCTCTCGCTGCGCTTTGACGCGATGGGCCATGACGCCGGGGATTCCGTCCGGACCTGGCGGCAGGCCTCGGGTCCGGTTCGGTTGGCCAATACGGCCCGAATATCCCACACGGACGCCGGCTACCGCGGCATTTTTACCAGCGATTTTGTCCTGCCTGGCGCCCAGGAGTTGCAGGCGTTCCTGCCGGCTGATTTTCCCCACGAGAGGTTTGACCAGATCGTCGGCAGTTTGTCCCTGGACGGCGTCTATGATCGGCCGCGCCTGGACCTGAAAGTGGCCCTGGACCTCGGTCCGACCTCATGGCTGGACAGCGGACTTTTGACCGGGCATCTGGATTCCGATCTCGATGACATTGTGGCCACGGGCCTGGGCGCCGTATCGGTCGAACTTGATACTCTCGATATTGCCCTCCTGGGTGCCGAGCTCAGCGCCGCCGGGGCTCTGCGACTGGGAGCCCTGGAACTGGACCTGCACGCTGCCGTGACCGACACCCATTTGGTAGCTGTATTGCTGCCCGATTCCCTCGCTGGAACCGAAGCTTTGTTCGATTTGAAGGCGCAGTTGGGCGGCACGATACAGGCCCCTGAATTGGTGATGACTCTGCAGGGAGAGCTGCATTCGCCGCCGATCACGGTGCCGCGCCTGGAACTTCAAGTCAGTGGAGACCTGGCTGGGGGCCAGCTGGATATGGCCTTGCCTGCGGGCCTGATAACCCCGAGTGCCCAGTTGGATTCGCTGCACACCCGGGCAGAAGTGGAGCGCGACGCTGACGATGTCCTCGCCGGAAAATTCGCGCTGGATGCCTGGCGTGGGGCTGACCGTCTGGCCATCGGTGGACAGGTCTGGGCGGATTCTCTGGGCCGGGCCGCGCACCGCAAAGTGCAGCTGGACAGCCTGGTGGTGGTGGGGTTCGGGCAGGACGTGCGCTTGCAAGAGCCGGCGGTTCTGGAGCTGGGGCCCGGCCCCTGGGACCTTGACCTGTCGCCGCTCGTGATTGCCGGTGACCCCGGCGAATTGACGGTGGGCGGGCGGTTGGATGAAGCGGGAATGGACCTGGCCAGTCAGCTGGCGATCTTCTTGCCGGAAGATTTGCTGGCAGTCCTGGCTCCATCCGGTTTCTGGTCGGCCGACGGCGGACAGGATTTTTCGCTGAAGGCCAACTTTGATCTGCAGGGCACGCGGACTGAACCCACCCTGGAGGGGCAACTGGAAGCCCGCCTGATTCCCCGCCGCGGTGATTCCAGCCTGGGCGTTGATCTCAAGGTTGCTTTGGCCGCCGGTGACAGTGCCGGTGTGCATTCGGAAATGGCGGTCATATTAGCCGACTCGACAGTGCTGACCGGCACCGCCGACATGCTCGGCAGGTTTGATTCCAAAACCGGGGCGTGGCAGCACACACCGGGCGAACCGGCTCGCTTTGCGGTCCCGGAGCAGACCCTGGGCCTGGTGCATTTGAATCGGTTGTTGCCGCCGGAGGTTTCCCTCGAAGGAGATCTGGCCGTTGCGCTGGCGGTGGAAATTCCCCTGGACAAGGCGCCGGCGGACAGTTCGGCCTTGTCCGGATCGGTGACAGGCTATGTCCGGGCACCGCAATTGGCTGTGCGGCTGCCCAACCGTTCCCGCGTGGATACGAACGTGGACCTGCAGTTCACCGGTGATCTGAAAAATCCGATCGTCGGCGGCAGGATTACGGTCGAGTCGGGTTTCTTCCGCCTGCCGGAGCTGCCACGCAGTTTGCTGGCTGCCGAGGGTGAGCCTCTGCTATGGGCCTTGGCCGATTCGGTTTCAGCGTTGCCCGAATCCCTGCAGGTGTTCGTGATGCCGGAGGCTGCCGGGCCGGAATTATCGCCCAGCGGTCCAGGCTTCCTGCCGGAAATGGACCTGGAAATCCTGGTGCCCGGTAACCTGCGGATCCATGGCTATGGCCTGGATATCGAATTGTCCGGAGATCTCAAGGTGGGGCGGGGATTTGATGAAGACGAACAGCCGCAGCCGAAGGTTCACGGCAATGTGATTGTCGTCCAGGGTACCCTGCAGTTCATGAACCGCGTCTTCAAGGTGGAACGGGGCGAAGTGCGATTCAACGGCGCGGTGCCGCCCGATCCGACCCTGGACCTGAAGCTGGAGGTCGATGTGTCGGGCACCCTGGTGCGTATCCAGGTTTCGGGCCAGGCCAGCGACCCGGTGATCGAATTGAGTTCGGAGCCGGACTATCAGGAACAGGACATCATGGCGGTGCTGCTCTTTGGTCGTCCCTTGAGCGAATTGGACAACGACCAGCGCGGTGGGGTCAATGGGGAGGACTCGGCGGGTCAGGAATTGCGCCAGAACCTGGCCGGACTGGCCATGGCCTTCGGCACGGCGGGCCTGCAGAATTCGGTTTCCAATTCGCTGGGCGTGGACATGGTCGAGATGGGGTCGGGTTCGGCCGGCGACAGCACCTTGATGGTTGGCAAATTCATCAATCCCAAATTGATGTTGAAGTACCACCACAGCCTGGAAAAAAGCGGCACCTATTATCTGACCATGGAATACACCCTGACGCGAATTCTCAAAGTTGTCACGACCTATGGGCAGGGTGAAGAGGACTCTGGTCTGGAATTGAAGTGGACCCGCCGCTACTAGGCTCATTATCCGCCAATTTTCGACGTGCATAAAAAAGCCGCCCCGGGCGAAGGGAGCGGCTTTGTTTACAGACATCGGGAGGGCTGGGCGAATCAGGCGAGATGCAGCGCAAGATGTCAGGCACGATGCTAGCCATGGAGTTCGATTCGGGTATGCCCTCCCGGGTCTGTAACGGGCGGTACACTATCAAAAACTCCCGACAAATTGCGATTA
>CAZLUL010000113.1:0-13148 GCA_964562635.1 uncultured Fibrobacteraceae bacterium | reverse complement strand
ATGCAGCTGTTCCCCGAAGGCGTGGCCTTCTTCGCGCCCTACATCAATACCCTTGCGGTGATCGGCATCATCTATGGCGCCCTAGTGGCCATGGTGCAGCCGGATGTGAAAAAGCTGGTGGCCTATTCATCCGTCAGCCATCTGGGCTTTGTGGTGCTGGGCCTGTTCTCGCTGACGTCGCTGGGCGTCGCGGGCGGCATTTTTCAAATGCTGGCGCACGGCCTGAGCACCGGAGCATTGTTCCTTCTGGTTGGCGTGATCTACGAACGCCGGCACACCCGCGAGATCAGCGAGTTCGGTGGCTTGGCCCACGGCATGCCGATCTACGCGACGTTCTTCATGATCGCGACGCTGGCCAGTGTGGGCCTGCCCGGTTTGGCCGGTTTTGTCGGCGAATTCATGATCCTGTTCGGCACTTTCAACAGTGAAGCGGTGCCCCACGGCCGCCTGCTGGCCGTCCTGGCCGCCACCGGTGTCGTGCTGGGCGCCATCTACATGTTGTGGATGTACCAGCGCGTCTTCTTTGGCAAATTGAAAAATGCCAAGAATGAAGGCCTGAAGGACATGAGCGTGCGCGAGATGGTCGTGCTCATTCCCCTGGTCGTATTCATGTTCTGGCTGGGCGTGCAGCCCGGTCTGATTCTGGACCGCATTGAACTGAGCATTGAAAAAGTGTTGGCTCCGTTGGAGTTGGATCAGGGCGCACATCACTCCCTGCAACTGGATGAAACTTCGACGGACAGCCCGGTCGTGATGATCCGGGACACGTTCCGGGACACGGTCCTGGACACGGAAGGTCAGTAATGGAACATTTCCAGATAACAAATGTCGCCGCCGAGGCGGGGGACCTGCTGCCCTACCTGGTGGTCGCCTGTGGCGGACTGCTGGTCATGCTGGTCGACGCTTTCGTGCGCACGCTGAAGAAGGACCACCTCAGCTACCTGACCATTTTTGTGCTGTGTGGCGCGGTGATCCTGCAGATCATTGGCGAGAAAAGCAATACCACCCTGCTGGGCGGCATGCTCATCACCAGTGATTTTACGCGCTTCTTCAACTTCCTGTTTGCGGCCATCGGTGTGGTGACGGTCATCTACGCCACCGGCATTTTTGACCGCGACGGTCGCTACCGTCCCGAATTTTACCCGCTGATCCTCTTTACGATCCTGGGCATGATGATTCTCGCGGCGGCCAATGACCTGCTGACGATTTTCCTGGGCCTCGAGACCATGAGCTTGTCGACCTACATCATGGTCGGTGGGGTGCGCGGGAACATTCGGAGCTCCGAAGCCGGCTTCAAATACCTGATTTTGGGTGGATTTTCGTCGGCTTTCCTGCTGATGGGCATGGCCCTGCTGTACGGTTTTGCCGGCGGCACGGGTTTCGCTGATATCACCGCGGCCCTGAACAGCCCCAATCCGGACCACTTTTTGGTCGGACTGGGCTCTGGTTTGATGCTGATCGGCTTCGGGTTCAAGGTCGCCCTGGTGCCGTTCCACATGTGGACGCCCGACGTCTATGATGGCGCGCCGAGCTACGTGACCGGTTTCATGGCCACGGCCATCAAGGCGGCCGGCTTTGCGATCCTGATGCGCTTCACGATCCTGATGCAGCCCCAACTGGGTTTCGCCTGGTACCCGCTGCTGGCGGTGCTGGCGGTGTTGACCATGAGCGCGGGCAATCTCATTGCCCTGGCCCAGAGCAATATCAAACGCATGCTGGCCTGGTCCAGTGTGGCCCACGCCGGTTACCTGATGCTGGGCATTTTGACCATGCTGTCGCCCACTCAGGGCGGCTCGGAAAAGATGATGCAGACCCAGGAGATCGGCGAAGCGGCCGGTGCGGCCATGCTGTTCTACCTCATCGGTTATAGCCTGATGAACCTGGCGGCTTTTGGCATCATCAACATCCTGGGCAAGGGCCATGGCGACGAAGCCGTCGACATCAACCGCTACGCGGGCCTGAGCCGAACCCAGCCGATCGCGGCAGCCACGCTGGCCATTGCGCTGCTTTCGCTGGCCGGTATTCCGCCCATGGTCGGCTTCATGGCGAAATTCTACCTGTTCAGCGCCGTGATCAAGGCGGGCCTGATTCCGTTGGCGATCATCGGTGTGATCAACTCCCTGATTTCGGTGTACTACTACCTGCGCCTGCTGGTGGTCATGTACATGAAAGAGCCGGAGGAAGACAGTTATGACGGCCGCGAGATGGTTTCGGTGATGATGGCCGGCTTCCTGGCCCTGATCATCATCATGCTGGGCGTGATTCCGGATTCGTTCCACCGCATGGCGGTGATCATTTTCCGGCAGATTCAGTTCTAGAAACTGCGCAGCGAATTTTGAGGCAGCCCCGGAGCAATCCGGGGCTGTTTTGTTGCCCCGGCATTTTCCCGCCCGGATATCGCTTCGGAATTGCCCTATCCTGTGCTAATTTGCCTGCCAAGTGACAAGACACTATCCCGCACCCAACGCAAGCCGAGCCCATGAAAGTCTTTCTGAACACCACCAAAACCATGGACCTGACTGCCAAGGGACCCAAACGTCTGACCCTGAGCGAACCTCTGTTCCAGGAGACCGCCGCCACCCTCATGAGCTCTGTGCAGCGCCTCAGCCAACCCCAATTGGCCAAACAAATGGACTTGAGTGCCAAACTGGCCGCTGAAACGAAGGCCGCAGTCGTGCAGTGGGGGCAGGCCGGCGAACCGTTGGCCCCGGCGCTGTTCGCCTTCACCGGTCTGGTCTACAAGTACGTCGATCCCGGCAGTTGGACGGCGCCCCAGTTGCGCGATGCCCAGCGCCGCGTCGTCATCCTGTCCGGGTTGTACGGTCTGCTGAAGCCGCTGGACCAGATCGCGGCCTACAGACTGGAGATGGGCAGCAAGTTCAAGCCACCGCGGACCGCGCACCTGGCGGCATTTTGGCAGCAGGTTTTGACGGACGAATTGAACCGCCAGTTGAAGCCGAACGAACCGATCCTGAATCTGGCGGCGCAGGAGTACACCAAGGCCTTGCAGGTCAAAGAGCTTAAGGGCCCGCTGATTTCGCCGGTGTTCAAGGAAGCGCGAAGCGAGGGCACCCTGAAGAATGTCTCGGTGCATGCGAAAATGGCTCGCGGTGCGATGGTCAAATACGTGTTCACCACCGGGGCAAAAAAACCGGCTGACCTGTTGGGCTTTGGCGACCTGGGTTGGGAAGCGACCTGTGAGCCACCCGCATCTGGGCCCTGGCTGTTCACTCGCCCGGCCCGCGATTGAAGGAGACGAGATGCGCCTTTTGAGGACAATGATCCTGCTGATAAGCTTGACTGCGCTGGCCGCCTGTGCCGGCAGCACCCGTGACCCCGCCGAGGTGGGGGGAGTCACCAGCCAGGAGACCGGTTTGGCCAGCTACTATGGCCATCAGTATCATGGCCGCACCACCGCCAACGGCGAAACCTATGACGAGAACGCCATGACTGCCGCTCATCGCACCCTGCCTTTCGGCACCCGGGTGCGGGTGACAAATTTGGAGAACGGCAAAGAGGTCCTGTTGCGGATCAACGACCGCGGTCCTTTTGTTGAGGGGCGCATCATCGACGTGAGTTGGCGGGCGGCGCAGGATCTGGATTTTGTGCGGGAGGGTGTGGTCAAGGCGCGGGTCGAGGTCTTGCCCGGTCGTTAGGAAGATCGTGTTTTGACACGTTTTTGAATGATAGAAAGAGAATCCCGCAACGTTGCGGGATTCTCTAATATTTGATCAAAAAACGCTGGCCTGCTAGATCTGCTCGACCGAAACCACTTCGGGAATGCGTTCCTTCATCCGTGCCTCGATGCCCTGCTTGAGGGTCATGACGCTCATAGGGCAGCTGCCGCAGGCGCCTTGCATCCGCACCGTGACGATACCCTCGTTGTAGTCGATGAACTCGACGTCGCCGCCGTCAGCCTGCAGGGCGGGGCGGATTTCGTCCAGGACGGCCTGTATTTTCTCAATCATGGCGTTCCTTCCGGTTGGCTGAGCCGGTTGCCCGGCGGCCATGGGGCCGAATTGCGTTTCACGTTTCCCCTAAAAGCTAAGTCCGCACACCCGGATGTCAACCCGTTGCTGGGTTTCGTCCCTGGATTTGCGTTGAGGTGTGCCGGGGTGTCCCGTATGATGCCGGGATATTCATCTTCCTGACCCCGACCGAACCTGAATCCGGGACAGCACATCATGAGCGAAGATCTTGCTGAGCAATTGCTTATTGTCCGAAATTTGGCCCTCAACGCCGGTGCCATGCTGCTCGACAGCATGGGCAGCGTCGGGCCCATCGAACAGAAGAATGCCACCGAAATCGTGACCGAAGTGGACCGCCGGGTCGAAGACATGCTCGTCGAAGGCATCTTGCACACCTTTGCCGGCGATACCATCGAGGCCGAAGAGTCTGGCCGCAAGCCCGGCGCCTCGGGGCGCACCTGGTATATTGACCCCCTTGACGGGACCACAAATTACGCCCACGGCTATCCGATCTTTTCGGTGAGCATCGCCTGTGCCGATGCCGATGGCCTATTTCTGGCCGCTGTTTTTGCCCCCTATCTGGACGAATTGTACCTGGCCCATCAGGGTGGCGGGGCGGTGCTGGAACGGCCGAGCCATGGCGTGAGTGAGACCCTGGAGTTGCGCCAACCGGTCGCGTTGACCAAGGCCCTGCTGGCCACCGGCTTTCCCTACGTGCGCGATGATGCCGTGGACGTCAATACCAATCGGGTGCGCGACTTCCTGAAGGCCAAATGCCACGGCGTGCGGCGCGGCGGCAGTGCGGCGGTTGACCTGGTGCATGTGGCGGCCGGAAAACTTGATGGCTACTGGGAAACCACGCTGCGCTCCTGGGACACCGCGGCCGGTACCCTGATTGCCCGCGAAGCCGGCGCCATCGTCAGCGCGCAGGACGGTACCCAGGAAGCCATGCACTTCAAGAATATCCTGGCGGCCGCTCCGGGATTGCACGACGTGATGCAAAAAATTCTGGCCCAATCGGCACCGGAGGCCTGACATGAGCACTGGAGTTTCTAAATGAGTACAGGGGATTTGCGAGTTTTGGTGACCACGTTTCCCGACCGGGAACAGGCCGAGAATATCACCCGCCTGCTGATTGATGCGGGGCTGGCCGTGTGCGGCCAGGTGGGGGCCGACCTGGTGACATTTTACCGCTGGGAAGGCGAAGTGAAACAGGACGAGGAAGTTTCGGTGTCGTACAAGATCGTATCGGACCGCTTCGACCTGTTTGTGAGCGAATTGAAACAGCAGCATCCCTATGATGTGCCCCAGTTGATCGCCTGGCAGGCCGACTGGACTGACAACGCCTATCTCGATTGGGCCAAAGGACAGGGGAAATGACCGCATGAGAATGGGACGACGAGCTGGAACCACGGCGATTTTGGCGATGGGACTGCTGGTGGGGCAAAACGCCTGGGCCACTGGAGCTTCTGAGGTTGCTGCCGAGACCGCCACAGCGGTGGCCCACCGCGGCTGGCTGTCGATCATCCCGCCGGTGCTGGCCATCGGCCTGGCCCTGTGGAAACGGCAAGTGCTGGTGGCCCTGGTGCTGGGGTTGTTCACCGGTATTGTGATCATCGAAGGCAACCCCGTGACCGCATTTCTGCGCCTGGGCGACGAGTACCTGGTGGGCGCGCTGGCCGACAGCGACCACGCGGCCATATTGATGTTCACCTCCATCCTCGGCGGTATGGTGGGTGTGTTGTCCAAGAGCGGCGCCACCGAAGGCATCGTGCACTGGTTGGGAGGCAAGATCGGTGGGCGCAAGGGTGGCCAGACGGCCACCGCGGCCATGGGCACGGCCATCTTTTTTGACGACTACGCCAACACCTTGCTGGTGGGCGCGACCATGCGGCCGTTGACCGATCGCCTGCGCATTTCCCGCGAAAAGCTGGCTTGGCTGGTCGACAGCACCGCCGCCCCGGTGGCCACCGTGGCTGTGGTTTCGACTTGGGTGGGCTTCGAAGTGGGCCTCATACAAGATGCCATGGCCAGCCTGGGGCAGAGCAGCCAGGCCTACACCTTTTTCCTGCAGTCCATTCCCTACAGTTTCTACCCGCTGCTGACTTTGGTGATGGTCTACATGGTGGCCATCAGCGGCCGCGACTATGGTCCGATGTTGAAGGCCGAACGCCGCGCCCTGCACCTGGGCCAAATCCTGGCGCCCGACGCGCGCCCGGCCAGCGATGTGCCCGTTGCCGGCGAAGTGGACCCGGACGACACGCCGGCCAGCCCCTTGTTGGCGGGCATCCCGATTCTGGGCGTGATCGTGACCACGGCGCTGGGCCTGTACATCAACGGCCGCGCCACCGCGATCGCTGCCGGTGTCGCCGAGCCGGGCCTGCGCGAAGTGCTGAACAACGCCGACAGCTTTTCAGTGCTGATGTGGGCCTCGCTGGTGGGCGCGACCCTGGCAGTGGGCCTGACCACAGCCACCCGCCGCTTCACCCTGGCCGATGCCATGGCCGGATTTATTGACGGCGCCAAAGCCATGATCGTGGCGGTGGCGATTCTGATACTGGCCTGGTCGCTCAGTTCGGTCTGCAAAAATCTGGGCACGGCCGAGTTCCTCATCGAAGTCAGCCGCGACGTGCTTTCGGCCCGCCTGCTGCCCCTGGTGGTCTTCGTGCTGGCGGCCGCGGTCAGTTTTGCCACCGGCACCAGTTGGGGCACCATGGCCATCCTCATGCCGCTGGTCTACCCGATGGGACACCAACTGCCCCTGGATGCGGGCCTGCCGGTGGCCACGGCGATGCACATTCATCTGGCGGCCGTCTCGGCGGTGCTGGCGGGGGCGGTGTTTGGTGACCATTGCTCGCCGATCAGTGATACGACCATTTTGTCCTCCCTGGCCACGGGGTCCGATCATGTGGATCACGTGAAAACCCAATTGCCGTACGCCCTGACCGTCGCTGGCGTCGCGGCGTTGGTGGGCTATGTGCCGGTGGGCTACGGTGTCTCGCCCTGGATATCCCTGGGTGTGGGCACAGCCGTGGTGATATTTGCGGTTTGGCGATTCGGCAAGCGGGCCGGCGACCTGCCGCTGGAGCAGTAGGTTAGCCACGAAACGGAACTGGCCTCCGGGGGCGCCGCGCCGTAAATTGAAGGCAGCCCCTTCACGTTAGCTCTGGAGTGTTTATGACTCAGAACCGCCATTTTTGCTGCCACCGCGCCTTGTTGCTGGCCAGTCTCGTATTGGTCCTCATGGGAGTGGCATCCTGCGGGACCCAGGATATCGTCTTCGTCTATCCGGACGAGGCCCTGGATTTTCAGCTGCGCAACCTGAAAATGCCGGCGGTCTACATCGACACCGTCACGGACCTGCGCCCTTTGGAACAGCGCTCCGGCGAGGGGCATTTTTTCACCATCATCTATCCCAAGGATGAAGCCTGGGAAGTGCCCGCGACCCAGATCTACGCCGAGGCCCTGGCGCAGGATCTGGACCAGACCAATCTGGTGGAGCTGGTGCCGCTGCAGGCCCAGGCCGACTACATCCTGTCGATGGATTTGCTGTCGCTCAGTTGCAAGCTCAAGCGCTCGCCGGCGGCATTCCTGTTGGCCGGCGCGATTGGTGCGGGGGCAGGCATGGCTTTGGGCGACGACACCAGTCACCGGATCAAGCTGGGGGCCGTATTGGCCGCCATCATGATGGTGGCGGTGCCGGTGCCGACAGATAATCATGCGGAAGCCGAAGTGCAGCTGACCTTGAAGGACCGCACGGGCAATATCCTGTGGCAGAAGAGCTGCCTCGGTGAGGTGGATGAGAAGAAGTACCTGACGGCGACGGCGCGGGAAGACCAACAACTGGTGAACGAACATCTGACCAAAGCGGTCAAGCGGGCGAACGCCTGTTTGCTGGGGCAGATGAGACAGTACCTGCTGGAGAATGCCGGAAACTGATCCGGGTCCGCTACAACAATTCCGCCGCCAAACTCGCCAGCTCACTGCGCTCGCTTTTGGCCAGGGTGATGTGCCCATGAATCGCCTGATTCTTGAACCGCTCCACCACATAGGTCAGCCCATTTGAAGACGCATCCAGGTACGGATTGTCGATCTGGTACGCATCGCCGGTCAGCACAACTTTGGCGTCTTCGCCAGCCCGGCTGACCACGGTTTTGACTTCGTGTGGCGTCAGGTTCTGCGCCTCGTCAATGATGATGAACAGCTTGGGCAAGCTGCGGCCGCGGATGTAGGTCACCGCTTCGGCTTCGATGACGCCACTGTCGTACAGGTACTGCACCTTGTCGCCACTGTGTTCCATTTTGGGGTCCACCAGAAACTGCAGATTGTCCGAAACCGGCTGCATCCAACTGCTCAGTTTTTCGTCCTTGGAACCGGGCAGGTAACCAATGTCCTTGCCCAGGGGCATGATCGGCCGCGAGACCATGATGCGGCGGTAGCGCTTATCTTCGGCCACCATTTGCAGGCCCACCGCCAGCGCCAGCAGGGTCTTGCCGGTTCCGGCCTGGCCCAGCATGGTCACCAGCCGGATGTCTTCGCGCAGCAGCAACTCCAGGGCAAAATGCTGCTGCAGGTTGCGCGCCGTCAGGCCCCAGGGGCGGCTGTCGCCGTGCTGCAACGGTTCGACCAAGCCACTTTCGGCCCGGTAGATGCCCCGCGCGGATTGTTTGGGGTTGCCGGCGGCCTTCAGCAATACGCCCTCGTTGGGGCAGAACTCCGCGTCGATATCCTGGGGCTGGCCCTGATAGATGGCATCGATGACGTCACCGGGCACTTCGTGCTCGCTCCAGCCGGTGTACAGCTCGTCAAAATTGACGATCCGGTTGAGGTAATCTTCGGCCTTGATGCCCAAAGCGTCGGCCTTAACCCGGGCGTTGATGTCCTTGGTCACGAAGACGATTTCGACGCCGGCCTTGTCCAGGGCGCAGGCCGCGCTCAGGATGCGGTTGTCCATCACCGAGCGGTCCATGCCCTTGGGCAGGTATTCGGTGAAACTTTTGACCAGTACGAAGAGTTGACCGCCGGTCGGCAGGCTGACTCCCTTGCTCAGCGGGCTGCCATCGCGCAGGGAATCTATAGTGCGGATGACGTGCCGGGCGTTGCGGCCTTTTTCGTCATTGCCGCGCTTGAAATTGTCCAATTCTTCCAGGACATCAACCGTCAGGACGATGTTGTTGTCCTCGAAGCCCGACAGGCAGTCGGCATCATGCAGCAGAACATTGGTATCCAGGAGAAAAGTGCGGGTCCTGGGGAGTTCGAGGCTGGTGCTGTCATCGATCCAATGGCTCGTATTGGCTTCCATGGATGCCCTCCAGACGTTTGTCCGGGCAGGCGCGGTTCTGATATCCGGCCCTACCGGAGCGGTCATGCGGTGGCGATGTGCGGATCCTTCCTTTTAATAGTGTACACCCGAAGCCGGTCCTTGTCGCTAGTGTTGTGACCATGTAATGTGGCGCGCACCATCGCCATGCCACTTTCAACGGAGTCGATTGATCCATGCTGCGATTTCTCTCAGGCCTGATTCTGGCCCTGCTTCTGACCGGACCGGCCGCTGGCCAAAATGAGTCCAGTGAGTCCAGTGTGCCCAGTGAGCCCATCTGGCCCCTGGACCTGCCCACCCGCTACCTGACCAGCAACTTCATGGAATACCGGCCGGGCCGCTTTCACGCGGGCCTGGATTTGAAGACCCAGACGGTCAACGGCTTTGCCGCGCGCGCGGTCGAAGATGGCTGGATCGTGCGCGTGCGCGCCACGCCCACCGCCTACGGCAGGGCCGTCTATCTGCGGGGCGAATCAGGCCGCACTTATGTGTATGCCCATCTGAGCCGTTTTAATGACCAATTGCGCGGGCTGGTGAACACCCAACGGGCCCGCACCGGCACCTACCGGGCGCGGTTGCAGTTCAAGGCGGGCGAAGTGCGCGTCAAAAAGGGCGAGGTGCTGGGCCTGACCGGGGAAAGCGGAACCGGTGGACCGCACCTGCATTTTGAGGTGCGCGATGCGAATAATCGGCCCATCGAGCCTCAGGCCATGGGCTTTGTGGTCGGCGATACGCTCGCGCCAGTGATCCATCGCCTGCGGGTGTGGCCGGTGCAGCCGCAGACTCTGATTCAGGGGGCGGAGCAGGGGCACATTCTGACGGCCACCGGTGGCCTGAGCGGCGACCAACCGGCCCTCAGGGTGACTGGGCCGGTAGCCTTCAGCGCGCGCATCGTCGACCAGTCCGATATCCGGGCTCACCGCCTCGAGCCAAGCCTCATTGAGGTGCACCTCGATGGCAAGCTGGTCTACAGCTGCCGCAACGAGAGTTACGACTTTGCCGAAAATGCCCTGCAGCGGCTGGAGTGGGCGGTCATGCCCGGGGTGCGTGAGCACTGGTTGCACCGGCATCCAGCCAATACGCTGGCGGGGCGCGAAGGGGGGCTGTGGTACCTGGGAGCCAAAGGGCAGGGTTTGCAGTCGGGGCGCCACAAGCTGAGAATCAGCGCTGAGGACCGGGCCGGCAACCGCACCGAAATGGCGCTGGATCTGGTGGTGGTTAGCGGGCCGCATGGCGCCCAGGCAATGGAAAGCCGGATCTGGCAGCCCGATCCGGTTGATCCGCAAATATCCAGCCCTGACTCGTTGTCTCACATATATATAACGCCTTTCTTTGATGTGGACTCTGAAGCCGTGCGCGCGGCTGTGCCCGGGATTGAACGGCGGGAATACCGGCCGGAAAAGGGAGATCCGGTGCAGGCGCCGCTGGTGATGTACAGCCGTCCGGTGGTCCTGGACGACAAACAACGAAAAGCGGCTGCGGATCAGGGGCTGCGCCCGTTGGGTGTGGCCCGGGAATTTCTGGCCGCCGACTGGCCCATCGAAGCTGCTGTGCCGGTGCGGATGGACGAGCCCAGCGCGGGGCCCGAACGCCGGCTGTGGGGCCTCTATCGCTGGGACGGCAACGATTGGGGACGGGTGGGGCCTTGGCGGGATACGGCCCAGGGCACCGTCAAACTGGACCGCCCAGGCTTGCACGCGGTGCTGGCTGATCTGAGTGGCCCCATGGTCGACAACCCGGACCAACCGGTGCTGGTGACCAGGGGCCCCGAGAGTGCAATTGCGGGCGTGACCCTGTCTTACTGGGAGGTGCTGCCGGTGGCGTTGTGGGATCTGGGCTCGGGCCTGGCTGCCGAGACGATCAAAGTGCTGCTGGACGGCGCGCCCTTGATTGTGGAACCGGATCTGCCGCGGGATCGCATCCTGATCGAACTGCCGGACGGCATGACGCCGGGGCGGCACAAATTGGCCATTGAAGCGGCTGACCGGATGGGGCATACCGTCGCCAGGGAGCTGGAAATCCAGGCTGAGCAGTGAGAGTGCATTTTCGCTGACAATTCGGCGCCGGGGCTGTTGAGGCTGGGCACCGAAGCTGTTATTGTAGGGCCTCATCGACAACCCATTTCCACCAGCGGAACGTGACCAACACCCATGGCGTCTGTGGCCCCCACAAATTTTGTCCATTTGCACAACCACTCCGACTATTCGCTGTTGGATGGCGCCATGAAGACCAAGGTCATGGCCAAGCGGGCCGCCGAGCTGGGGCAGCCGGCGCTGGCGCTGACCGACCACGGCAACATGTTTGGCGCCGTCGAGTTCTATCTGGCCTGCAAGAAAGAGGGCATCAAGCCCATCATCGGCACCGAAGCCTACATCACCGCCGACCGCCACAACCGCACCAGCGACAAGGCCAACAAGAGCTACCACATGGTGCTGCTGGCCAAGAACGAAACCGGCTACCGCAACCTGGTGAAGCTCAGTTCGAAGGGTTATCTGGAAGGGTTCTATTACCGGCCGCGCATCGATCGTGAGCTGTTGGCCGAGCATTCCGAAGGTATCATCGGGTTGACGGCCTGCATGAGCGGCGAACCCAATTTCCATCTGCGCAGTGGCAACGTGAAGGCGGCCATCGAGGCGGCCAGTGCGTACCGGGACATCCTGGGCAAGGACAACTATTTTCTGGAAATCCAGAACCACGGCATCGAAGAAGAGGCGCGCATCAGGCAGCTCATGCCCCAGGTCGCCGAAGCCACCGGGTGCGGCATCATCGCCACCAATGACTGCCACTTCCTGGACAAGAGCCACCACGAGGCCCACGACATCCTGATGGCCCTGCAAATGGGCAAGACGCTGAACGATCCGAATCGCTGGCGCAGCAATACGCCCGAGATCTACTTCAAGAGCACCGAAGAGATGCTGACCCTGTTCCAGGATTGGCCCGAAGCCTGCGAAAACACCCTGCGCGTGGCCGACATGGTGGATTTCGAAATGGAACTGGGCAAATTGTTGCTGCCCAAGTTCCCGTTGCCCGCTGGCTTCACCACGCCCGATGAGTACGTCGAGCATCTGGCGCGCGAGGGCATGAAAGTGCGCTACGGTGAAATCACCGACGAGCTTGAAGAGCGCATGGAATACGAGTTGGGCATCATAAAGCAGACCGGTTATGCGGGTTATTTTCTGATCGTGTGGGACTTCATTGACGCCTCGCGGCGCATGGAAATCCCGGTGGGGCCCGGCCGGGGTTCGGCTGCAGGTTCGTTGGTTTGCTACTGCATGCGCATCACGGACATCGACCCCATCCGGCACAAGTTGCTGTTCGAGCGCTTCCTGAACCCCGAACGCATCTCGATGCCGGATATCGATGTGGATTTCTGTTACGAGGGCCGCGCCGCAGTGATCGAATACACGGCCCAGAAATACGGGCGCGAAAACGTCTCGCAGATTATTACCTTCGGCACCATGGCGGCCAAGGCGGTGATCAAGGATGTGGCGCGGGTGCTGGAATTCAGCTTCGCCGATAGCAACCGCATCAGCAACATGGTGCCCGAAGAAGTGGGCATGACTCTGGAGAAGGCCCTGGCCGAGGCGCCGGGCCTGAAGGATGTGGCCAAGGAGAGCCCCGAACACGCCATGCTGATGCGCAACGCGCGGATTCTCGAAGGCGTGAACCGCAATACGGGTATTCACGCGGCTGGTGTGCTGATCACGCCCAGTCCGCTGATTGAACACGCGCCGCTGTACAAAAGCACCAAGGGCGACATCACCGTTCAGTACGACATGAACATGAGCGAGCGCCTGGGCCTGCTGAAGATGGACTTTCTGGGTCTGCGCACCCTGACGGTGATCGACAAGGCGCTCAAA
>CAZLUL010000112.1:0-13257 GCA_964562635.1 uncultured Fibrobacteraceae bacterium | reverse complement strand
TGGCCTGCCGGATCCACCAGGTGGCGTAGGTCGAGAACTTGTAGCCCTTGCGGTAGTCGAATTTTTCGACGGCGCGCATCAGGCCACTGTTGCCCTCCTGGATCAAATCCAGGAATTCCAGGCCCCGATTGGTGTAGCGTTTGGCGATGCTGATGACCAACCGCACGTTGGCCTCGATCATTTCGCGCTGCGCGGTATCAACCTGCTGCTTGCCCATGACAATCTCGTTGCCGATGCGGTGCAGCTCCTCGCCGGTCAGGCCGATTTCCCGTTCGACATCCTGGATGCGCTTGCGCAGGTTCTTGATCGCCCGGTGGGCATCCTGCAGATCTTCCTTGAGGGCTTTCTTGGTGCTCTTCTTCTTGATGGCCCCCGCCATGTCGATGAACGGCACGCCCACACCTTCTTCGGCCCGCGTGATCAGCGCGTGCAGGTCGACCACCTTGCCGTGCACCAGCATCAGCTTGTTGGCCAATTGCTCGATCTGGTTGGGCGCCAGATGCAATTCCATAAAGGTGTCAAGAATCTTGGATTCACGGGCGGCGACCATCTTGGTCAGGGTGGCGACCCGCGTCGTATTATGACAGCCCTTCAGTTCCTTGCGGGCTTCGCGCTTCTCCACCTGCCAGATGTCGATCTTGTCGAGGGTCTTCAGAATACGCTTGCCCTCTTTGGCCGCCGACAAGTGCACGTTCCAGGTGCTGGTATCGTGCTGGATGACTTCGTCGACATGGATCGATTCGCCCAGCAACTGGTTGGCCGTCTGGCGCAACTCGTTCAGGCTGTGGGTCGAACGCAGGGTCGCCTCGATGATGGCGATGCGGCCGTCTTCCATGCGCCGGGCCAGATTCACTTCGCCCTGGCGGGTCAGCAGAGGCACGCGCCCCATCTCGCGCAGGTACATGCGCACCGGATCGTCATACTTGACGTTGGTGCGCGACACCTTGCGGGCCGCAGCGACTTTCTTCTTTTCCTTCTTCTTGCGACGGGCCAGCTTGGACTGCGCCTGCTCTTCGCTGTCGAAGTAGTCGATCTTCAGCTCGCCAAGCTTTTCGTAGATGCTCTCAATGTGCTCCACGTCCACTTCGTCGCCCAACAGCTCGTTGACCTGCTCGTGCAGGATGTAACCGCCTTTTTTCGTGGCTTCTTTTCTGATGCTCTTGATGATCCGGTCGAATTTCTTGGTATCCATGCGTGCGATATTCTCCCGTTTGCGCTGCGACAGTCACGATCCCCCCGGGGATCAGCTTTCGGTCGTCGGGGACTCATCGGATTTGGAGTCCTCAGCGGAGCTCCGAACCGAATAGTGTCCTGCGGCCATCTTCTGGCGTTTGAAGTTGGCCTGGAGCCGGCCCAGGCAATCCTGGACGACTCGGGTAAAATCTGTGCTGACCGGGTGGTCCTCCTTGCTGATCAATTGGCTGACGAAACCACGATAGATGCCATCGCCGGCGGTGTTCCACCTGTCGATGACAAAATCCCGGGGCGAGCTACCAGCCCCCTGCTCCTGCCAGACCACCAACTCGGCCGCCAAATTGGCTGCCTCCGGTCGGGCCAGTTGCAGATCGTCTCGTTCTGCCAAAAAGATCCGGGCGGCCTCACCCGAATCATCCATCAGGATATGTGAGAGCAGGTCAGTCTCGATGGAAGCCGTGTTGACCTGGGTCAATTGGCGCCGAACCACGGGACCGGTTCTTCGCCTGGTGGGGGCTTTGCCATCGGGACCGGAACTGTTCCCGGCCGGTTTGACCGAGCCCTGGGGCCCGGTCGAATTCTTTTTGCCATTGCCTACCGAACGCGCTGCCGAACCCGCTGCCGAACGCGGCGCCGGGCGACCGGCAGCTTCCTTGCGGACCTCTTCCCGCAAAAGATCGGTCGTCAGTCCGAAGACCTCAGCCGCCTCCTGCAGAACGTACTCGCGACGCAGGGGATCCTCGATCCCCGCCACGGTGCCCAGCGCCTGGCGCAAGGCCCGTTCGTTCACTTCCCGATCGCCACCACTGGCCTCGGCGAGCTTTTTGAGGAAGGGCACATACCCCACCCCTTCGCGCAAAACCTGGTGCATCGCTTCGACCCCATCACCGATGACGACATCAGCGGGGTCCTTGCCCTGGGGCAAACGCACGATTTTGGGCTCGATCCCGGCCTTGAGCGCGATGTCCGCCGAACGGACCGCCGCCTTCAAGCCAGCCTTGTCGCCATCAAAGAGCAAAGTCACATTGCGGGCGCCCCGCTTGATCAGGCGGGCCTGGTCAGGGGTGAAAGCCGTGCCACAGGTGGCCACCACGTTGGTGATGCCGACCTGAGCGAGGGCCAGCAGATCCAGGTATCCTTCAACTAGGATGGCCGTTTTTTCGCGGGCAATGGACATTCGCGAAGCATCAAACCCGTACAGCAACTTCCCCTTGGAGAAGAAGGGACTGTCGGCGGAATTGAGGTACTTGGGTTCGCCCTGATCGACCACGCGGCCACCAAATCCCGTGACCTGGCGGGAAATACTCTTGATCGGAAATATAATTCGGTTGCGGAAATAGGCAAATGGAGAGCCGCCACGGTCACTATGGCGCAACAGATCGGCGCCGATGGCCAGCTCACGATCCACCCCTGCCTTGGCCAAACCGGACTCCAACCAGCCACTGCCGCCGGAGGCCCAGCCCACGTCAAATTCCCGCATCACTTTTTCGGTGAATCCCCTATCCAAAAGGTACGAACGGCCTTTACGGCCCAGGTCATCTTCCCAGAAGGCCTCGCGCCACAAGGTGGTCGCCGCCTCGTTGGCCCGATGGTACGCCCGCCGCTCGCCTTCCGATTCGTCATCCTTGAGCCAGGCGCTCAAATCGATGTCCAGGGGCCGGGCGAGGATCTCAACCGCCTCGGGGAAGGTGACGCCCTCGGTTTCCATGATAAAGGAAATGACGTCACCGCCGGTGGCACAGCCAAAACAGTGGTAGCGCTGGCGAGCAGGCGTGACGATGAAACTGGGAGTTTTTTCGGCGTGGAAGGGGCACAGGCCCTTATAAACGGCACCAGCGGGCTTGAGGCTCACGTGCTGACGCACGACCTCGACAATGTCGGTTTCGTCTTTGACCCGAGCGATGATGTCCGGTGAAAAAACAGGTGCCATGCGTGCTGGTGCCCCGGTCCGGAATATCGACTGCCGATTGAATGGAGTCCCTCGCGCCAGCAGACCGCAGTCCACCATAACAGGGAAGAGATCAAGATATCACCAATGGGGACCCAATGGCAAATTATTGGCCGTATTTATTCGAAGGCCCAGGACAACTTCAGGAATCCGTCAATGTGACCTGGGTGGCGCCGCCTCCACCCTGGCCCGGGCCGGCCTCGGCGAAAGATTTCACTCGTGGGTCGCGTTTGAGGCAGGCGTATAGGTGATCGCGCAGGCGTCCGGTGCCAAATCCGTGAATCACGTGCACCGATTGCAGACCGGCCGGAATAGCCCGGTCGATCAGCTTGTCCAAGCGCTGCCAGCCCTCTTCACCGGTTTCGCCGCGCAGGTCGATTTCGTGGGCCGACCCGCTCGTTTCGCTGTCGAACGCCCAGCCACCGCTATTGGTCTCGGCCGGCTTGTGGTCTTCGCTGCTCGATACAGTGACGCGTTCGCTGGCCGGTGCCGGGGCTCCTGGCACTTCGTCCAGATGCCGCACCGCCTCGCGGGTCAGGTTCAGGCGCATGCCCTCGGCCAGGGCCACCAACTTGTTGCCCCGCACCTCGACCACATTGCCGATCAGCCCCAGATGCGGAATACGTACGCGCTGTCCCACCTCCACCTTGGCTGGTACCGCGGCTGTATCCTGCTCGTCGCGCAAGCTGTCGCCCAGCTGGTCCAGCCGCCGCCGCGCCTGCTTCACAACCACCTTGTCGGCGCCCGAGGTCTTGATCTCGCGCACCGCGTTTTCGATGGCCCGCCGTCCCTGACGGACCAGATCTTCGGCCTCGCGCTTGGCTTGCCGCATCATTTCCCGAGTCTCTTTCTTCAGACCCTTCAGCCGCTTTTCCAGTTCGACATTGCGCCGCGCCGCCTGTTCGGCTTCGCTGCGCACTTGTTCTTCGGCCGTCGCCAGCTCGCGCGCCCTCTGGTCCAGATCCGTCAGCAGGCGTTCGACCTGCACCCGCTCTTCGCCGGCCATTTCCCGGGCGCGGGCCAACAGGTCAGCGGGAAAGCCCATCCTCGCGGCGATGTCAAACGCATGACTGGTGCCCGGATCGCCAACCCGAAATGTGAACAGGGGCCGCAGGTCGCGCTCGTCGTAGTCCATGGCCGCGTTGACCATTTGCGGGTGGTCGTGCACCGCAGCCTTCAACAGGCCGAAGTGGGTCGAAGCCAATACCCGCGCGCCGCTCTCGGCCAATTGCTCAAGCACCGCAAAAGCCAGGGCCGTACCCTCCTGGGGATCAGTGCCGCTGCCGATTTCGTCGCACACCACCAGGGTGCCCCCGTCAGCCTGCCGCATGAATTCGCCCAGATGCCGCAGGTGGGCCGAAAAACTGCTCAGCGATTCGGTGATGGACTGGTCATCGCCCAGGTCAGCCAGCAGGCGGGTCACCAAGGGCAGAACCGTATCTTCGCGGGCCGGGATATCCCAGCCGCACTGGGCCAACAGACAAAAAACGGCGACCGATTTGAGGGCCACCGACTTGCCGCCGGCGTTGGGTCCACTGATTACCAGCGCCCTGGCTGCAGAGGGCAATTCCAGATCCAGGGGCACGACCTGAGCCCGTCCCTGTCCCGGATCGCCTTCGCCCAAAACCGTCAACAGCAACGGATGACGGCCACCACAAATGCGGATCTCACCCACCTCACTCAACCGGGGCCGCTGGCCCTGCACCGTCTTGCTCCAAAGCATGGGCGCGCGCACGGTGTCCAGCAGGACCATGACCTGGGCGGCCTCATCCAGGGCGCCCGAAGCCTTCTCGACCGCCCGATTCAATTCGAACAGGATGCGCGCCTCTTCGGCGGCGATTTCCAGGCGGGTGCCCGCCAACTCGTTGGCCAGGCGCACCACACCGGCCGGCTCGACAAAAAGTGTGGCGCCGGTGGCCGAACGGTCGTGCACGATGCCGTCGACCCGCCGGACGTCGCCCGAGCGCATGGGCAGGCAGAAGCGCTCGCCCCGCAGGGTGACTTCATCGGCGGTGGTCCAACCTTCACGGCGGGCCCGGCTCATGGCCTGGTTGACCTGTTGGCGCACGGCCTGTTCCTGTCCCGCGACCGCCCGCCGCAACTTCGACAACAGGGCACTGGCCCCGTCGACAATGTGACCGTCCGGATCCAGAGCCCTTCTTATGGCCCCGGTCAAGGCATCGAAGGTGCTCATCTGCACGGCCGCTTCGCCCCACAGCGGGTAGCGCTGGCGTTCGGCCAGGAAGTGCTGCCGCAGGCGGTCCAGTTCCACCGCTACAGATGCCACATGCACCAGGTCGGCGCCATCGAGCCGCACCGGGGCCGACTGGTGCAACAGCCCCACCATATCACTGACTTCAATCAGCGGCGGCCATTGCCCAATATCACCGAGACTGCGCAATTCGTCGGCCAGATCGCGATAGAGTTCGATGGAAGCCCGGGTGGCAAAGGGACGGCGGGTGCGGATGGATTGGGCCGCCAGGGCATTGAGGCAATGGCGGGCCACCTGGTCAGAGATCGTATCCCACTCCAGCAGGGACGCCGAACGCCGATCGAGGGCAATCCGGTCGGCGTGCAAGGCGGTATCGGTCCGATGCAGCAGGAAAATCATTTGCCAAGGGCCTCTTCGGCCTTCTCCTTGACGGCCTCTTTGCCCTTGTCGGCTTCTTCGCGGGCCTTGTCCAGGGAACGGTCCCACACCGCATCGACATCGCTGCCGGCCAGTTTGCGCACCTGCTCGTAGACGCTCGGAGCGGAATAGAAGATGAAACGCCCCAGTGCCGATTCGTCATAGGCCGACTGGATTTTCACACCACCGGGCACCGAACTGGCCGCCACCAGAATCACGCTGGCCACCAATGTGCCCAGGGCCATGCCCACCACTGCGCCACCCCACCGGTCCAGCCAGCCGAGCACCGTCAGGCGCACCAGTTTGCTGGCCATCGAAGCCAAGATGCGGCTCAGCAACAGGCCCGCAAAAAACAGGGCGGCCCAGGTCACCAGCAACGCGGTGCCTTCACTGAGTCCTGTCTTGTCGGCGACCCAGGGCTCGGCGGCCGTGGCGAAACGGGCCGTCAAAACCAGCGAGACAAAAACCCCGCCGATTTCCAGAAGGCGTTTGATCACGCCGTCCTTGAAACCGAGGATGCCAAAAAAGACAATCACCACCAGCGCAATAATCAAGGGAGCGTCCATGGCTAGCCCACCAGTACCTTTTTTACCAGGGCGCTGATGCGGCCCCCGTCAGCCCGGCCCGCCGTGCGCGGCATGACCGCCTGCATGACCTTGCCCATGTCCTGGGGACCGGCGGCGCCCACTTCGGCCACCACCGCCCGCACGATCTTTTCGAGTTCGTCGTCACTCATTTCGGCGGGCAGAAATTCGCCCACGATGGCCAGTTCGGCTTCTGCCGCGGCCCGCAACTCGTCGCGGCCCCCGTCACCGTAGCTCTTGATCTGGTCTTTCACCTTGCGGGCATACGAAGTGAGCACCTTGATCACGTCGGCATCTTCGAGAACCTTGCGGGTATCGATTTCCACCTGCTTGACGGCGGCCTGCATCATGCGCAGGACACCGAGGCGCTCCTTGTCCTTGGCCTTCATGGCGGTGATGACATCGGATTTCAGTTTGGCGGCGACTTCACTCTGGGCCATGACGGCTTTTCCTTTGTTGGCGTTCATCGTTTCGGTTGGCTGAGTTATCCAATGATGTCATGAAAGACCGGGCGGGCAGGTCTGTCAAGGCCCTGTCGACAAGCCGACAAAAGCCACCGGCAAAAGGCTCAGGCTTCACCCAGCCACGATTGCCGGATGGTTTGCAAAGCGGTCAGCCCGGCTGCCGCGGCCGTTTCGGCCCGCAGGACATGAGGCCCCAGGGAAACCGCCTCAGCCGAAGCGCTCAACAGCGCCAGTTCGGCCGGAGACCAACCGCCCTCCGGTCCGACATAGAACCCCAGGGCTGCCGGCAAGGCCGTCGGCTTCTCGGACAACAGCGCTGTCCACGGCCGCACCGCACCGGTCGGCGTTTCCCACGGCGCAGCGCCAAAGACATTCAAGATGTCCGCGTCATCCTGCAGGGCTTCAGCCACCGTCCGGGGCGCTGCCAATACCGGCAGCCAACTGCGGCCACACTGCTTGAGCGCCGACTTCATCAACGTCACCCAGCGGCTCAGTTTTCCTTCGCGCGGGTCGATCACACCGTGTTCGCAGCGCAGGGGAATGATGCGGTGGACCCCCAATTCGACGGCCTTTTCGATCGCCCACTCGAAACGTTTGCCCTTGACGACCGCACAGGCGAGCACCAGTTGCGGCGCCCGGTTTTCCAAATCATCTGTTGCTACGGTCTCGATGCGCACCAGGGCCTGTTTGCCCTTCTTGCCCGCGGCCACCGCCGTCAAACGGTGCCCCTGGCCATCAACCAGATTCAGGACCGTTTCCCGACCACCCCGCAACACCGTGAACAGGTGGTGGCTTTCGTCCTTGTCCAGGGCCACTGTGTCACCTGCTGCCGGCAAGGCGCAGTCGGTGGTATCGAGGTAAAATTGGCGCACAGTCTTCCGTTCGGTGATCAGTCGTACAGGTGGCGACCCGGGGCGGGCACTTTATCCTGCAGCTGTTGCCGCACCGCCTCAAGCTTCTGCTTGGCATCCTTGTCCAGATTTCCAGGCGTCCAGGCCAGCACACGCACCAACTGATCGCCGGAGCCAGGCCGGTTCACGTGGGGCATGCCTTTTTTGCGCATCCGGAAAATCTTGTGGCTTTGGGTGCCGGCCGGAATTTTGAGGGCCACCTTGCCCTCGAGAGTGGGCACTTCGACCTTGGTGCCGAGCATCAACTCGACCGGCGAAAGCGGCACGTCGATCAGCAGGTCATCGCCCTCGCGGGTGAACAATTCGTGGTCTTCCACCTCGAAAACCACCCGCAAATGGCCGGGCCGCGAACCGTGTTCGCCGGCATCGCCCTTGCCTTCAAGCTCCATGTAGTTGCCCGAGCTCACGCCGGCGGGCACCTTGATTTCCAATTGTTCCTCACCGCGCACGGTGCCGGTGCCGTTGCAACTGTGGCAGGGATCCTGCACCATCGAGCCCTTGCCCCGGCAATGGGGGCAAACACCTTCGGTGACCATCTGGCCGAGCAGGGACTGGCGCACCTGACGCACCCGACCCTGGCCCCGACAGTGGGAACAGGTGACCGGCTGGCTGCCGGGTTTGGCCCCGCTGCCGTGGCAATCGTCACAGGCGACCTGTTTGTTGATCTTGACGGTCTTTTTGGCGCCCTTGGCCGCATCCGGCAACGGCACCGTGATTTTCAGCTGCAGATTGCGACCGGCCTGCTGGCCACCGCCTCCGCCGCCGCCGCCGCCAAACATGTCGCCAAAGCCGCCGGCTCCACCACCGCCGCCACCGCCCATGCCGAAGTTGCGCAGGAAGCTTTCGAGGGCGTCGTTCAAATCAATACCACCGGCGCCGTAGCCGCCGCCACCGAAGCCCTGGTTGGGGTCCGTGTGACCGTACTGGTCGTACTGGGCCTTGCGCTGGGGATCCTTCAAGGCCTCGTAGGCCTCGGTGGCCTCGCGGAATTTTTCGGCCGAACTGGGGTCATCCGGATTCTTGTCCGGGTGAAACTTGATGGCCTTCTGGCGATAGGCCTTTTTGATCTCGGGCATGGACGCGCTCTTGTCCACGCCTAGCACTTCGTAATAGTCCCGCTGGTTGCTCATAGACCTTCCCTGGTTTCCGTCGGCCGGAGGTTGCGTTACGCCGAGATGATGACCCGCGCCGGGCGCAGCACCATGTCGCCAAAGTTGTAGCCCTGCTGCACGACCTCGATCACGATGCCCGACTCGACACCTTCGCGGGGCAACTGCCCCACCGCGTCGTGAAAATTGGGATCGAAAGTCGCGTCGAGCGCCTCGAGCGGCGTGACGCCTTTTTCCTTCAGCACACCATTGATCTTCTGGTGGATCATCGCCACGCCCTGGCGGAAACTGTCCGGCGCGTCAGTATCGGCCTCGGCTGACACCGATTGCAAGGCTCTTTCAAAATTGTCCTGCACCTCGAGAAAGCTGCGCAGCACATCAGCCTGGGCAAACTTGCGGGACTGCACCAACTCGCGACTGGAGCGCTTGCGCAGGTTGTCCATCTCGGCCACCAATCGCAGCCATTTCTCCTTGAACTCGTCCCGTTCGGCGGTCATGTCGGCCAAGGGGTCGGGTTCGGGCGCGAATTCCATCACTTCGGCCGCCAACGCTTCGATCTCCTCGTCAGCGCTGGCCGCCTCCGGCTGCACATCGCCCGCTGCCTGGCTGGCCTTCTCGGCGGCCAATTTTTCCTCGTTCTTCTCCGGCTTGCTCATCTTCGCTGTTTCCTCCTGGAACATGCACAATGAGGCCCGGCCCAAGTATTAATAGGGGCCCGACCTTGCTTCCATTCTTCAGCTCACCAAAACGTCCGGGGCCTGGCCCAGGGCTTCGCGCAGGATATCAATGCCGTGGAAGGCTCGCTGGTACGACATGCGGCGTGGGCCCAGCACCGCCAGGGTGCCCGTGCGTCCATCCAAGGCAAAAGTGCCCGTCAGGATCGAAAAGGCCCGCAACTCGCCGATCGGGTTTTCGCGGCCGATCCACACCCCGAAGCGGCCTTCGGGTCCCTTTTTCAATTGCTGCAACGACTCGCCGATCATGCGCGGCGACTCCATGAAACGCAGCAGCGCCCGCAAGGGTTGGGGCTCGTGCAATTCGGGCGCCTCAAGCACCTTGCCTACACCTTCGACCTCGATGATGTCGTCCGTGGGACCGGCCAGTAGGTCGCGTCCCTGCCGGACCATGCGTTCGGCGCATTCGGTCACCGGTGTCGGCACCAGATCGATGGCATCGAGCACATCGCTGCCGATTTCCGCCAGAGTGCGGCCTGCCACCCGTTCGTTCAACAGCCGCGCTGCTTCGCGGGCCACGTGGTCCGGGGTACCGTCCGGCAGGTCCACCAGTCCGGTGCGCACCTGGGTCGTATCGAGGATCACGACCATCAGGCCACGGGAGCTCGACTTGGGATAGAACTCGACCCGCTCCACTCGACTCGCCTGGCTCGAGGGCCCCACGATGATGCTGATGTTGTCGGTCATCCGGCTCAAAAGTCCGGCCAACATTTTCAGGCGGTCCTGGGCGCCAAGGCTGCTGCGCAGATCGGTGCCGACCAACTCGCGCATTTCCGCCGGGGCCTCGTGGCGGCGCAGGGCCCACCCCGCCCGCAGTCCATCGACAAAAACCCGAAAGCCACGATCAGTCGGCAAACGGCCCGCCGAAGTGTGTGGCTGCTCCAGATACCCATCGTTTTCCAGATTCTTCATGACCGTGCGGATCGTCGCCGAAGACACCGACCGCTGCAGATAGCGCTCGACCAGGCCGGAGCTGATGGCCCGGCCGGTTTCGATGTTCAGGCGCACGATGGCCTCGAGAATTTCACGGTGACGCTGATTCAGCGCTGCCCGCGGATGACGACGATTCATGATGGGGTCGGCAATTCCTGTTTTGGATCTATTTGTGACCGCTTCGGGCCCCAAATTAGTCAACCGCCATTCAGAGTGTCAACCCCGCCAGGCGTTCCTCGATACTGTCGATGCGCAAAAAGCCCCGACTGGTCAAGACCAAACGGCCGTCCGCCACCTGCCACAGCCCTGCGGACTGCCCCCGGGCCAGGTCCAGGGCCCCAGCCGGCAAGCGATCAACCCGCAGGCCAGCCTTGGTCCGCAAGGCCAGAATCAGCCGTTCCAGGCGGATTGCGGCCCGATCCAGCGGATCCACCGCGCCTTCTGGCACCCGTCCCGCTTCCACGTCGTCCAGCCACTGGTGCAAATCGTCGTGATTTCCGTACCGCCGGCGTCCCCAGTATCCGTGGGCCCCCGGTCCCAGCCCCAGCCACGGCCGGTGGCGCCAATAATTCCGATTGTGCCGCGATTCGGCTCCCGGGCGGGCAAAGTTGGCCACTTCGTACTGGGCAATGCCCAGGCCGGCCAGATGCTCCCCCACCGCCAAATACAGTTCTTCGGTCTGCCGGTCGGGCAACAATTCAATCTGTCTGCGCCGCACCCTGCGTTCCAATTGCGTGCCCGGATGCACTTCCAGGATGTAGACCGAAAAATGCTCGACCCCGCGTTCGGCCGCTTCGCTCAGCTCGGCCAACAGTGATTCTCTGGCCAGGCCGGGTCCAATGATCCAGTCAGCCGAAACCCGCTCGAAATTTGCACATGCCAGATCCAGCCCGGCCCGCGCCGTAGCCGGATCGCACTGACGTCCCAGCAACTGCAAGACTTCCGCATCCAGGCTCTGCACACCCAGGCTGATGCGTTCGATTCCGGCGGCGCGCCAGGCCGTCGCCACCTCGGTCGTCAGCGATTCGGGATTGGCCTCGGCGGTCAGCTCGAAATCCTCCGCCAGTGGCAGTCCATCCAGCACACCGGCCAGCAGACGCGTCATCAGTTCGGGTTCCAGTTCCGAGGGAGTGCCCCCACCCAGGTAACAGGTGTGCAGGGGCCGCCGCGCTGCGCCGAGCACTGCGCAGCGTTCTCGCCGCAGTTCCATCTCGCGCAGAACACCTTCGACATAGCGGGCGCGCAGGGCCGCCCCATGCTCGGCGGTGCGGGCAAAGTGGCAGTAGGAACAGATCGAACCGCAGAAGGGGACGTGGATGTAGATGCCCATAGAACCCCTCGCATCAATCCGCCTGATCAGCGAACGATGTCACCCATCCGGTTGACCCGCGGCAGGTGCCGTTCACTGTCCCAGGACCAATACAGGAAGACAGCCTTGCCCTTGATGAGCTTGACGTCCAACGGTCCCCAGTACCGGCTGTCCATGCTGTTGTAGCGGTTGTCCCCCATCATGAAGATGTGCCCCTCGGGTACGATGTAGGGGACGGGCATGCCGGGCCAGGGCCAGCTGTGATTGCGTTGGTTGCTCACGTACTTGGCCTGGTCATGTTTGGCCCGCGGAACCGGACACGACTCGGGATCAGTCCAGCTCGGGATGCAGCTGTGGTCACCGTCGCGGTCACCAAAATTGCTCTCGTAAATTTCGCCGTTGACCCGCAAGACGCCATCATCAACAGCCACCGTATCGCCGGCGACGGCCACGCAACGCTTGATGTAGTCCAGGTTGCGATCCTTGGGGTATTCAAAAATGATGATGTCACCTTGGCGCGGCTGGCGCAGGGCCGGCAGCTGAAACACCGGCAGACCATCAATCAGGGTCCACCTCAGGATCCGGATCCGCGTGGGCGACTTGGCACCATAAATGAACTTGTTCGCAAACAGGTGGTCACCGATCTGCAGGGTCTCAAGCATCGAACCGGTGGGGATGCGGAACGGCTGGAAAATGAACTGGCGCAGTATCAGGGCAATGACCAGGGCGATGCCGATGCTCTTGGCATATTCCAGGAACACATTCTGTTTCGGCGGCAAGCCCTTGCCTTCGGCGACTACAGGCTTGCCATCCTTGTCCAGGACGACTTCTGCGGCATTCTTCTTGCGGCGATTCTTCTTGCCCATTTCATCTCCCGGCCGAATGTGTTCGGCCTGCTATACGTTCCCGAATCAGCGTTCAACTTTGAGGACGGCCAGGAAGGCTTCCTGTGGAATTTCCACCGAGCCCACCTGCTTCATGCGCTTCTTGCCCTCTTTTTGTTTTTCCAGCAGCTTGCGCTTACGCGAAATGTCGCCGCCATAACATTTGGCGGTCACGTTCTTGCGAAACGCCTTGACCGTGGTGCGGGCCAGCACCCGCGTGCCGACAGCCGCCTGAATCGCCACGACAAACATCTGCCGCGGGATCAGTTCCTTCAACTTCTGGCACAGCTTCAGGCCCCAGTTGTAGGCGTTGTCCCGATGCACGATACAGGTCATGGCATCAACCATGTCGCCGTTGATCAGGATATCCAGGCGCACCAGATCGTCGGCCTGGTTGCGCGTGTATTCGTAGTCCAGTGAGGCGTAACCCTTGGTCACGGACTTCAACTTGTCGTAGTAGTCGACCACCAGCTCATTGAGCGGCAGGTCAAATTCGATATTCACCCGTTCGGTGTCCAGGTACTCCATCTTGGTCTGCACGCCGCGCCGCTCGAGACT
>CAZLUL010000111.1:7041-13343 GCA_964562635.1 uncultured Fibrobacteraceae bacterium | reverse complement strand
ACGAAAACCGAAATGGCCCCGGCGATAAAAAAGGCCGGCACCAGGCAGAGTATTACGTGCTCGCGGGCATACCAGCGGGTCAGGGCCAGCGCTTCGTGCACTGCGCCGTCGAAGCGGGCCGAGCCGACGGGCAAGTGGTAAAGGAGAGCAAAAACGGCGAGCCCACCGGCCAGGGTTTTGGCTTCGTTGCGGATGGTCACTTGAGGGCTCCCAAAGTCACGGGCTGACCGGTGCCGTTGATGACACTTTCAACACAACCGTAGAACGAAGTGATACAGGGGCATTCCAGCCGGTAAAAAACCTGATTGCCGCGCTTCTCACTCGACAGGATGCCTGCGTTGCGCAACACCGCAAGATGCCGCGAGACGGTGGACAAGTCGGCGTCGATCAACTCGTTCAAGTCACAGACGCAGCGCTCGCCAGCGGCCAGGGCATCGACGATTGCCAGCCGCGAGGGGTGGCCGAGGGCCTTGAAGACTTCGGCGCGGGCTTCGAGCAGGGGTATGTTGGTGGGCATTCTGAGGGCCTTCCGCCGCAGATGGAATCGTTGTTGTGTATTTGGCAAAATAACCAAATAGATGGGCCGGGTCAAGCCGTTTTTGCCGCTGATTGGCGGAATCTAGCCCGTTAGGCCGGATTCCCCACCGAACCAACCACTGGTGCGCTTGCAAAAACTCACCAGCCCCAACATCAACGGCACCTCGATCAATACGCCCACGACCGTCGCGAGCGCCGCGCCCGAAGACAGCCCGAACAACATCACCGCCGTGGCAATGGCCACCTCGAAATGATTCGAAGCGCCGATCATCGCCGTGGGGGCCGCATCTTGGTAGCTCAGGCCCAGCCAGCGCGCTGCGGCGTACGTGATCCCGAAGATCAACACCGTCTGCAGGAACAGCGGCACCGCGATCCACAATATCGTCAGCGGATTGCCCAGGATGACTTCGCCCTTGAACGAAAACAGCAGGATCAACGTGAGCAACAACGCGGTGATGGTCACCGGTGTCAGCACCGGTAAAAACTTCTCGTTGAACCAGGCTTCGCCCTTGGCGCCGACAATCACTTTGCGTGAGAAATATCCGGCGCCCAGCGGCAAGGCCACATACACGCCGATGGACAGCAACAACGCCTGCCACGGAATTGGCAAGCGGCCCACGCCCAACAAAAATCCACCCAGCACGCCGAAGAGCACCAACATCACCAGCGAGTTGATCGCCACCATCACCAGCGTGTGCCCGGCGTTGCCGCGGGCCAGATGACCCCAGACCAGCACCATCGCGGTGCAGGGCGCGATGCCCAGCAGGATGCATCCGGCCAGATAGCTGCGCCAGAGGGGGATTTCGAGCATCTTGACGCCGTCTTGCACTACGACAGTGCCGGCGCCGTGCAGCGCGCCCAGGGGCAGGTCCAGACCCAGCGGCATCTTCACCAGATCAACCGCTTCGGGGCCGATGAAGGTGCGGAACAGATAGCCCAAAAAGAAGACGCTGATGGCGTACATGGTGAACGGTTTGATGGCCCAGTTGACGATCAAAGTCAGGCCCACGGGCTTGACGCTGCGGCCGGCCTTCATGACCTCGCCAAAATCGATCTTCACCATAATCGGGTACATCATGAAAAAGAGGCAGATGGCGATGGGGATCGAAACCACGGGTGCGCCATCGACCATCAAGGCCATGCCGTCCAGGCCTTGGGCCACACCGGGAGCGACCTTGCCCAGCACGATGCCCGCGCCGATGCACAGCAACACCCAGACGGTGAGGTAGCGTTCGAAGAAGCCCAGGTCGTTCGCTTCTTTGGTGATGCAGGCTTCGCTGGCCATTTCTACTTTCCCTCCAGGACGGGCAAGACATCGGGCAATGTTGCCACGTAGGCGCGGATCTCGTCCCGCACCCGCCGGTAAGGTGCCAGGGCTTCTTCTTCAGTGGCGGCATCTGCGGCCAGGGCCGGCGGGTCGTCGAAGCCGTGATGCACGACCATCGCTGCGCTGGGGAAAACCGGGCAGGTCTCATGGGCATTGGCGCAGACGGTGATCACGTAGTCAAATTTGGTGTCGGCAAATTCGTCCAGATGCATGGACCGGTGGGACGAGATGTCGACCCCGGCTTCGGCCATGACGGCGACCGCGCGCGGATTCATGCCGTGGGTTTCGATGCCGGCGGAGTGGGCGACCAACAGGTCGCTTTTGAGTGCACGCGCCCAGCCTTCAGCCATCTGGCTGCGGCACGAGTTTCCGGTGCAAAGGAAGAGCACCCGGGGCAGTCGGTTCATGTTCAACACAGCTCCTGAAGCGGGGTCAGCAGGATTTTTTTCAGATGCGCTTCGTCAGCACTCAGCGTCGGCGTACCACTGAGTGAAGCATCGCACCAGGCGAGCGCCGATCGGGTCACGGCCGGGACACCAGCATCGGGCCGGCGGTAGTACACCCAGCGCCCGTCCTTGCGGGATTCGACCAGCCCGGCCTGGCGCAGAATCGACATGTGCTTGGAAACCGTGGAGGTCGCCAGGCCCAACAATTCGACGATCTGGCAGACGCACAACTCGTTTTCGCGCAACGCGCAAAGAACGCGCACGCGGCTGGGGTCGGCCAGGGCTTTGGCGTTGTTGAGAAAGGTCTGCATGGGGCTCCTTTGGTTCATTTCGTTATTTGGCGAAATATAGGTTTGAATCCGGTGAGTGGCAACTGCCAAGTGCCAATTAGCCTGTATAAGGTGAGTCTTGTGATCGTTGATTATGTTACGATCACCACCAAAGGAGGGATAACAATGAAATATCTGCGGACAATCGTCGTGGGCTTGGTTCTGGTGCTGGCGTCAGTAGGCCCGGCCGACGCCAGCATCGAAGTCTGGGGTGTCTGGAACTGGCCCCATACCGAACCGGTCCACATCATGGTCACGCCAGGCGGTGGTGGTGACTCGTTGAGCGATGCCGAATTCTTCGGCGGCGCTCCGGCCGACGCCACCATCCGGGTGCAACTCTGGGTTCTCAGTGGGAGTCTCGAGGATCCGCAGCCGCCGGAGACAGTGGCCAACTTTCCCGCTGAAGACCTCTGGCTGGAGGCACCCGGAGTGGCGATGTGCGTGGGGGGCGCGAACGCCGACGGCAATACCGACGCCGACGGCTGGTTTACCTTCTCCGGCCAACTCAATGGGGGCGGCTGGACGAACGCGAATCTGGGCACGCCGGGTTTGCTGGTGAAGGTATCGGGCGTCGCGCTGGATGACCGATTCGCGCAAATCCGGCCCCACATCCTGGTCAACAGCCCGGACATGGACGGTGACGGGAGAGTCAGTATTACTGACATTCCCCCGTTCGCGGACGACTTTTACGGCGCGTATGCGTTCCGCAGCGATTTTCTGTGGGATGGCGTGATCAATCTGTCAGACGTGACGCGGTTTGCCGCCAGCCTGGGCGAGGCGTGCCCCTAGAGGTCCGCATCGCCAAAGGAGGGATAACAATGAAATATCTGCAGACAATTATCGTGGGTCTGATTCTGGTGATGGCGTCGGTTAGCTCGGCCCAGACCATCCCCGACGTCTGGGGAGTCTGGGATTGGCCCCACACCGAACCGATCCACATCATGATCACACCGGGTGCTAGTGGTGACCCGCTGAATGACGCCGATTTCTTCGGGGGTGCTCCGGTTGACGCCACCATCCGGGTGCAGCTCTGGGCTTCCAGTGGCAGCATTGAAGATCCTCAACCGCCGCAGTCGATAGCCAACTTTCCCTTTGAGGATCTCTGGCTGGAGGCGCCCGGAGTGGCGATGTGCGCGGGGGGCGCCACGGCCGATGCCGATACCGACGCCGACGGTTGGTTCACCTTCTCCGGCCGACTCAACGGGGCGGGCTGGACGGACGCAAATCTGGGAACTCCGGGTTTGCAGGTGATGGTGTCTGGCGATGCGCTGGATGACCAATTCGTGCAGATCCGGCCTCACATCCTGGTCAACAGCCCGGACATGGACGGTGACGGGAGGGTCAGCATTTCTGACATTCCGCCGTTCGCGGACGACTTTTACGGTGCGTATGCGTTCCGCAGCGATTTTCTGTGGGATGGCGTGATCAATCTGTCAGACGTGACCCGGTTTGCCGCGAGCCTGGGCGAGTCGTGCCCGTAGGGGGGCCTAAGCTGTAGAAGTGGTCTTGTCATCGTTGATTGTGTTACGATCAACGCCAAAGGAGGGCTAACAATGAAATATTTGCAGACAATCGCCGTGGGTCTCATTCTGGTGATGGCACCGGTTGGCTCGGCCCAGGGCGTGCCCGACATCTGGGGAGTCTGGGATTGGCCCCACACCGAACCGATTCACATCATGATCACACCGGGTGCTGGTGGTGACCCGCTCAATGACGCCGATTTCTTTGGGGGTGCTCCGGTTGACGCCACCATCCGGGTGCAGCTCCAGGGTTACCTTGGCGGCCTTGAAGATCCACAACCGACGCAGTCGATAGCCGACTTTCCATTTGAGGATCTCTGGCTGGAGGCGCCTGGAGTCCAGATGTGTACGGGGGGCGCCACGGCCGATGCCAATACCGACGCCGATGGCTGGTTCACATTCTCCGGCCAACTCAATGGGGGCGGTTGGACCGACGCGAATCTGGGAACGCCGGGTTTGCAGGTGATGGTTTCAGGGATACCATTGGATAATCGTATCGAGCCCATCAGACCCCACATCGTGGTCAACAGTCCGGATCTGGACGGTGACGGCAGGGTCAGCATTTCTGACATTCCTCCGTTCGCGGACGACTATTACGGTGCATATGCGTTCCGCAGCGATTTTCAGTGGGACGGTGTGATCAACCTGTCGGATGTGGCGCGGTTTGCCGCCAGCCTGGGCGAGTTGTGCCCCTAGGGAGCCGCATCAGGCCGAAGGAATCACGTACTTGAGGACCGCTACAAAGTGACAGGCGCTGCCTGCCAGCACAAACAGGTGCCAAACGGCGTGGTGGTAGCGGAAGCCCCGCCACGCATAAAATACAGCTCCGGCGGTGTAGCAAAAGCCACCGGCGGCAACCCACAGCAAAGCATTGATGGGCAGGGCTTCAGCCAGCGGCTTGCCCGGCACCACAATCAGCCAGCCAAGGGCCAGATACAGGGCTAGGGAAACTTTCTTCCACGGCCGCCGAAACACCACTTCGTAGATGATGCCCAACACCGCAAAGCCCCACATCACGGCCAAGGTGGACCAGCCCCAACCGCCGCCCAGTACCGACAACGCAAAGGGTGTGTAGCTGCCGGCGATCAGCAGGTAGATCGCCGCGTGATCCATCAGTTCGAAGACATCCTTGGCCTTCTTGGGGATCAGCGCGTGATACATGGTCGAGGCGGTGTAGAGAATGACCATCGAGGCGCCATAGATGCTGACACCCACGACCAGCCGGGCGTCGCCGCGCGTAGCGGCCAGGACCACCAGGACAACCAACCCGGCAATGCTCAACAACATCCCCAGACCGTGGGTGATGGCATGGGCGATTTCTTCGCCGCGCGAAAATCCGACATGGGCAAATGAGCCTCGCATGGGCATTCCTCGTTCGTGTGCAAGAAACCGTGTCGTCTACAACCCGACCAATAGTGATTCGGAACAAAAGCCGGGCCCCAGGGCGGTGATCAAGCCGTGCCCGCCCCGACCGGTGCCCTGCTCTTTGAGGTACCGCTCCAAGACAAATAGAACCGTGGCCGATGACATGTTGCCGTAGTCGCGCAGGATGCCACGGGGCCAATCCAGCTGGTCACTTTCCAGGGCCAGAGCCTCCTGATAGGCATCCAGGACTTTGGCCCCGCCCGGATGCAATAAGAACGCCTCCAAGTCGGCGATCTTCAAGTCGTGAGTGGCCAAAAATGCGCTGATGTCGTCAGCGGCCGTCTCGGCCACGATATGAGGAATGCGCTGGGCAAAGACCACCTGCAAGCCTTCCTGCAGCACCGTCCAGCCCATGACGTCTTCGGAATCCGGGTAAAAGCGGCTGCGGGTGTCGATCAACTGCAGTCCGGGGCCGGCGACAGCATCGCCGCAGATCACTGCTGCGGCCGCGCCATCGCCAAACAGGGCGGTGGCCACCAGGTTGGATTTCGTGCGGTCGCGGGGCAGAAACGTCAGGCCACACAGCTCGGTGGTGATGACCAGGATCCGGGCCTCGGGATGGGCCAAAGCGTAGTGGTGGGCATGGGAAAGGCCAGCTGCGCCGCCGGCGCAGCCCAGGCCCCAGATCGGCGTGCGCCGAACGTCCCGCCGCAGCCCCAGCACGTTGATCAGCCGCGCATCAATCGATGGTGTCGCCAGACCAGTGGTATTGACATAG
>CAZLUL010000111.1:0-6941 GCA_964562635.1 uncultured Fibrobacteraceae bacterium | reverse complement strand
GTTGATCAGCCGCGCATCAATCGATGGTGTCGCCAGACCAGTGGTATTGACATAGATGATGTAATCGATGTCACTGGGCTTTAAGCCAGCCTGTGACAATGCTTTAGTCGAAGCCTCGGCCGAAAGTTTTGTCGCTTCCTGCACGTACAGCGCGCTTTTTTCGGCCAGGTTGTGGTCTTCGGACAACCACTCGGGTGGCGCCGCAAAATAGCGGGTTTCGATGCCGGCGTTGGTGAACAGCGGCAGCAATCGGTCCAGATTGCGAATGTGATCGCCAAACATGCGGCGGGCAAAAGCAACGGCTTCTTCCTGGGCGACTCGGTGGGCTGGCACCGCGCTGGCGACGGCCTGGATGGTGGGCATTCGCTCACTCCTTGAGCTGATGGGGGAAGTGGCTTTGTATCCTCAATGTAGATAAGGAGTGCGCTGGCCGAACCGGCCGCCAGGCAAGAATTGGCCGGGGTGGCTGCCTGATGCCGCTGCGGCTTTGAAATCAGGCGCATCTGGGGTATAATCGGCTACTCTGATTAGAACCGCTTTCCATCTGCCAGCAGGAGATCTTTCCCCAGTGCGCCAATCGTTCCGAAATATTTGCTGGCTGGCCCTGCTCGGCCTGATCGCCGGCTGCGGCGGGGACCAACCGGCCCTGCCCGAATGGGACACCGGCCCGGTGGTGTTTTTGACCCTGGATGCCACGGGCGCCGGCTTCACCAACATCGCCAAGGGGATTCGCACGCCAACCGGTGTCACGGGTGGCCCGGTTTCCGTGCGGGGGAGCAACGTCCGCTACGACAACGCGACCAACCGGCTATTGGTTGACCTGTCGGTCACCAACAATGGCGATAGCGCGGTGGCCAACCCGGTTCACCTGGCGGTATTGGAATTGCAACCCGCCGGTGTCAGCACTATTGGCGGCCTCATTTTCGAATTTCCCTTCGCCAACGACGATACGCAGTGGACTCCCGGCGAAACCAGTTTGCCGCTGACACTCTCGTTTGCCGCTGCCCCAGGCGTGGTGGTCAATCTGACCGCCGAGGTCCGCGCGGGTTTTTCTGGTCCGGATGGCTCGCTGGACAACGGCGAGATCAGCGGTACGGTTTGGCTTGACGAAGATTTTAATGGCACCCGCAGTGGAGACGAGCAGGCGGCTGTCGGGATCCTGATGGAACTGTATGATGGCGCCGCCCTGCCTGATTCTGGCGGGCCCCTTCTGCAGGCAGTGACCGACGATGCGGGGGACTACAGGTTTGCGGATCTGGCGGCGGGCGCCTACCTGGTGCGGGTCAGTCCGCGGCCAGGCCTGCTGATCACGACGCAATCTGTGTTGCCCACCTTTCTGCCTGTCGTGGGCGAAGGTGTGGGCACGGTCACCGATCTGGATGTGGGGGTCGTGGTCTCGTCAGGCGATCCGCAGTTCCTGGCCGTGGCCGCTGATGCGATGGTGCGCAGTGATTCGGCCAGCCGGGCCAACGACAACCACGGCGCTGACCCATTTCTGGGCGTTGGCAACGACTTGATTCGCAGCTTGCTGTATTTTGACCTCAGCTCGGTCACCGGGCCAGTCATCTCAGCTCGGCTGGAAATGAATGTGGCCCATTACATTACGGGCTCTGGTCAAACCTATGAATTGGCCGTCAATAGGGTGGTTGAGTCCGGCGATCGCACACCCTGGATCGAGGGGAACGGGAGCGAAGTCACCCCGGCGCCGACCGGCGTGGTCTGGGTCAACGAGGCCGAAGGCGTGGCGTGGCTCGGAGCTGGCGACGGTGGCGATGCCAACAACCAGACCAGGCCGGATTTTGATCCCCTCGTTTACGCTTCGGTCAACCTGGTGCAGACGGAACATCCCGCCGGCGACATCATCTTTTGGGACATCACCGCCCTGGTCAACGGTTGGCTCAATGGAGACTATCCGAACTATGGGTTTTACATTCGCGATGTGCACCTGCCGACCACGAACCGCCAGGTGTGGTTCGGTTCGCGCGATGGTCTTTTGCGCCAGTACACCGATCCGCGCGTTCAGCCGGGCCCGCGTCTGGTGCTGGAAGTCGAATAGGAAGTTGCCATGATCGGACTGATCCATGAACCGGCCTTGATGGCCGCCCACGACAAAGTGGGCCACGCCGAGCACGCCGGACGCCTGGCTTTGGCAGCTCTGGACAGCCTGTCTCTGGAAAACTTTGCGCCAAATGTCGAACTGCGCGGTGCCACGGATGCCGAGTTGTTGGCCGTGCATACGCCGTCCCATCTGCAGGCGGTTGCGGTCAAGTGTGCCAGTGGCGGTGGCATGCTGGACCCCGACACCTACTGTGGCCCCGAGAGCGAGGCCATCGCGCGCGCTGTCGCTGGCGGTCTCATAGATCTGAGTTGCGGGGTGTTGTCTGGCACCTTCACCAACGGCCTGGCCATCGTGCGACCGCCCGGACATCACGCCACTTCCAACCAGGCCATGGGCTTTTGCCTCTACAATACGGTGGCGGTGGCAGCGGCCGCTTTGCGCAACCGGGGCGTCCCGCGGGTGGCGATCATCGATTTTGACGTGCACCACGGCAACGGAACCCAGGACATTTTCTACGCCGACAATTCGGTTCTGTACCTCTCCAGCCACCAATACCCGCACTATCCCGGTTCGGGCGCCGCCAGCGAAACAGGCACCGGTGCGGGAGAGGGGTTCACCCTCAACCATCCCCTGGACGCCGGTACCGGCGACGCGGAATTCCTGGCCGCCTACACCGAAAACCTGCTGCCAGCACTGGCCAGTTTTCAGCCCGGGTTTATTTTGGTTTCGGCTGGCTACGACGCCCACGTATCAGATCCCTTGGCAGGCCTGAACGTGACCACGGCCGGCTTCCGAAAGCTGTCCGCCCTGCTGGTGCAGGCGGCGACCGAACTGTGCGGAGGAAAGATTGTCTTTTCCCTCGAGGGTGGCTACCATCCTGGGGCTTTGGCGGAGTGCCTGACCGAAACGGCCCAGGTGTTGGCAAAATCACGATAAAAAAGGCGAACCGATGACTGCTTTGGAAAATGCGATCGAAATCCAGGATTTGACCAAGAATTTTGGCGCCAAGGAAGCCGTCAAAGGCATCAACCTGGCCGTGCCCAAGGGATCTTTCTTCGGCTTTCTGGGGCCCAATGGTGCTGGCAAAACCACCACCATCCGCATGATCACCGGCCTGCTGGCGCCCACCCGCGGCGATGCTGTGCTGGCCGGCCATTCCATCGTCTCGTCTGCGTTGGCCGCCAAGCAAAATATAGGTGTGGTACCTGACGATCTGGCTCTGTTCGACCGCCTCTCCATGTGGGAACACCTGACCATGGTGGGCAGCATCTACGGACTGAGCCGGGACGATACCGAGTCCCGCGCCGAAGACCTGCTGAATGTGCTGGGCCTGTGGGAGGACCGGGGCACCTTTGCCGCCGATTCGTCCCACGGCATGCGCAAGAAGCTGGCGCTGGCCATGGCCCTGATCCACAATCCGGCCATCCTTTTTCTGGACGAGCCCTTCGAAGGCATTGATCCATTGGCGGGCAAGGTTTTGCGCCGTCTGTTGCAGCGCATGTCGGCCAAGGGCACGACCATTTTCCTGACTTCGCACATCCTGGAGATCATAGAAAAATTGGTGGATCACGTGGCGATCATTGTCGCGGGGGAGATCGCTTTGGATGCGCGTTTGGCCGACCTTACGCAGGGTGGCCGCACCCTGGAAGATGCGTTCGTGGATGTGGCGGGGGACGAAGCCGACGATGAAGAAATGGATCTGGCATGGCTGTGAGAGCGTTGCCGCTGCAACTGCTGCCCTATTTGTGGCGCGCTTGGTGGCGCAAACAGGAAAAGCGCGGCGCCTGGCAAGGTGCCAACACCGCCATGGTGACCCTGTTGGCCTTGTTCGGGTTGATAGGCGTGCTGGCCAGCAGCGCCTTTGCCTTTAAGAACCTGCGCCAAGGTAACTATGATACCGGCGAAGTGGTCCTGGAGTTTTGCCTCAACGCGGTCTTGATGGGCTGGTTGTTCATTCCCATGATGGTGGGTTCGACGACCGCCGAAGGGCGGGGCCTGCAGCCGGTGCGCCTGGGTCAATATCCCTTGGGCCTGGGCAATCTGTTGAGTCTGGGCATGCTTGGCCACCTGATCCAGCCGGTTTATTGGATCCTCATGGCCTCGTCGCTGTGTGTGTTGTGGCCTTTGACGGCAGTGAAGGATCCGGCCATGGGACTGACCGCCGGTGTCCTGTTTATCTTTTTCAGCGGTTGGCTGGCCTGGAGCGTCGAAATTTTTGGCGGCGCGCTGTTTTCTTCGCGCCGTGGCCGGGAAATGATGATGCTCATCGCCCTGCTCCTGTTGATCCCGGCCCTGGCGATCATCAACGGCGACTTTGCCCTGGTCGAGGGCTCATTGACGTTCTCTCTCGGTGACCGCACCTCGCTGCTCTTGAGCGCCGATGGCACCACCGGTTTGATGACTCAGGCCCGCATGTTTTCGCCGGCCGTGTGGGTGTCGGGCGTGGCCTCGGGCACCGCTGTCGTCAGCGGAATTGCTCTGCTGGCCGCCGTCTTGCTCGGCAGCATCGTCATGGCAGCCATGAGCCTGCGCCGGGTGATGCTGCACCCGCCGAGCAGTTTGTCGGGCGGCAAGGGCGCGACAAAAAGCATTGGCCAGATGCGGGGCGTGCCCGCCATCCTGGGGCCGTTGGTGATCAAGGAACTGCGCTACCTGACCCGCACGCTGGACCATTTGATGGGCGTGGGCATGGGGCTGGTGGCCTTGGTCTGGATCTTCATGAAACCCGAACACCTGCCCTTCGTTTTGCCGTTGGCCGCCGTGAACATCGTGATCAACGAAGCAGCCATTCCCCTGAACAATTTTGGCCTGGATGGTTCGGGCGCCGACCGCTATCGGTTGCTGCCCCTGACTGGCCAGCAGGCCGTGCTGACCAAAAATCTGGCCTTTTTCTGCCTGGTGGCGATTCACTTGATTCCGGTGGCCTTGGCCGGTGTGCTGAAAGGCGCATGGCTGCTGACGCTGGCGACGGTGCTGGCCACGGCCGCAGCCTGCCTGGTGACCGTCGCGGGTGGCAACATGGCCTCGATCAATTCACCGGCGCGGCGGGCGTTCTACAATTTCGATTCCAAGGAGCAGGCCGGTGGCGGCCTGGCGCTGTTTTTGACCATGCTGGTCTGGGCGGTGCCGGCGGTCCTGTATTTTGGCCTGGTCTGGATCGGCATGTGGGCCGTGGTGCTGGGGATGATGGGGCTATTGGCGGGGGCCTGGTTCGTATATCGCGCCTGGCTGAAACGCGCCGGCCGAGCCTTTGATGACTCGGCCGAAACGATGCGGGAGCGTCTGGGTAAAGACTAGACTTCCTGGCCTATTTCCTGATTGTCGACGGGGGCCGGATCAAAGAAGTCGCTCAACTTCTGTTGCACCAGGTCCCAGGTCAGGTCCACGTTGTTTTCGACCTCGTCACTGAGCATTTCGAGATCGCCCAGCGCACCGCGGGCATGCCCAAAACCTTCGTTGATTCCCCGCCGGATTTCCGTCTCGAAGCGGGCCATCATTTCGTCCTGGCTCAGGTCCTTGTTCTGCCGGCTGAAAATACCGCGCAGGCCGAGGGCAAAACTGACAATGCGATCGGCCGTGGCTTCGGGCGTGACATTTACGCTGGTATTGAAGAAGGCTTCTGGTCCGGCGGCCGCCAATTCGGGGTTCTTATCAGCGGCTTTTTCGAACAGCTGACCCATCTTCTCTTCCAGGCGTGAACGCAGAAAATCGAGACCGCCGTCGGCCTTGATGGACGCTGCCAGGCCGGCGTGGGCTGATCGGTTGGCTGGAGCGGGGTGTTTTTGGTTCGCGGTGGCGTGGGCTGACGCGGCACCGGGGGTCCTATTGCCACTGCGTGTGGCTGAAGGCAATAATTGGGCAGTCAATGGATTGATCAAGACAGTCCTCCCTGAATTTTGGCCCGGAAAGGTCCTTCTCCGGGTGGTCATGGTGATTATCGGCTCCGCACCCTAAGAACTTGAGTTGGGCCCGCCAGGACACGGCTCCTGGTCATGATGATCGTCTGCTAAGGTCATGACACCTCGCGAACTATCTCTCATTGCGACTATTGATACAGCCGCTGGCCATTAGGGTTCCGCCCACCTTCGACGAGGCGGCCGACGACGACACCGAACGGAGCTGTTTCTGGCCGGTGTTATTTTGCGCCGCCAGTGGTATGGTCCGGCCATCGTACCGGCACCGCACTCAGCCAAGGCAGGCCCTCTTGCTGGACATCCTCATCATCATCGCCTATTTCGTCGTGATCATGGTGGTGGGCGTGCGTTCGCGGGTGGCCGCCGACGCCACGGCCGAAGAGTATTTCATTTCCAACCGCTCATTGCGCTGGCCCTCGATCGCCCTGTCGACCATCGCGACCAATATTCACGCGGGACATTTTTTGGGCATGGCCGGCTCGGCCTACCTGTACGGCCTGGCCCAGGCCAACCTCGAGATCAACGCCGTGTTCGGGATCCTGTTGGCGACCTTCGTTTTTGTGCCCCTGTATCTGCGCCTCAAGGTCATCACCATCACCCAGTTTTTTGAGCAGCGATTTGGATACCGGGTGGCTACGGCCTATTCGATCCTGACGATCGTGCTGTATGGATTTCTCTATCTCGGCACGACCCTGTTCTGGGGCGCTTATGCGGTCAACGCCCTGTTTGCCGAACAGATTTCGTTCCTGGGCAGTAGCCCGGTCATCCGCATCATGATCATGATGGTGGCTCTGGGCATGTTCTCGGCCACATACACCTACCTCGGCGGCTTGCGCGCCGTCGTGCGCACCGATGCGATCCAGTTTGTCTTGTTGATTGGTGGCGGTTTCATTCTGCTGTTTGCCGCGCTGAACAAACTGGGGGGCTGGTCCCAACTGTACGCTCAAACCGACCTGATGCACCTGCAC
>CAZLUL010000110.1:0-13445 GCA_964562635.1 uncultured Fibrobacteraceae bacterium | reverse complement strand
TCGCCTCGGTGGGCCAGCTGGGGCATTTGATCAGAACCCGGCAGGTGAGCTGCGTAGAGTTGGCCGAGTTGTCGCTCGCCCGCCTGAAGGCCCACGACCCCGAATTGCATTGCGTCATCACCCTGTTGCCCGAGCGCGCCCTGGCCCAGGCCCGCGAGCTGGATCTATTGCTGGCCGAAGGCCGGTACCTGGGCCCGTTGCACGGTATTCCGTATGGCGCCAAGGATTTGCTTTCGGTTGCCGGCGCCCCCACCACCTGGGGCGCCACGCCGTACCAGGACCAGGAATTTGACGAGACCGCCACCGTGGTCGCGCTGCTTGAAGAACGCGGCGCCGTGCTGGTGGCTAAACTCACCCTCGGCGCCCTGGCCTGGGGCGATGTCTGGTTCGGTGGCACAACCCGCAACCCGTGGAATCTGGAACAGGGTTCGAGCGGGTCGTCGGCCGGATCTTCTGCCGCGGTCTCCGCCGGCCTGGTGCCCTTCGCCATCGGCACCGAAACCCTCGGCTCGATCGTCTCACCCAGCACCCGCTGCGGCGTGACCGGACTGCGCCCCACCTTCGGCCGCGTCAGCCGCCACGGGGCCATGGCCCTGAGCTGGACCATGGACAAGATCGGCCCCATCGCCCGCTCGGTCGAAGACTGCGCCATGGTCTTCGATACCATCCGCGGTCGCGACCTGAACGACCCCACGACAGTCGACTACCCTTTCCCCTACGACGGCAACCGCGACCTGTCAGGCCTGCGGATCGGCTACCTGGCGAATGTTTTTGCCGAAGAGTATCCGGGCCGTGAACTGGATGAGGACGCTTTGAATGTGCTGCGGGCCGCGGGCGTTGACCTGGTGGCCATCACCCTGCCGGCTGAGGACCTGGGCTTCGATCCCTACGACATCAGCTTCATCCTGTCGGCCGAAGCCGGCACCGCGTTCCAGGAGTTGACGCTTTCAGGTCGCGATGACGAGCTTGTGCGCCAAATCAGGTACGCCTGGCCCAACACCTTCCGCGCCGCCCAGTTCATCCCGGCGGTGGAGTACATTCAGGCCAACCGACACCGGGTCGAGTTGATGGCCATGATGGCCCGGGTTTTCCGCGAAGTGGATGTCTACCTGACGCCCTCGCTGGTGGGCAGAAGCCTGGTGATCACCAACCTGACGGGGCATCCGCAGGTCGTGGTGCCGTCGGGTTTTCTGGCCGACAACGCGCCCCACTCATTGAGCTTTGTCGGGCGATTGTACGACGAAGCAACCGTGATGGCCGTCGCCCAGGCCTTCGAACAGGCGACCGCCTGGCACAAAAAACACCCGCCCGGATTCTGATCCGGACAGCTGGATTTCGAGATCGGTGGGTGTGCGTTCGGTGGGTTCGCGTTCGGCGGTCAGGCGCCCTGCAGCATGGCCGCCAGTTCCACGACCATTTCGTCGATCAGGCCTGACACGGTTTCCTGTGCCTGGTTGGTTGCCGCCCGGCGCATCTCGCGGGCCAGATGGACCAGGATCTCGGCGCGCACGTTCAAGGCGCCGCCTTCGAGAGCCTGGGCCTCGTGTTTGATCGCTTCGAATTTGTAGTTCGTCACCGCGGCGGCCATGCGCTGTATGCGGTCTTCGGTATCCTCGCAGAAAATTTCCAATATCTCATCGGCCAGTTCGGTGTCGCCGTTCATCTGTTCGATGAGGCCGGCCATGCTGAAGGGCGCGCCACGGCCGTCTTTTTCTTCCGTCGACGAACCCAAGCTGGTGACTGCTTCAAGAATGCGTTCGCTGCTGACGGGTTTGGTGAGGTAGCCATTCATGCCGGCCTCCAGGCAGTCCTGACGATCCTGCTGTGAGGCATTGCCGGTCATCGCCACGATGGGGACCTCGCGGTTGCTGTGCTTGGCTTCGCCGGCCCGAATTCTCACGGTCGCTTCCAGCCCACCCATTTTGGGCATTTGCAGGTCCATGAAAACCACATCAAAATCATCGGTCCGCAGCAATTCCAGGGCATGTTCGCCGTTGTCGGCCGCAACCCCGGTGTAGCCCAGCTTGCGCATCATGCCGAGGGCCACTTTCTGATTCACCTTGTTGTCTTCGGCAATCAAGACGTGCAACTGCCGATGCTCGTCGCTGAACGAACTTTTGCGCAGACTGGCCACGGCCTCGGCAGCCTGGGCAGCCACGGCGGTATGGGTCTGGGAATGGTCCGCATCGACAGCGGCCTCGACATCGAAGGGCAGCGAGAACCAGAAAGTCGAGCCGTGACCTTCCACACTGGTCAGACCCAGGTTGCCGCCCATCATGTCCACCAACTGGCGACTGATGGTCAGGCCCAGTCCTGTCCCGGCGATCGACTGCATCGCCGAATCCCCCACCTGGGTGAAGGCCTCGAAGAGCCGGTCGCGCTCGTTGTCGGCAATGCCGCAACCGGTGTCGATCACGCTGAAGAGAATCTTGACCTTTTGGTCGGCGGTCTCTTCCAGGCGCACATCGACGGTCACGCCACCGTGGTCGGTGAACTTCAGGGCGTTGCCCACCAGGTTCACCAGAATCTGGCGCAAACGGCCCTCGTCACCGATCAGAGTAGCCGGAACATTGCGGTCGAGTTTCAGGGAGTAGCACAGGTTCTTGCCATTGACCTGCAGGGCAAAGGTATTGCTCAGGCCCTGCAAGGTTTTTTCGAGCTCGAAGGGGCGGTGGCGCATTTCCATCCTGCCCGCTTCGATCTTGGCGAAATCCAGCACGTCGTTGACCAGACCGAGCAATCCCTTGGCGCTGTCGGCCACCATCCGGGCAGCTTCGCGGGGTTCTTCTTCCAGGTTCATATCAACCAACAGGTCGGACATGCCAATCAGTGCGTTCAGGGGCGTGCGCAGTTCGTGGGTCAGGTTGGCCACAAAACGGCTGCGGGCCATGGCGGCAAAGCGGGATTGTTCAGTAGCAAAGTCGGCGGCCTCGCTGACAAAAATCACCAGGTAGGCCTGCTCGTCCTGGACCACGACATGGGCCGTGATGCTGGCGGCCAGTTCGTCGCCTTCGGCCTTGAGCAATCGGCACGACATGCGGTCGGTGCCCTCGTTGTTCCAGATTTCAGCCAGGGTTTCGTTCATGGCGAATTGGTCGTGGACCGGAAAAAGAGCCATCACCGGTTTGCCCACCAGGGTATTGCCGGCATAGCCCAGCAACTGGGCCACTGCCGGATTGGCGGCAACCACTTGACCGTCACGGCCCTCAACGACAAGGATCCCATCCCTGGCGCCGGCGAAGACATCTTGATAAAGTTCGTTATTCAAATCGCTAATCCCCACATGCGGTGCAGTTTACGGGAGTCTCCCAACCCCGGTAACATATGGGCTATAGATCGGCATTTTTGAGACAGAACTGAAGGATTTTCCGCGGTCAGATTTGCTTTTTTTCCTCAACGGACTCAAGGAGTTCGAAGCAGGAAGCGGTTTCCGGATGGCAGGACTCCAACGGGGTGGCCTGGCCCTGGCGGGTCAACTCGGCCAAAGCATCGGGATTCTTCACCAGGGGACATTCCCCCGATGAGGAGCAGGACGAACAGCCGCCGTTTTGTTTGACCGAGCGGTAAGCTGCTCGCACAGCCCAAGTGAGGGCGGTCAAGACCAGGACACCGATGATGATGGATTCGAATCCCAAACTCATCACGCGACCCCCCATTTGAGCAGGGTTCCGCCCTGGTAGACGATGAACGTGATGATCCAAGCCAGTCCGGTCAGGCCGAAGGATTGGGCCAGGGCCCACTTTATCGAACCGGATTCCTGACGGGTGATGGCAAAAGTCGCGATGCAAGGCGTTGAGATCAGGGCAAAAATCATGATGCAAAGCCCCACCAACGACGAATACCGATTGCGCAGGCGTTGTCGCAGATGATCACTGGTTTCGTCAGCCTCACCGACCGCAAAGACGATGCCCATCTGGGCGACAAACACTTCCTTGGCCGCAGTCGCCCCCACCAGCGCGGTTCCAATCCGCCAATCAAAACCCAGGGGCCGGATCGCGGGTTCCAACAAGCGGCCCACCCGACCGGCCACCGAATAGGAAAGCTCAGCCGCCTGTTTCTGGTCCGGGTCGGTGATCTGGCTGAACGGCACGGCGGCCGCGACGGCGGTCTGGTCGAAGTCCACGGGGGCCAGATAGTCGGCCGGCGGCTTGGGATAGTAGGTCAGGAACCACAGGATGATGGCGGCGCCCAAAATGACCGTGCCCGCCTTTTTCACATACAACCAGGCGCGGGTCCACATCTGGACCAACAGACTACCGGCCGTCGGCATGCGGTAGGGCGGCAACTCCATCAGGAAAGGTGTGGTCTCACCCTGGAACAGGGTCGAGCGCAGGAACATCGCGCCACCAAGGGCCAGCAGGATGCCCATCACGTAGATCAGCCACAACATCGGGCCCTGCCATTTGGGCGCAAAGAAGGCCGGGATGAGCAGGGCATAGATGGGCAGGCGCGCGCCACAACTCATCAACGGCAAGACCATCATGGTGATCAGGCGGTCGCGGCGGGTTTCGAGAGTGCGGGTGGCCATGATCGCCGGCACCGTGCAACCAAAACCGATCAGCAGCGGGATGAAACTTTTGCCATGCAATCCGACCTTGGACATAAAGCGGTCCATGACAAAAGCGGCGCGGGCCATGTAGCCGGTGCCCTCGAGGATGGCGATCGCCATAAAGAGCAGAACGATGTTGGGCAGAAAAACAATCACACCACCCACGCCGCCGATGATGCCGTCGACCACCAGCGATTTCAGATGGGTGGCCGTGTCGGCCGGCCAGATATTCAGCAGGGTACTCGAGAGCCAGACCACGCCCTGGTCGATCACATCCATCAGGGGATTGCCCAGCGTGAAAGTGATGGTGAAGACCATATACATCATGGTCAGGAAAATGGGCACGCCCCACACCGGATGCATGGCGACCTTGTCGATCTTGTCGCTGGTGCTGGCCTTGGTGGACTTGGGCTGCCGGCACACTTCACTGCAGATTTCGCCGATGAACTCGTAGCGCAAACGGGCCAGCAGGATGTCGGTTTCGTCGTTGGAAGTGCTGGCAAATTCGGCCGTCATGCCTTCGATGGCCTCACGGGTGCCGGGCACGGTGATGGACTCGAGCACCTTGGCGTCCGACTCGATCAGCTTCAGGGCTTGCCAGCGCTGGTGGGGCGATTCGGGCATCACGCCTTCGATGCGGCTGATGAGACTTTCAACTTCGGGGCCATAGTTGACCCGGGTGCGGGACGCCGCCACCGAGACGCCACTCAACGACGCGGGACCAGGGCCCGACTCGCGGCAGACATCGGCCGCGCCGGGCAAAGAGACCGTGCTGGCCATCAGGTTGGACACCGCTTCGACGATTTCATCCATGCCTTCGCCGCGGTTGCCGACCGCCGGCACCACCGGCACTCCCAGGCGGGCGCTCAAGGCGGGAATGTCGATTTTCAGGCCGCGATCACGGGCCATGTCAGCCATATTGAGCACGACGACCACCGGACAACCGATTTCCAAGAGTTCTGTCGTCAGGAAAAGATTGCGTTCGAGGTTCGAGGCGTCCACCACATCGACGACCACGTCGGGCGTATGATTCAACAGGTAATCGCGGGCGACGAGTTCTTCTTCGGAAAAGGCGGTCAGGCTGTAGGTACCGGGCAGGTCGACCAGCTTCAGGGCAAGCTCGCCACGCTTGACGGTGCCCTCTTTCCATTCCACGGTCACGCCGGGGTAGTTGCCCACGCGTTGCCGGGCACCGGTCAGGTTGTTGAAAATGGTGGTCTTGCCGGCGTTGGGGTTGCCGGCCACCGCCACGGTGAAAATCTTGCCTGCTGTTTTTGTCACGCCAAAAACTCCGCTCAAAAAAAACGGCCCGAGGCCCGTTTCCTGGTTATTCGACGGCAATACGGGCAGCCATGCCTCGCCCGATGACGATGCGACTGCCCTTGACTGCCACGACAAAAGGCCCATGACCAGAATTTTGGATCACTTCCAACTCCGTACCGGGCAACAGCCCCAGCGCAGCGAGGCGGCCCCGCAATTCGCGACCACCCTCAACGGACCGCAAAATGGCTCGGGCGCCTTCGGTCACCTTTGTCAATGGCATGATCATTCCTCCGCCTTTTGCGCGGCCTCTTCGTTGAGCCGGGCGAGTTCGTTCAAATCGTAGCCTGTGCCGCAGGTGTCCCGCTGGCAGGTGTGGCCTTCTTTTTCGGCATCGGTCTTGTTACAAAAGAACCCGGCCTCATCGTCCCAGGTCACATCGTTCATGGGGCAGTTTTCGAAATACTCCACAAACTTCACCAGGCGTTCCATGATGGCCGGATTGATCGCGTGCTCCATGCGGCAGGCGCCTTCGTCGGCCTCGTTGTCGGGCAGGCCGAGCACCTTGTTCAAAAATTCGGAAAGGGTGGTGTGGCGCTTGACCACATCCAGGGCGATGCGTTTGCCGCTGTCGGTGAGCGTGATCACATCGTAGGGCGCATAGTTGATGAGGGCTTTTTCCGAGAGCGAACGCAACGCCTGGGTGACCGAAGAATTGTGCACGCCGAGGCGCATGACGATGTCCTTCGCCCGTGCGGCACCCTTGGCCTCGACCACATGGTAGATGGCTTCGAGGTAGTCTTCGAGACTGGCGCTGACTTTGAGTTCACCCGGCATTTCGGCTTCTTTCCCAACTGGTTGCGGCAAGCGGGTTTTTCTTGGAGCGTAATCTTTTTGTCTATACAAAAATAAGACAAAAATATCCCATGTAAAGGGGGAATTCGGGAATTATAACGGCTTGCTGCAGGTCGGTTTGTTGCCCCTGGGACCTTTTTTGATGGAGGTTTTGGGCCCGAAACTCGGAAAACTGAATCAGCAGGGGGAATCAGACGTGCGAACTTTCTTGGCCAAAACCCTGCCCGTCCTGGGTCTGGTGCTTTTTCTCACCTTTTTTGCAGGATGCGGCGACGATCCGACCGGACCCGATGGGGGAGCCAAATTGCTGTCGGGCAGGGTGTTGATGGGCGTATCTGGCCTTCCCGCTGCCGAGGCCTGGATTTTTCTGAGCGAGCCAATCAGCCAATGCGTGGGATCACCTCCACTTTATCCCATCCACAGCGACAGCATGCAAACTGACCAGGCGGGCAAATTCCAGTTCACAATCGAGCGTGAGGTGGTTTTTGACATCTTCGCCGGGCTCGACAGCGTCGGGCTGTCAGGCCGTTTTTCCCACATTTCCCATGCGACGACCATCGACATGACCTACGGCAATTCGGTGGCTGGAGTGGGCCTTGAGCTGCATGAAATTGTTGCAGGAGCAAACCTTAGCGTTGCAGTCAAAGACCTGACCGCCGAAGACATCGCCCCCGGTGCCGCCGTCACTCTTTGGCGCCGCGAAGGAATCGGCTACGTCATCATCAGCGAAGCTGTGGCCGATACCCTGGGTGAAATCCAGTTCGATGATTTGAGCAGTGGCATCTACAGAATGTCGGCCAGTGCGGCTTCGGTGCTCGATGCGGCGCTCGTCACCGATTATTGGGGACCACAGTTTCTGCACGGCGGCGCAGATTGGGGCCCCATGATCCTGAATCTGGACCTCCCGGTGGACTGTGACGAATGATTTTGGTTGTGCCCTGAGAGCTGTCCACTTTGTGAGATAATTTCACAAATTTAGGCCCCCCAATTCACACCATTCAGTCTCAAACAGCCAAAAGCGTCGCCTAATCGTCGGTTTGGCTCTGGTATGCGACTTGCAGAATATTGACACCCTTGATTCACAATCAAATATGAGAGGCACAGCATGAACACATTGGTCACGTTGCTGAGGGTCGGGGGCTTGTTGGCGGTGGTGCTGGTGCTCGGGGGCTGCGCCTGTGGCTACCACGGACACTACGATTGTTACGACTGCTACTATTCGCCGGAGGTCGTGATCGTCGAAGTTCCGCCGATCCCTCCGTGCTATCCGGGTCCCGCCGTAGATCCGATTATCGTTCAGATCCCGCCGCCGCGCCGCCAGCCCATTGACCGCACGCCGGTCAAATCGGCGCCGCCGCCGCGGACCAAAGAGCCGCGGGAACGGCCGGCAGCCGACAAGCCTGTGGTTGTCGGCCGCAATGACAAGACCGGGCGCTCACCACGGACGCGGTGAGTCAAGCCCGCTACTTCAGCAACATGATTTTCCGGTGATCGACCTTACCCTCGACAGTCATCCGCACGTAGTAGGCACCACTGGAGACCGAACGACCGCTGTCATCCCGCCCCTGCCAAACCCGCGTGTGTGGACCGGTATCGAGACGCGTGTTGACCAGGGTCCTGACCACCCGTCCAGTGACATCGTAGATCGCGACGCGCACCTGGCCCGGCCGGCCCAGTTCAAACCGGATCTCGGTCTGGGGATTGAACGGGTTGGGCACGTTGGGCAGCAGGCGGGTGCTGATCATCGGCAGGCTCGGGATCGTGAATTCGACCTCGGGACTGCGGGCGCGCTCTTGCCCAGCCAAGACGATGGCGTAGCTGTAGAGCAGCTTCATACCCGGGGCAAAACCCTGCGGATCGTCGGTGAACTGCAGCGTGCCCCCGGTGGTGGACAGCGGCAGATCGGTCAACCGCTCGGGACTTACACCGATGGTGCGGCGGTAGACATGGCATTCGGCCTGCTCATCGACCGGGGTCGGCCAGGTCAAGTGCACCTGTCCGCCGTTGAGGGCCAACTCGGGCGTCGGGGCCGCAACAGCCACCGGACTGCCGCCGTTGATGGTCGCCACGATGGGGTCGCCGCCAAGCGGATACATCGGGATGAGGGCGGGGCTGCCCCCCGACACCCAGGCCATCTGGCCGGGAAGCGAAGGCGGGTCGACCGGCCCGAGTTCGAACAGAACCACCGTGTAAGGGTCGACCAGCAAGAAGGTCATTCTGGCCAGAGTGACCGCCGTACCTGGCGGCAACGGGCTGGCCAGACCGACGATGAAGGACGGCGGGGCTGCAATATTCAAAGCCTGGCCCTCAAGGGATGTGCCAAGGATCAGGGCCTCGCCATGGACATTGATCGTGCATTCCCAACCACTCACACCCGAAGGATCCGAGGCGTTGAACAGGGCCAGGTAGGCATCTGTCGGGACGAAGGCGGGCAAGTTCGTTTCGTTGACGGATAGCCCTTCGTCGAAAAATATTCCCAACTGGTTGGTGCCTGCGACAACCGGATAGAACGTGGTTCCGGCGCAGGTCACGGACGAGCAACCCGCCGCGTTCAGAGAAATCGCGCCTTCCCAGAAACCCTCTTCGGCGCTTTCAAAATAGATCGAATAGACGACCGACAGGCCCGGCGCGACCTCGGACGGGCCACCCAGAACCTGGAATACTGCAGAATTGCTGACCGGCGCCACGGGCAGCGGTTGGTTGCCGGTATTAGTCACTGTGATGGTTCGACTCGCTTGAGCGCCCACCAATTGGGAGCCATAATCCAGATGAGCCGGAGTCACTTCACAGGACACCGTGGCGGCGCCGCCGAATCCTTGCAGGGCAACCGGCGGCACCGGGTATCCGAAATTGAGGAAGGCCTCGAACCAACCCTCGACGGTCGGCTCGAAGTGCACGGTGACCGCGTGGCTCAGGCCCGGAGTCAAAACCAGGGCTCCGCCGCCGCTGACGATCGAAAAGGTTCCGGGCTCGCCCGGGATAACGATGTCGAGGTTCAGGTCCACCACTCCGGTATTGGTGATGTTGACGTTGGCTTCGCGGAATTCGCCGATACCGGTAGCGGCAAAATTCAGGGGGCTCGGTGAGACGACCCACGAGGGCGTCGGTGCTGTGGCGGTACCCAGAAGAGCAACATCCGGCAGGGTGTCGCCGAGGGCCAGGGCACATTCAAACGGACCGATTTTTGTAGGTTGGTAACGCACCCGCACCGTGTGGTTGGTCTGAGCCTGCAGGACCAGGGGCTCTCCGCCGGCGACTATCGCATATTCGGCTTCACACAACTGCAATGACGGCACGACACCAAAAGCCACATCGCCGGTGTTGTGAATCGTGATATCACTGAACGCCACCTGACCGACCTCGGCGGCAAAACTGGCGCTGGTCGGCAGATTGAAGGACAGAACCGGTTCGCGGCCCGCGCCGGTCAGGTCTACCGCGGGCACAACATCACCCAACGCGAGGCTGCAACTGGCCGCACCGAGGCTGGAAGGAATAAAGCGCACAAACACCGTGTGGCTGGTCGAAGGCGCCAGGCTGAGTGAGTCGCCACCGGCCAGGATGCTGAACTCGCTGCCACAGTCGACCAGTCCCGGCACCAGGGGGAACGCCCCTTCCCCAATATTACGGATGACCACACTTCGGTCGACGAATGATCCCAGACTGACTGTGCCGAAGTCGATGGCAGCCGGGGCGACAAATTCCAACAAGGGATCACGGCCGATGCCGTTGAGTTCCACCTGGTCGAGAGAGTCGGCAAAAGACAGCGCACAAATATTGATGCCGGGCACTAGCGGTTGGAAGCGCACGTTCAGCAAATGAATAGTGGAGGGCGCCACAATTTGAGGCTCGCCGCCCGCGACAATCGTGTAGTCATCACCGCAACCCAGCAGGGTCGGTGAGATGGCGATGGGCACTTCGCCGGTATTGCTCAACACGGATGTCACGTCACGGAAACTGCCGACGCCGACTTCACCGAAGTACCTCGTTGTCGACACCGTGTAGGCGAAGATGGGTGCCCGTCCCTCGCCCCAGAGGTCGACCGTGAGGGCAAAACCGGCGAATTCCACCTGGCAGTTGTAAGGCCTGATTTCGGTGGCGTCAAAATTCACCGTCACCGCAGTTGAGGCGCCGATCGGCAGCGAGATCGGTCCAGTATAGCCAGGCAACGAGAAGCCTTCGCAGCCGGCAGACAGGGCGAGGTCCACTTCCAGAATACCGCCGCCGGCATTGGTCACCGTAAAGACCCGGGTGGACTGCCCACCTATGGGCAGGACACCGAAGCTGAGGGCGTCGGTGCTGACTTCGAGCCAGGGGTTGTTGGCATTCAGGCGCGCGACTTCAGCGGTGCCACTGACGGTGCTCAGCGGCACCAGATCGTTGAGCCGGTCGGCCGGCACGTAGGCCATCTGGCCCGGCAAGGAGGGAATCGGGGTCGGATGCACCGAGAAGACAACCGGCGGCACATCGGTCGCCATGAACTGGAACGAGGCCAGCAGAATGGAGTCGCCAACAGGCAGCAACGGCTCGGCCAGACCCACCACGAAGCAGGGTGGCTGGTTGAGGTTGATGTTCTGCCCGGCAATATCCCAGAACATGAATTGGCCAGCGCCATCCACGCTGATGCACAGTTCCCAGCCCCTGAGGCCGGCGGTCGAAACGGGGTTCTTCAAGACCAGATGTCCCGTGACGATACCCGGCACTGGATCTACGTCGAGGTTGTCCTGGGTGTAGGCGTCGTCCCAGAAGATGCCGATTTCATCCTGGGCCCAGGCAGACGAGGAGTCGCCCGGCAGGGCCGGACCAATGGAAAGAATCAGCAGAAGCAGGATCAGGGCACGCAGCATCTGGGCCAGTACGGAGCGGGTCGGGCAGGTAGTCATTCGATTCCCCCCTGAGAATGAACAAAATTCGGGGGAATGCCACCCCCGTCGGAATATTGGGATGTTAAGAAAGGGATCTTACCAAAATGAAGATGTTAAATCAATATTCCTGAATACCCGTGCAATTCCAGCTACTCGGCGTAGGGTTCAAACCCGTTGAAGAATTCCTGAAATTCCGCGTTCTCCCACAACTGCCCGCTGGTACTCCAGGCCGTCAGCAGGTAGATGTCGTGGGAAACCAGCAGGCCGCGCACCCAGAACTGGCCATTGCCGTTGGCGTCGGTGCCCACCACGTCCACGCCTTCGACAACCAGGCCACCGGGAAACTCCCGTTTGACGGGTGTCTGTTTGACGATTTTCACGCCGAAGGTCTTCAGGGCATTGCGCACTCGGGCCAGCGCCTGCTCGGGGCCGGCCTCGCCCCCCTCGGCATTGCGGGCGTCAAAAACCGCCGTCACCGAACAGCCTTCGCCCTCGGCGCTGAACTGGTCGCAGGTCACGTGGTGAACGAGAATCAGGTGGTTTTCTTCTTCACCCACGAAATTTTCGGGCTCGTTGGCCCGGATGCGCAATTCGCCGCAGCCGCTGGGCCAGGTGACCTGGAAGTTGCCCTCTTCGGAATTGTAGTGATAAGGCGTGGTGCGCGTGGTCGTGGGGTTGTCGGCCGGCACAGGCCGCACCGGTGGCGCAGGTGGCGCATCGGCCGGATCCCGGTACTGGGCCATGGCCAGCGCCGATACCAATATGATCAGCCCCACGCTGATCAACAGCACGGTGCGTGAGTGGGTCCGGCGGGATTTTCCGGGCATGCCTTTTCCTTCAGTGGTCAGTCGATCAGGGCTTCGACCTGATCAATCAATGAGCCGAACAGGGCGATGACGTCTTCCATGGGCCGACTGGTGGCCATATCCACCCCACCGAGCAGGATGGTGTCGACCGGATATATGCTGCATCCGGAACGCAGGATATCCAGGTATTGTTCCCGATCGCTTTCGTCGCCGCCGAGCACCTTGCGCGACAACGCCACAGCCGCCGAGTACGCCGTGGCGTATTGGTAGACGTAGTAGTTGTAGAAGAAATGCGGGATGCGGGTCCAGGTCAAGGGGCTGCGCACGATGTCGAAGGCCACATCGGGGCCCCAGTACTTGTGCAGCAACTCCTGGTACAGCGACCCCAGCGAATCGGCGGTCAACGTCTGGCCCTCTTCGCCCATTTTATGAATGCGGTGCTCGAACTCGGCGAACATCGTCTGCCGGAACACCGTGTTATTGATCTGCGACAGGTAATAGTCCAGCAGGTAGAGTTTGCGCTGGGGATCTTCGCTGGTCTTCACCAGGTGGTCCATGACCAGCAACTCGTTGAAGGTCGAAGCGACCTCGGCTGTGAAGATGGGATAGTCGCCGTACACGTAGGGCTGGTTGTTTACCGACAGCCACGAGTGCATGGAGTGGCCCAACTCGTGGGCCAGGGTGAAGGTGTCGCCCAGCTGTTCGGCCCAGTTCAGCAGGATGTACGGCTGGGTATCGTAGACGCCATTGCTGTAGCCGCCGCTGCGCTTGCCCACGTTTTCGTGCACGTCGATCCAACCGCCCTCGATGCCGCCCTGGACGGTTTTCAGGTAGTCCGGGCCAAGGGGCTTGAAGGCGTCCAGCAGCATCGCGCAGGCCGAATCGTAGTCGAATTGGAACTCGCCCTTGCCGAACAGGGGCACCGACAAATCGAATTCCTGCAGCGTCTCCAGGCCCAGGACGCGTTTTTTCAGCGCCGTGTAGCGGTGGATGGTGTCCAGGTTGGTGGACACCGTATCGACCAGGGAGTGGAAGACCTCGGGCGGCACGCCGTCCGGATGCAGGGCCGCTTCCAGGGTGCCGTCGTGATGGCGGGCGTCGGCAAAGAAGACG
>CAZLUL010000109.1:0-13714 GCA_964562635.1 uncultured Fibrobacteraceae bacterium | reverse complement strand
AAACCGTCGTATAGGTCGTGGCTCATGCCCCCGATGCGGGCGTAGTTGGTGGTCAACCGCGAGCCGCACAACGCCTCAAGGGACTCGTAAATGCTCTCACGGGAATTGTACAGGTACCAGTAGTTGGTCAGGGCACCGATATCCACCAGATTGGCGCACACGCAAACCAGGTGGTCGATGATGCGCGACAACTCGCTGACAATCACCCGGATGGCGTTGGCGCGCGGCGTGGCCTCAACGCCACACATCTTCTCGACCGCCAGGGCGTAAATCGAGTTGTTGGCCATGGCCGAACAGTAGTTCAAGCGATCAGTGTAGGGCATGACCTGGGCCCAGGTGTGGTCCTCGGCCTCTTTTTCGAAGCAGCGGTGGATGTACCCGATTTCCGCTTTCGCTTCGAGAATATTTTCGCCGTCCAGCAGGCACTCGACCCGCAGCGCGCCATGCGTGGCCGGATGGCTCGGTCCCAGGTTCACTGTCAGCAAATCACTGGGGTGCACCTCATCGTGGGCGCCGCCAACTTCGGGCTGCATGCCGCTGGCCCGCCGAGCCGCCCGCGCGATGTCCTCGTCATTGAACAGGTGTTCGGGCCGGCTGCACTCCTGCCCCTGCTCGATGGGATAGTCCTTGCGCAGCGGGTGCCCCTCGAATTCGTGGTGACACAGGATGCGGCGCATATCAGGGTGACCTTCGAAATCCACACCGAACAGGTCATAGACCTCGCGCTCATGCCAGTCGGCACTTTTGAAGAGGCCGGTGGCCGTAGGCACCGAAACGCCCTCGGTCGTCTCGACGCGAACCCGCAACCGATGATTGTTCGTCCAGGAACGCATCAGGTAGTTCACTTCGAACTCCTGCTCGCGATCCGGATAGTGCACGCCCACCACGTCGGACAACTGTTCGCAGCCCTGACGGTCCCGCAGATGGCTCAGCACCTTCAGCAGGTTGGCCTTCTCCACGGTGATGGTCTCGTCGCCGTGCTGGCTGCTGACCGCCAGAATCTCGGCTCCGAATTCCTGCTGGAGTTTTTCGACCAGCTTTTGACTCATGCTCTTCCGTCCCTGGCGCAGCACCCGTTGGCACACGCTGGTTGGGGGTTCAACTCAGAGTTTCCGTGTTTTCCCTTTAATTGGGAGCCGCTCAGGCCTCAATCCGACCTGCGTGACGATCCGCCGAAGGCACCAGACCCTCTTTTTCGACCTTCTCCTGAATCTGGGTCAGGGCGAAAAGCAGGTTCTCCGGGGTAGGCGGGCAACCGGCCACGTACACATCCACCGGGATGACGTGATCGGCTCCCTGCAGCGTGCTGTAGTTGTTGTAGAAACCACCACTGCTGGCACAAGCCCCCATGGCGATGACCCACTTGGGCTCGGCCATCTGCTCGTAGATGGTCTTGAGGATCGGAGCCTGCTTGTAGCTGATCGTACCGGCAATGATCATCATGTCGCTCTGCCGGGGCGAAAAACGCACCAATTCGGCACCAAAACGACTGATGTCATTGTAGGACGAAACCGTACTCATGAACTCAATGGCGCAACACGCCACGCCAAAAGGCAGCGGCCACAGGGAGTACTTGCGCCCCCAGTTGACGGCCTGCCTGAGGCGGGTCGTGATGAAATTACTGGGGCTTTCGAGATCTACTGCCATTCGAGCCCCCCTTTCTTCCAGATGTAAATAAAACCAACCAGCAGGACAGCCACGAAGGCGCCCATCTCACCGAGGGCGAACATGCCATGACCGGCGGTCAGCATGCCCTTGTACAAAATCACCCAGGGATAGAGAAAGACGGCTTCGAGATCAAACAGCAGAAAGAACAGCGCCACGAGGAAAAAGCGCACAAAGAAGCGGATCTGAGTCGATCCACGCGATGGAATGCCACACTCGTAGATTGAGTTTTTCAGGGGCGAAGGCCGCGAGGGCCCCAGCCAGGAACTGAGTCCCAGAAATAGCCCCGCAAAGGCGCCCGCAACCAGCAGAACCAGAATTACGGGGATGAACTGTTCAAACATGAATGCTCCCTGCCAAGGGTAAGACACTTCAGACGCACCTGCGGGAGCCTGCGACAGTTCGCCGGGCCCCTCGGGATGTGTTTGTTGCAAAAATAACAAACTCTTTGAGTGTGTCAATAAACCGTTGCCGATGGTTGAAACAATGTCCCCTCAGGCCAGTTTTCTGCCATTTCGCCGCTGAGGGGAAATCCCACTCGTCCGCCCAGGCAAGGTCGCCATTAAAGATATCCCCAAGCAATTTAACGATTTAATACTTATGTCCGCCGTGAAAGCTAACTGACGAGCTGGTCGGCTGGCGGCACAATGGTTGCATTTGGTCCACATGGACAATCACAAATGACCGGCTGACAGTAACGCCAGGGACCGATCTCACCATCGGCCCTATTTCCCCAGGAGATCGCCTCATGCCCACCACAATCACGTCCCCCAACGCCCAGACCAATATTCCGGCTGCTTTGTCCGACCTGGTCCAGGCCGGCACAACCGCCCTGAATGATGGCGACCTGCGCCTGGCCCTGGACAGGTTCGAAGAAGTGGTGGCGGCCTTCCCTGATCGGGCCGAAGGACACAACAACCTCGGCGCCCTCTACTCCAGCATCGGTGATTTCGACAAGGCCGAAGAGTGCTTCGACCGCGTGATCGCCATTCTGCCCAACAACCCCAACATTCTCTACAACCGCGGTGTCGTGCGCTCGCGGCTCGAAAAATTCGACCTGGCCCGCGAGGACTTCAATGCCGTCCTGGCCATCACCCCCCATGACGCCGACACCATGAACAACCTGGGTGTCGCCTCCTTCATGCAGGGCCGGATGGATGAGGCTCGTACCATTTTCAGCCGCACGATGGCCCTGAAACCCGACTACGTGAATGCCCTGCTCAACCAGATCGATGTGGAATGCACGACCGACAACCACGCCGCGGCCGTCAGCATGTGCGAAGACTTCCTGGCCAAACACAACAGTATCGAAGTGCGCCGCAAACATCTCGAGTTGCTCAGCACCGGTTGCCGCAAGGCCCTGACCGAGGCCAGCACCGCCGCCGAACGCATCCTCAACACCGATGCCCAGAACGATGAAGTGCGCGAGGAGCTGGGACGCATCATCCAGGCCAAGTCGGCCTGGACCGGCGCGGCCACCAGCACGATCTGATTTTCCCGGAGCGTTTCATCTGCTACATTGGAGGCCGCCATATACTGGCGGCCTCTTTTTGTCTCCAACCTGACAATTGTCCAGGAGCTGGCGTGATCGTCTCCCTCAATGGCAAGTACCTGCCGGCCGACCAGGCCCGGGTGGGAATATTTGACGGTGGCTACATGTACGGTGACGGCATCTACACCACATTGCGGCTGTATGGTGGCCTGCCCCTGGATCTGGCCGCCCACTGGGAACGCCTCAAACGCCAGGCCACCGAGCTGAAACTGGGCTTCGCCATGCCCCAGGACGAACTGCGGCAGGTCATTGCCGAATTGGTAGCCCGCAACAACCTGGGCGACAGCGATGGCCGGTTGCGGATCTCGGTCAGCCGCAGCGGAGACCCCACCAACCCCCTGCCGGTCGCCAACCTCAGCAATATCCCGACCACCGTGGTGATCACCCTGGTACCAGTGAGTCCGGATCTGGCCCGCTGGCAGGCCGACGGCATTCCGGTCATCTGCCTGGCCGAAGGGTCGGCGCGGGGCAATTTTCCGGCCCTCAAGACCCTCAACGCCCTGGCCACCCTGACGGCCCTGCGGCAGGCGGCAGCCGCGGGCTGCCCCGAGGCTATCCTCACCGGGCCCGATGGCCGATTGCTCGAAGGGGCGGTCAGCAACCTCTTCCTCGTCTCGGGCGACCACCTGGTCACACCCGCCAGCGAAGGAGAATTCCTGGCCGGACGCACCCGCGAACGCATCCTGAAAATTGCGACCCGCGAAAAGATGGCCGTGCGTCAGAAGATCATCGACCGTCGTCATCTGGCCGCGGCCTGCGAAGTCTTCCTGGTCAGCAGTGTGCGTGAGGTGTTGCCGGTGATTGCCGTGGACAACCAACCGGTGGGCGACGGAGCCCCCGGTCCGGTGACCCGCCTGATCCAGGCCCGGTACCGGGACCTGATCGCCCGTGACCTGGCGGCGCAATAAGGGTTTTGAATGATATGAAAAACGCCCCGTGGTCAGGCGACCAGCGGGGCGTTTTCGTTTCGCAATGGCAGCGGACCTAGAAGTCGAAACTCGTATTCTGCGCTTTGTACGAGTTGAAATCCTCGTTTTCGGCGGGTGGTATTTCGTTGCGCACTTCCCGCTGTACGACCGGAGCACCGGCCAGGGCGATGTCGTCCTTCAAACTCGCCAAATCAGTATAGACGTCCGCCGTGGCGATCAGTTCGGTGCTGGTCATCTCACGCAGCGCGCAGACTTCCACGTGCACACCCTTGCGGCCCAGGGCAACCACCAACGGCTTGAAGTCGCCGTCGCCGGTGCACAAAATCACGGTATCGAGCTTATCGGACATCGACAGGGCGTCGATGGCCATTTCCATATCCAGGCTGCCGCGCACATTGCGCGTGCTGTGATCGCCGTCGTTGAAGCTCTTGATTTCCCGGGTGACCACACTGAAGCCATTCAGCTTCAAAAAGTTGATGAAGTCGATCTTGCCTTCGGACTGGTTGCTCACCGCCGTGTAGAAATACGAACGCACCAGGCGCCGGTTTCCGGCCAGCTTGCTGCACAACTTCAGGTAGTCCAATCGCATATTCAAATGCTTGGCGCTGTAGTGGATGTTTTCTCCGTCAATGAAGATGGCCACGCGATCGATACCGTTATGAGTATACATTCTTATTCACCTCAAAATATTGAAACACAAGGACCGGTAAGCCGGTCAGCTGGGCAAGTTGCAGTGGCGAGAGAATGTCATGAATCCCTCGCCACCGATGTCGGAAACATAAATTCGATGACTATGATCCGCAATCTCGAAATGCACCGGCAATTTGCTGGTCAGGCAACAAATTCGGGTTTTGAGCTTTCGCCATGCTTTTTGGGTTGGCCCTGCCACTGTCGCAAACTGCCTCCCACATTCTCTACCCAGACAGTGGCCAGGCGGTAATAAGTGGGCATAACCAACAATGTTAGCAACGTGCTGGAAGCTAGTCCGCCACTGATGGCCCGGGCCATGGGGTAATATTCCGCCCCCCCGACATGGGCCCCATGGAAAACCGCCAACGGCAGCAAACCCAGAATCGTGGTGCCGGCAGTCATCAGAATAGGCCGCAGGCGGTCGCCGCCCCCTTCGAGAATCGCTTCATCCAGCGAGCGACCAGCCTTGCGGCGCCCGTTGATATGATCCACCAACACAATCCCATTGTTGACCACGATACCAATCAAAATCACCATACCGATCATGGCCATCATGTTGAAGGGTGTGCCCGTGGCCATCATCAGCCAGAAAACTCCCAATGAGGCGAAGGGCACCGTGCCCATGACCACCATCGGGTACAAAAGCGACTCGAACAGGCTGGCCATGACAAAGAAGACGCAGGCCAGGGCCAACAGCATGTTGATCGCCATCTCGTTCTGCTGCTGCTGGGCCTGGATGATTTCGTTGCCGTAGTTCCAGCCATATCCGAAGGGCAAATCCAAGCCATCCATGAGCGGCCGGATCTGCTTGAGGGCATCGTCCAGTTTGTCGCCTTCCCAGGTGCCACTGATGGTCACGCCAGTGCGCTGGTCCCGCCGGAAAATCCGCTCGGGGCTTTTGCCAAATTCGAAGTCCGCCACCTGGTTCAATTGCACGGCCTTGCCATCGACCGAACCTACGGTCAACAAGGCCAGGTTTTCGATGGACTCGCGATCCTCGGGCCACAGGGACACCACCAGATCGATTTCCTTTTCACCGGTCTGCAAGCGGGGCAACATGACGCCGCGATAGGTCAGGCCCATAATTTGCGATACGGTCGCCGGCGAGATGCCAAAACGCCCCGCCTGGTCCGGATCCACCTTGACCCGGATCTCGGCCTTGCCGTTGTCGTTGTCGCTGCGCAGATCGCCGATACCGTCGATCAGGGCCAGGCGCCGTTTCGCCTCTTCGGCAAATTCGGTCAGAAATTCCGTTTCTTCCCCGGAGATGGTCACCGAGAATGTCGTGGCCCCCGAGTCCTCTCCCTCGTCACCGCCGAACCGATATTTCAGTCCCGCCTGCACCGGCAGGTTTTCCCGCAAGTCCTCGCGCACTTTGTGGAAATATTCGTCACTGACCACACCCTCTTCAAAAAACAGGGTGACGCCACCGCCGTCGGCCACGTAGAACGAATAGATGTCCCGCAAATTCAGTTCATCACGCCGCCCTTCGAGATACTGGGTCGCCACCATCACCATGTCTTCGGACGTGTATTTGTCGACCGGACCGGTGTAGTCGAAACCGACCCGCAGGCTTTCCCGCCGCATACCCTCGTCGCCCTCGGAATCCGGCTTGAAGCCCGTCACCTTCATGGCACCCACCGTCGCAACCAGGACCATGGGCACGATCACCAGGGCCGTCAGCACAGGGTGTTTGATGGCCGTCCAGTTCAGGATCTTCAGGTACTGGCGCTTGAGCCCCACCAACCAGCGGGCGTCCTTCACGTCGGCCACCCCTTTGGTCATCTTGATCGAAAGGGCCGGTATCACGGTCAAACTGACCAGCAATGAAAAAATCAAGGTCACGCTGATGGTGACGCCCACTTCGCCCAGCCACACGGCCAACTCGTCGGTCTTGCTGACAACCACCGGCGCAAAAACAATCACCGTCGTCAGGGTCGAAGCCACAATGGCCCGCCCCACTTCCTTGGTGCCGCGCACCGCGGCAGCCACCGGACTGTTGCCCGCGTGCTGCTGCCGGTGAATGGACTCCAGGACAACAACCGCGTTGTCCACCAACATGCCCACGCCCAGCATGAGCCCCATCATGGTCAATACGTTCAGCGAGCGGTCGCTCAGGAACAGGAAGATGCAGGTGCCCAATATCGACAACGGGATCGCGATCGACACCACCAGGGTCATGCTCAGGCGCCGCAAAAACAGGTACAGTATGGCAATGGCCAGGACCGAACCGAACAGCCCACCCTGCAAGAGGCTGCGCAGCGAATCGGTGATCTGGTCGGCCTGGTTGAAGAACGAAAAGCTGTTGATGCCCTTGAGCGACGGATCGTTGTTGATGCGCTCGAGTTCCGCCTCGACCGCGCGACAAACTTCAACCGTGTTGTAGCCCGAAGCCTTCTGGATCCAGAAGGCGATGGCCGGCTCTTCGTTCAGAACCCGCCCGTAGGCCAGGGCGGGCGCCCCGTAAACCACCTCGGCCACATCGCCAAGTCGCAACCCGCGCTCGTCAATGGGCAGTTCCCGCAGGTCCTCCACGCCATGCAATCCGGCCACCGTGCGCACATCATAGCGCAGGCCCCGGTCAGTCACGCGCCCGACGGTGAGTTCCACGTTGGCGGCTTCCAACTCGGAAAAGAGTCGGTTAATGTCCACGTTGTGTTCCATGATTTTGTTGAAACGCAGGTAGACCGAAGCCTGGGTCGGCAGCACGCCGTCGATATTGACGCGCCCCACGCCGGGAATCCGTTGCAACGGCGCGATGATTTTCTGGTCAATCAGGTCGTAGTTCTGGGAGATATCCCGCCCCTTGGCCGAAATGCGCCCCTCGATGATCGGAATATCATTGGTATTGAACGTCAGCAGATAGATCTGCTGGATATCTTCCGGCAGATCGCCCCGGATCTGATCGATTTTCTCCTTCACTTCCATGCGCAGCAGGTTCACGTCGCGGCCCCACTCGAAGGTCACGCCCACCTGCACCTCGTTGCCATCGGCGTAGCTGAAGGTCTCCTTCACGCCGCCCAACGTCGCGAGCACCTCTTCAATGGGGCGCACGATTTCGCGCTCATTTTCCGACGGGATGCCGCCCGAATACGGGATGTACACCGCGATGAAGGGGAACTCCATGCGCGGCAGAAAATCCAGGGGCACCTTCATCATCGAGACGCCACCGAGCAGCACGATCGTCGCGAGAATCATCGCCAAGGTCACCGGTCGGCGCAGCGAAAGAAAAGTCAACCACATCTCAGGCGTCCCTTCCGGCGGTCTGCAGCACAGCCTGGCTCGGCAGTACACGTCCAGCGCCCGTCAATTCCGCAGCTTCGGTGCGCAGGCGTTCGCCGCCTGTCAACAGGGTGTACACCACCGGCACAACCACGAGGGTCAGCAGCGTGGCCAGCAGCAAGCCACTGATCACCGTCACGGCCAGCGGAGCCCTCAGTTCGGCCCCTTCACCCAGCCCCATGGCCATCGGCAACAGACCCAGAACCGTCGTCGCGGTGGTCATCAGAATGGGCCGCAGTCGCTCGACTCCGGCCTGCACCACGGCTGCCGCCAGATGCAATTTCTTCAGCCGCAACTGGTTGATCCGATCCACCAGCACGATGCCGTTGTTGACCACGATCCCCGCCAGCATAATCGCGCCAATGATCGCAATCACGCTCACGCTCATGCCCCGCATATACAGGCCATACACCGCACCACTCATCGCCAGCGGCACCGTGAACATGATGATCAGCGGATACACAAAGCTTTCGAACTGGGCAGCCATCACCAGGTAGACCAGAAAGATCGCCAACAGGATGGCCATGCGCAGGGAGCGGAACGAGCTGTCCATCTCCTCGTTCTGCCCACCCATTTCCACACTCACGCCAGCGGGCAACGTCAGCCCCACCAACTGCGCCCGGATGTCCTCGGTCACCGAGCCCAGATCCCGTCCGGACAAATTCGCCGAGACAATCGCCACCCTTTTGCTGCCCAGGCGGTGAATTTCCGAAGGGCCAGTCACGACTTCCATCTTGGCCAACGTGCCCAGGGAAATGGGCACGCCCTCCACTTCAGTAACGATCAGGTCCTGCACCGCCGTCAGCGTATTGCGCTGTTCGTCCCGGTTGAGCACGCGGATATCCACGTGGCGCTCACGGTCACGGAAGCGGCTGGCCACCGTGCCGCGCACCTTGCCGCGCACCGTTTCACTGACGGTTCCCAGACTCAGCCCGTAGCGGTTCAGTTTGTCACGGTCAAACGTCACCTGAACTTCGGGCGAGCCAGGAACCATACCCAGGCGAAGGTCCCGCAGACCAGGCACAGTCTGCAGGCGCTCCAGAACCTGGTCAGCCGTTGCCTGCAAATCCGTCAGACTGTAGCCGTACACATTCACTTCGACCGGCGCGCCAAAGGCCATCAGCGACTGCCGCCGCACTTTCATGCGCAGGTCGGGATAATTCTTCAATACGCCCCGGATGTCTTCCAGAACTGCGGCCTCGGCCAGGGCGGTCGACTCGGTCAACTTCACCTGCACCTCGGCCCGATTTTCCTTGCGCCGCTGGGCGGCCGTATTGGCCTCGCGCGAGATGCCCACTCCACCGACGACCAGGTCGATGCCGGACAACTCCGCCAGATCTTTTTCCACATCACCGATTACGGATTCAGTGCGGCCCAAAGGCGTGCCCTCGGGCAATTCAAAGGCCAGGGTGAATTCACCACGGGACAGCGGTGGCACCAGTTCCGAACCCAGGCGGGGCCACAGGAGGGTCGCTCCACCGGCAATGAGCAGGGCGAGAAACAGCACGGCGAACCGATTGCGCAAGGCCACCGCCAGCACCTGGGCGTAGCCACGGTGCAACACAGGGAATGTTTTTTCGAAGAGCCAGGTCGCCGGCCACAGCAGCAGGGTCACCAGCTTTTTCAGCATCAGAATGACCAATTTCAAAAGCCGAATCAGACCGACAATAAGGCCGATAGACAAAAAGAGCCCTACCCCCTGCGACCACCGGGCCACACGGTTTTTTGCCGTCGCATGGCGGTACCACGAGTGGAACCAACTGAGCGGGCCCTCGTCATGACGCCGATCGTTGCGGCTGCCAAAGGCCGCGGCCATCGGCGTGAAGGTCAAGGCCACCACCAGCGAAACCGCCAGGGAGAAGGTCACCGTCAGGGCTTGGTCGCGAAAGATTTGCCCCGCCACACCCACGACCACAAAAACGATCGGCACAAACACAGCCAAGGTGGTCAGAGTCGAGGCGGTCACCGCACCGGCCACCTCACCGGCGCCCTGGGCCACGACTTCACCGATATCCGCGCCGGCAGGCGCTGCTTCGCGCCGCCGATGAATCGATTCGAGCACCACGATGGAATTGTCCACCAGCATGCCCACGCCCAGGGCCAGGCCACCGAGAGACATGATATTCAGGCTCACCCCCTTGGTGAGCATCAGGATAAATGTGGCCACGATGGAGATAGGAATCGCAATACCAATAATCAAGGTGCTGCGGAAATCCCGCAGGAAAACAAAGAGCACCGCCACGGCCAGCGCGCCACCGATCAGGGCATTGTTGCGCACCTCACTGATGGCCTGGGCAATAAAGGTCGACTGGTCAAAAAGCACCTCGACCTGCATCCGGTCCGGCAATTGACTTTCGATGCCGCCCAGATGAGCCTTCACCCGTTCGGCCATCTCGATGATGTTGGCGTCGCCTTCCTTGAAGACGGCGATTTCCACGCTTTCGCGCCCGTCGATGTGGGTCACGGTCGTGCGTTCCTTGTGCGTGCGGGTGACGGTTGCCACTTCGCCCAACTTGACGACCTTGCCTTCCAGCACGGCCACGGTCACGTTTTCGATATCGGCCAGGTCCTCGAACCGGCTTACGGTGCGCACGATGTATTCGGCATTGCGGTCCCGCAGGCGCCCGCCCGAGGCGTTGATGTTTTCTTCGGCCAAGACCCGGTTAATTGTCGCGACATCTATGCCCAGGGACGACAGCTTGGTTTCGTCCACCTCGACCCGAATTTCCTCTTCCAGGCCACCACTGACCTGGGCCGCCGCCACCCCTTCCAGGGCCTCGATCTCTTTCTTGAGCACGTCGTCAGCCACATTGCGCAGATTCACCAGCGCCGCGTCTCCCGACAGTCCAATGCGCACCACCGGATCCTGAGAAGGGTCGTATTTCAGCAGCAACGGGATGGATGCTTCGCCCGGCAAACGCACCAGGTCGATTTTTTCCCGCACATCCAACGCCGCATAATCCATAGGCGTGCCCCAGTTGAACTCCAGCGTGATCTGCGACAAGCCGGCCTGGCTGATCGAATGCACCTTGCGCAACCCCGGCACGACGCCCATCGCCTCTTCGAGCGGTCGGGTGACCAGGTTTTCCACATCCACGGGCGCGGTGCCCGGGAAATCGGTCTGCACCGTCAGGCTCGGGTAGCGGATTTCCGGCAGCAGGCGCATATCCAGGCGGCCCAGACTGGTCAGGCCAAAGACGACAGCAGCCAGGGTCACCATCCAGACAGTAACCGGGTGCGATACGGCGTAGCGGATCACTTTCATGGTCTCGAATCTCCGGGTTCCGGGAAGGTGACCGGCCACCGGGGGCCGGCCACAAAATGCGGCATATCGCTATTTGGAATCGTTCAGGGCAGCTACGGTCTTTTCTTCTTCGGCAGGGTCGCGGCTCGAATCGGCTTCGGGTCCGACATAGCCGACCGCCTCGCCATTCAGCGACTTGATCAGCGTTCCGGTACGCAGGCCACCCTGTCCCATGGTCACGACAAAGTCGCCGGCAAACAGACCTTCGAGCACCTCGACATGGGTTTCGTCGTACAGCCCGGTTTCGATTTCGACCTTGCGCACGGTATCGGCCTCGGCCACGAACACGTTGCGCAGGGCACCTTCTTCGATCAGGGCGGTCTTGGGAATCGAAAGGGCATCGTGATGCTGATCGGTGGTGATCCGAACCTTCACGAAGCCTCCGACGCGTGCAGCTGCATGCTCACCGTCGAGCAGCAAAGTCAGGCGCACGGTGCTGGTGGTCGGATCAACCACCGGCGCGATGCGTTCCACCACGGCCTCCAGCGCTTCGTCCACAGCATCGGGCGAAACCAGAACCCGCTGGCCGGTCGAGACCTTGCGCGCGATGGCCTCGGGCAAATGCACCGTGACCCGCAGCGGTACGAAATCACCGATGGTGAAAGCCGGTGCGGCGATAGCCAGTTGCTGACCCGGAACCACTTTGCGGTCGGTGATGCGCCCGGCGAACGAGGCCCGAATGCGGGTGTCTTCCAGGGCGATGGCGGCCAGATCACGCTCGGCCTCGGCCATCTTGGCGGCCGACTCCTGATCGTCGTATTCCTGGCGGCTGATGAGTTCTTCGTCCAGCATGCTCTGGCTGCGTTCCAATTGGCGTTTCTTGTCGGCCACCGTCAGGTCGGCCTTGCGCAGTTGGATGCGTTCGCGGTCGTTTTCCATTTCAGCGAGAATCTGGCCCTCTTCGACCCAGTCGCCTTCTTCAACATTGACAGTGCGCACGCGGCCGGTGGTCTTGGCCACCAATTCGACCAGGCGATCGGCCTCGATGACCGAAGCGGCGCGATAGTAGGCCGCGATGCCCCGACCTTCGACCTGGGCCAGCTCGACCGGCACAGCCATCACTTCGGGCTCATCGGATTTGGCCTCAGCCAGGTCAACGTCGGCGCCAGAGGAGTCGGCCACGGCCACGCCTTCGCCACCGCCCAGGGGCAGGTTGCCGGTGAAATACAGACCAGCGCCGGCTCCACAGGCCACCACGACAATGGCCAGGGTCCAAACCATACGTTTCGAATTGCTCTTCATTGCGGCACTCCTGGCATTCTTCTTGAGTTTCCAAAGGCGAACTTTATCGGCAGCCCCGGTGAGACCATTGCTGGTACCCCCACCGCCAAAGTAGACGCACACTGGCGGGCAAGGTTGCATCCCGCTGCCGAAAATTGTCGTCCGACAGGAATGGCAGGCCGCCAAACGCCCTTCCGTGCTGGAATTCCCGAGAGCGAAGCCTTATTGTCCCAATACGGGCCGGACAGTCGTTTGGCCCCTCTTCTACGCCGTATCAGACAGTCCTTCAGATTGGCTTGCGCCAGAGGTCCGGAACATGAAAAAGCTTGTCGAATGCGTGCCCAATATCAGCGAAGGCCGTGATCCGGCCGTGATCGATGCGGTCACCAGCGTGATCGCCGACGTCGACGGAGTGCACCTGCTGGATGTCGACCCGGGCGCCGAAACCAACCGCACGGTGATCACTTTTATCGGTTCGCCCAAAGGCGTGGCCGAAGCGGCCTTCCGGGTGGTCAAACGCGCGGCCGAGTTGATCGACATGAGCAAGCACTCTGGCGCCCACCCGCGACACGGCGCCACTGATGTGTGTCCCTTTGTCCCGGTGCGCGGGGTTTCAATGGCAGAATGCGTGGAAATCGCCCGCAGCGTGGGCGAACGCATCGGCAATGAACTGCAGATTCCTGTCTACCTGTACGAGGACGCCGCCAGTACCGAAATTCGGCGCAACCTGGCCAACGTGCGCAAGGGCGAATACGAAGCCCTGTCCACCAAACTGGGCCAGGACGAATGGGCGCCCGACTTTGGTCCCAACGCCTGGACCGACCAGTCTGCGCGCAGCGGCGCCACCAACGTTTCGGCCCGGGGTTTCCTGGTGGCCTACAACGTGAACATCAACTCCATGAGCAAGAGCATCGCCCAGAACATCGCCCTGGACATCAAGGAGGCCGGCCGCGCCAAGCGCGACGGCAGCGGAAAACTGGTCAGGGACGAAAAGGGGAAAAACATCCTGGTGCCCGGACCCTATCGTCTGGAAGCCTGCAAGTCCGTTGGCTGGGTCATCCCCGAGTACCA
>CAZLUL010000108.1:8950-13782 GCA_964562635.1 uncultured Fibrobacteraceae bacterium | reverse complement strand
GCAGGCGCTGCACCGTGCGGCGCGCGCCCATCAACTCCATCACCTCGAAGATGCCAGCACTGCGACTCTGGCCCGACAGCGCCACCCGGCTCGGATGGATCAACTGCCCCGCCTTGACGCCCAGCTTCTCGGCCGTCGTGCGGATCACTCCTTCGAAGGCGTCAGCCGCCTGGGCCTGCCCCAGGTCCAGCTCAGCCTCGATCGCATCAGCCAACGCGATCATCAACGGGCGGGCCTCATCAGTGGCCACGTGCTCGTCCCAGCTCTCCTGGTCAACGAAGTGGTCGTCGCTGAAGAAGAAACCGATTTGTTCAGGCAACGTGATCAGGCTGCTGAACCGGTTGCCCAGCGTGCCGATCACCCGCGCCAGGTAGGCATCGGTATTGTCGGCGCCGTTGATCAACCAATCATCACCCAGGGCCCAGCCCTGCTTGGCGGCGATGGCCTTGGCCAGCACCAACCGTTCCTTGGCCGAGAGCCGCTTGATGTGCTCCCCGTTGATGTGGTTCAGTTTATCATAATCGAAGGCCGCCGGGCTGCTGTTCACTTTTTTGAGGCTGAATTTCTTGGTGATCGCCTCAGCCGTCATGACCTCGTCACCGCTGCCGCCGGGCGACCAGCCCAGCAAAGCCAGGTAGTTCAGCATCGACGCCGGCAGGATCCCCAGGTTCTGGAATTCCTCTACGCTGGTGGCCCCGTGGCGCTTGCTGAGGCGTTTGCGATCCGGCCCCAGAATCATCGGCATGTGGCCAAACTTGGGCAATTTCCAGCCCAGGGCGTTGTAAATCAGGATCTGGAACGGTGTATTGCTCACATGGTCGTCGCCGCGCAGCACGTGGCTGATGCCCATCAAGTGATCATCGACCACAACGGCAAACTGGTAGGTGGGGAAGCCGTCGGCCTTGAAGATGACCCGGTCGACCAGCACCTCGTTCTGGAACTCGCGCTTGTCCACGATCACGTCGTACCAGAAGGTCGAACCCTCGGTCGGCGTGCGCAGGCGGAAGGCGCAGGGCTTGCCTTCAGCCTCATAGGCGGCAATTTGATCGGCGGTCAGGTCGCGGCAATGGCCGTCGTAACCTTCCCAATTTCCGCCGCCGTCACGCACGGCCTTTTCGCGGTTTTCCAGATCCTCGGCGCTGCAGAAACATTTGTAGGCATCGCCACTGGCGATCAGCTTGTCCATCTGCTCACGGTAGATATCCAACCGCTCGGACTGCAGGTAGGGACCGAGGTCGCCCCCCGCGTTCGGGCCTTCGTCCCAGTCCAGGCCCAACCATTCCATGCCCCGCAGGATGGCGGCATAGCTTTCTTCAGTGCTGCGCTCCTGGTCAGTGTCTTCGATGCGCAGCACAAACGTGCCACCCTGACTGCGGGCGTACAGCCAGTTGAACAATGCTGTGCGGGCGCCGCCCACGTGCAGAAATCCGGTGGGGCTGGGCGCAAAGCGGACGCGGGGCATCTTGAGATCGGACGACAAGTCACTCATGAGAACGGCAGACCTTTCAAAACGGAAATCAGGGTTGTTGGTGGGGAACCTGACGCTTCATCGCGTTGCCGGCAGGCTCACCGTTGCTGACAGCGTCGACGATCTCCGCCAACTGCGCCATATCCATGCCGTAGACCGACAAGCTGGCCTCGTCAAGATCCACGCCTGAGGCCACTTGCGCCAGGAAATCCTGCAGCGCAACCAGCCCGCCTTCGAGCTCCACCAGCTGCCAGACCATCAGGTAAGCGCTGTAGGAAGCGCGCCGGAAATTCTCCCGGTCCGCCCCCTCATCCGGATCGATGCCCTTGCCCAGAATCGCATTGACCAGCGGCGCCGAAAACAGAACCGGCCCGCCGACACGGAACTCGCCCATATAGTTGACCAGATGCGTGCCGTCCTCACCGATGTATTCGACCAGTCCCTGATGCATCCACAGGGGCAATTTCTGCTCCAGCGCCTGACTCAAAATCCAATCCGTGACGAGCATGAACGCCGCGTGCCCGTCCAGGGTGCGGGCCAACAGGACGGGGTAGGGCTGCATCGTCACTTCATTGCCCTGCAGTTTATAAAAGCGCCACACGCCTTGGCCGGACTGCTCTTTGTAGTGCTGGGTATTGTCCGGGTTGAACACCGTCAGGGTATCGCTGATCGACAGGCCCAACAGCTCGGGCACCACATGGCTGGCCCAGTCCAACAGCTCAATGAAAGCCACCATGTCGCAATCCTTGTAGCCGGGATTGTGCATCAGGATGAATTGCTTGAAACGTTTCTCGCCCGGCAACAGAACCAGGTCATCGTGGCCCGTGAGCACCTTGCCCTGACACATCGAGCCAGGTCCATAGGGATTGCCGTCGGCATCCAGCGGCGGCTGCCAGCCATACCAGTGGTGGGCATGTTTGTGGTCCGGAAACCCCGCCGCTGCCAACTGGCTTTCGCTGCAGCGCGGGAAGTTCGCGTCGACCGTCAATTCCGGCAATTGGCTGCAATGGGTCTGGGCCAGGGCCAACTGCGGCACCAGCAGAATCGGGACCAATAAAAATGCGACCACAACCTTCATCCTAGCTGCCCCCCTTGAGCGCCGCGGCGTCCTTGTACCATTTCGCCGCTTCTTTCTTGTTGCCCAGCTTGTCATAAACCAACCCAACGTTGTTGTACACGTTGACGGTTTCCTTTTCCACCAGCGCCAAGTCATACGACTCCAGCGCCTCGTCGTATTTGCCCAGGTAGTAGTAGGACAAACCCTGGCTGTAATAGGCCCGATAAGTGGGGCCCTCCATCTCGACCAGTGCCTCGAAGGCCGCGGCGGCCTCTTCGTATTTTTTGGCACCCATGTAGGTCAGCGCCAGATTGTACTGCGCCTTCACATAGGTCGGGTCCAGGGCCACGGCCATCTGGTAGGATTCGATGGACTTGTCGTACTGCTTGCTCTTCTGCGCCATCGACCCCATGTGGAAAGCCAGCTTGGCCTCCGGTTGCAGATTGAACGCCTGCTGGAAAGGATCAATGGCCGCGCTGTACTGCTTGGTCGCCTGCAGGCACTGGGCCAGGGCCAACCAGCCGTTGTAGAAGTCGGGCAGGTCGCGGGTCACGTTTCTCAGTGAAGGAATCGCCGCGTGGTATTTCTTTTCGCGCATCAGGCTGACGGCGTAGTTGTAGACAACCTCAGGCTTGGCATCGGTAGCGGCCACGCCGGCCTTCAGCCACTTGCTCGCCTTCTGATCCTCGCCCATCCGCATGTACAGGTTTCCGATCGCCACCCGCAAGTCATCCAACTCGTCGATTTCGTAGGCCTTTTCGTAGGCTTCAACGGCTTCCTGCCGCTTGTTCGTATGCTCGTAGACCTTGCCGCTCGCAATCCAGGTGCCGGAGTTTTCCGGATGCTCGTCACGGGCCAGACGCGCCGCCACGCCCGCTTCCAGGGTCAGGTCCTGCTTCAGGTAGCAGTCCACCAGGCGGGGCAAAAGGTCATCCCGTTCGGGCGCCAATTCGTAGGAAGTCTTGTACTGCTTGGCCGCCTCGGCATACAGCCCCGAATCCTCCATCAACTTGCCGTCCTCCACCATCACGCCCACCCGGTTGTGGATGATGGCGCTCGCCTCCCGGTAGCCGTCTTCGCCGGTGACGTTTTCGCGCCCCTCGAAACTCTTCAGGAAAGCCGCCGCCGGCGCCGTGTGTTTTTCCAGCAGCGTGCGCACGGCCTGCTCGTTGCCCTGCTCGTCTTCCAGCTGGTTCAGTTGCAGCACCAACCGGAACCCATCCGGCCCCAAGTACGGTTCGAAGGCCTTGATGCCCTCGCCAAAAGTGGCCCGCGCTTCGTCGATCATCCCGGCCTGTTTCTGGGCACCACCGATCAGGCGCCAGTAGTCGCGCCCCCCCAGTTGGTCAAGCTTCCGGTACTGACCAAACTCGGCCACGGCCATCTCGTGCATATCCAGGCGCGAAAACACCATGCCCAGATTGCGGTGATAATCGCCCTCGGTCGGCGTCGTCTGCACCGCCCGGATGAAAGAGTCACGGGCCTTTTCGTATTCTTCATTCGTGGCGTATATCACGCCCAAATCGTTCCAGGATTTGCCATCGGTAGGGTCGGCCAGCAGCTTCTCGTTCAGGATCGAGATCTTCTCTTCGTCACTCATTTCGTCGCCGACTTCGGGCCGGTTAAAATGGATGCCGCCACCATTGGCGGTGTCAACGACCGTGGTCACCTGGGCCAGGGCCGCGCCGGACGCCAAAAGAGCCAGCAATAGAACTGCAATGCGAGAACACGCCAGTCGGGAGGACATGCGATACCTTTCGAAAATTTCTGTCAATTTTGGCCACATGATAGGGATTGGCCCCGAAGCTGTCCAGTTGTGCCGAACTTCGGGGCCATCCTCAATATACCGCCGGACAGGGCTCAAGATTCCCGATATCCACTGATCACCTGGCTGGCGGCCCCGATTTTGACCTGGGAAAGCTCCCCAAATCCTGTTTCGCGCAGTAATTCAAGGGTTTCGTTCAGCGTGTAGGATTTCCCCTTCTCCGTGGCCGCCAGCATATTCACGCTGAATTGAGCCGCAGAAGCCGGCTCCAGCCGGTTGTCGTCCAGATAGAAATCCTTGACCAGAATGCGGCCGCCGGGATTCAGGCAGGCCCGAGTGCGCGCAAAAACAGCCCGCGTCTCCTGCGGCCCGATCATGTGGATAATGTTGGAGATATAGACCACATCAAATCCGGTACCGTAATCATCAGCGTGGAAATCGCCCGCCACGGTGGTGATCCGCGCGCCCATTCCCGCTGCGGCGATCTGCTCCTCGGCAATGCCCACCGGCCCCGGCAGGTCAAAAACAACCGCCTGCAAATC
>CAZLUL010000108.1:0-8850 GCA_964562635.1 uncultured Fibrobacteraceae bacterium | reverse complement strand
CTTGATCAGGATTCCTGAGGCGGCCAGGGCGTGCAGCAGGATGTCGACGGCGCGTGGGTCGAGATGGAGCTCGGCGGCCAGGTCGGCGGGGGTGCGGGCGGTGGTGCCGAGGGATTCGAAGAGGTTGGTTTTTAGGGCGGCGGTGAGGATCATGGCATCCCGATACCCCGAAACCACCCTTTCAAGCCGTTCTTGCCAGTCCATTGGTTGTGCCTCCGAAAATGTGTTTTTCGCAAAATCTCCACAAGTGAACCGTTTTTTTGATGTTATACCCCTGCCCATTTAGATTGCAAAGGCTGTTTGCTGATCGATTTCAACCAGACACAATTTCGGAGGCACAACCTGAGACACCTCTTGGCTACTGTATTGTTGGGGCCGGTTTTGTTGCGCCAAGGTCAAAAAGCCCGCCAAAAAATCACCCAACTCCCCGAACCCCCAGGCGACCGCCACGGCACCTCCGGCACCGGCCCCACCCTCAGTCTCCTCATCATCGGCGACTCCGCCGGAGCCGGGGTCGGTGCCGCCCACCAAACAGAATCCCTCAGTGGCCGCACCGTTGCGCACTTGTCCACCGACCACACCGTCAACTGGCGTTTACAGGCCCGGTCCGGCTCCACCGTGCCGGCAGCGATGCGCCTCCTCAAACGCCTGGAGCCCGAGTCTTTCGATTGGGTGGTTGTCTCTCTCGGAGCCAATGATGTCGTCAGCCGCCATTCGCTGGCCCAGTGGCGAAAAAATCTGGACAGCCTGCGCGAGTTGCTCGATGAGCGCTTCGGCCATCCGCAGCTTCTGTTCTCCGGACTGCCGCCCATGCACCTGTTTCCGGCCCTGGACCAACCCCTGCGCTGGTATCTGGGCTCGCGGGCCAAGGAATTTGACCGGGTGATGGCGGATTGGGCTGCGGGTCGGGAACGGTGCGCGCGCCTGCCGATGGACTTTCCTGAAGATCCCGCCCTGCTGGCCACGGACGGATTCCATCCCGGGCCGGGGCTGTACCGATTGTGGGGTCAGGCCGTCGCCCAGCATATCCGGCGGCACGGCGGGCCTTGACGGCACCGCTGCAATCTGTTGATTTAGGGTCATGATACGTTTTCGCATTTTGGGCGCCGGTGGCGCCATTCCCACCCCCACTCACAACCCGGCGGCCTATTGGGTCACCGTGGACGGCACGCCAATCCTGATGGATCCGGGGCCCGGGGCCCTCGTGCGCCTGGTGCAGTCGGGTGACGCGCCCGGCGGGGTCGACGAGATCGGGATTGTGCTGCTGACCCACCTGCATCCGGATCATTGTTGTGACCTGGTGGCCCTGTTGTTTGCCCTGCATTCGCCGTTGACCAACAGCCATGAGCCGCTGCAGCTGTTTGGACCGATCGGGCTGCAGGCGTATCTTGACCAGCTGAAGGGCGTTTATGGGCGTTGGCTGGAGCCCAGGCACCGGCAGTTGAAGGTCACCGAGTGGCCGGCGGGGCAACAGCTCGACCTGCCCGGCGGGGGCACGGTGCGGACGTTTGCCGTGGATCACCCTCAGGACAGATTTTCGGACGGAAATTGCCTCGGCTACCGGTTTGCGGACACCGAAGGGCACACCGCCGTTTTTTCCGGGGACACCGGGCCCTGTTCGGGGTTGGAAGAAGCTGCGCGAGAGGTGGACCTGCTGGTGGTCGAATGTTCGGCCCCCGAAGGTCTGGGCGTGCCGGGGCACCTGACTCCCAGTGAGGTGGGCCGGTTGTGCGCCAAGTCCCAGCCGAAACTGGTGGCCCTGACGCACCAGTATCCGGCGGCGGCGGCGACCGACCTGAAGCCTGAGATCGCGCGATATTTTGACGGGCCGGTAATCCAGGCCCAGGATGGCAGTTTGTTTTTTGTGCCTGCAACCAGTGGAAAAGAGAACCTATGGTCCGCACCTTGAATCACCGTTCCCTTCGTGTGCTGTTTTTGATCCTGATGCTGGTGGCCTGGGCTACGGCCGCGGCCGCCCAGGAGCACAGCCGCAGTGACCTTGAAAACGCTGGCACGGTCGAGGAAGGGCGCGGGGAGTTTGAGATCATTCTCATCCATGGGCTGGGCGCCAACGCTGCGGTGTGGGACGAGGTCGTGCCGTTTTTGAAGGGCACGTTCAAGGTGCGGGTGTTTGAGTTGGCCGGCCATGGCGCCACCCAGCCTGTCGCCGACGATAGCATCACCGCCGAAGTGGCGCGCTTGCAGGAATTCATCAAAGAGGTGGATTTTGCCTATCCAACCCTGGTCGGGCACGGCCTCGGCGGCATGATCGCCATGCAGTATACGCTGGACCATCCGGCCGGTGTGCATCGGTTGATCGTGATGGACAGCGCGCCGATCCAGTTGGCCAGCCAGGAACAGAAAGCCGCGGTGGCCGAGCAGTTGATTGGAGACTACGACCAGTTCATCGCCACTCGGTACCTGAACATGAGCCTCCGGGAGGCGGTCACCGACAAGGTCGTGGACATGGCCCTGCGCACCGACAGCACCACATTCGTCTCACTTCTGATGAGCAGTTTTGATTTTGACCTGACCGATCGACTGGGCCAGTTGTCTGTGCCGATGTTGGTGGTGGGCAGCGAGTTGATGTTTCCGCCGGCCGATTCATCGCGCCATCTGCTGGAGCACTACGGCTTCAACCACGCCCGCAGCCTCAGCTTCAAGCGCGTGGCGCGGTCGGGGCACTACATGATGCTCGAAGAGCCGATCATGACCGCCAGTGTGTTGCTGGCTTTTGGCGTGACAGCCGAATACACCTTCGAAAAATAGCCGCGAAAAATAGCCGCGGGGACTATTTGCCCAACAGCTCCATATCCGCGTCGACCATCATGGTGACCAGATCGTTGAAGCCCACCTTGGGTTCCCAGCCGAGGATGCGCTTGGCCTTGCTGTAGTCGCCGATCAGCTGGTCGACTTCGGCCGGACGCATGAAGCGCGGATCCTTCTTCACATATTTTTTCCATTCCAGATCCACATGACCGAAGGCGATATCCAGAAAATCGCTGATGGAATGGGTTTCGCCCGTGGCGATGACAAAATCGTCGGGTTCGTCGTGCTGCAGCATCATCCACATGGCCTCGACGTAGTCGCCGGCAAAGCCCCAATCCCGCTGGCTGTCCAGATTGCCCAGGCGCAATTCGTCGGCCAGGCCCAGTTTGATGCGGGCCACACCGTCGGTGATTTTGCGGGTCACGAACTCGAGGCCACGGCGGGGGCTTTCGTGGTTGAACAGGATGCCCGAGGCGGCGTACAGGCCGTAACTTTCGCGGTAGTTGACCGTGATGTGATGACCGTAAGCCTTGGCCACCGCGTAGGGGCTGCGCGGGTGAAACGGGGTCAGCTCGGTCTGGGGCACTTCGCGCACCTTGCCGAACATTTCGCTGCTGCTGGCCTGGTAGAAGCGGGCCTCGGGCGCCACCTGGCGGATGGCTTCGAGCATGCGCGAAACACCCAGGGCGGTGAATTGCCCGGTCAGAACCGGCTGGCTCCAGCTGGTGGGCACGAAACTCTGGGCGGCCAGATTGTAGATTTCTTCGGGCTGGGCCTCTTCGATCACTTTGACGACCGAAGCCTGGTCCAGCAGATCGCCCTGCAACAGGGTGACCTGATCCTTGATATGATCGATCCGCTGGATGGTTTCGGTACTCGAGCGCCGCACCATGCCAAAGACTTCATACCCCTTAGCCAACAGGAATTCCGCCAGATAAGAACCGTCCTGGCCCGTGATCCCGGTAATCAAAGCTCTTTTCGACATCGTCCACTCCATCGTGCAGGTCTGTTGGTCGTCTTGGCTCCACTGTAAGCCCCCACAATCTACACCGGGCGCGGGTTCGGGACAAGGCACAGACGGGCGAAGTGGGGGGATCGACAAATTCGTCAATAATCCCGACGAGGAGCCGACAATAAAGGATGTGCCTATAATTCGGGGGAGCACACCGTATCCAGATCTTTCTCGCGGAGGAAAACCATGTCCCATTCGAACCGACCAGGCCCCATGTGGGTGGCCGCCACTGCCGCCTCGGCGCTGGTGATTGTCCTGTTGCTGGGCTTGCCCTCGGCACCGCCTGCTGGCCAGGCCGCTGCCCTGCGGGTCCAACTGGATCCGGAAACCGGCGAAATCGTTCCGGTCACAGGCCTGGACAAGGCCGAACTCGCGCGCCAAATGTCGCAGATGCTGAATCGTTCATCGGCCGGATTGCGCGAAGTGCGCCACGCCGACGGGGGCGTATCGGTGGACCTCGAAGGACGCTTCCAGAGCCTCTCGGTCGCCACGACCGATAGCACCGGAGCCGTGCAGACCCGCTGCGTGACCACTGGGCAGGAGAGCCGGGATTTCCTCAATGGCGCCGATGCTCCCTGCCATCACGACGGCACGAAGGAGTAGCGCCATGAATATTTCAAATGCCAACCTTTTCAAAATCATGGCTGTTCTGGTGCTCGGACTGTGCCCCGCGCTGTGGGATACGCCCGCCAACGCCACCACCATCACCATCGTCAATGAAGACAACGCCGGCGAGGGTTTCAACGACCCGACCGTCGCGGTTCCGGTCGGGGGCAATCCCGGTGTCACGGTGGGGCAACAGCGTTTGAACGCTTTCAATTTTGCGGCCTCGGTGTGGGAAGGCATCCTCAACAGTGATGTCGAAATTCGCATCGGAGCCAAGTTCGACCCTCTCAGTTGCACTGCCAACAGCGGCGTGCTGGGCGCCGCGGGGCCCAGCTCCCTGCACCGCGACTATGCCGGCGCAACCCTGGCCAGCACCTGGTACGTGGCCGCCGAGGCCGACATGCATTCGGCCTTCGACCGGGACCCGGGCCAGAAGGACATTTCGGCCACCTTCAATTCCATGCTGGGCACCTCCGGCTGCCTTGAGAATTCTTCTTGGTACTACGGTTTTGACGAAAACGAAGGGGCCGGGGCCATCAATCTGGTCGTGGTATTATTGCACGAATTCGGCCATGGCCTGGGTTTTCTGAGCCTGGTCGATGAAACCGACGGCACCACTTTCGGCGGCGTCATGGACGCCTATTCGCGCTTCCTGTTTGACAATACCGCCGGCCTGCGCTGGGACCAGATGAGCAACGCCCAGCGGGCGGCCTCGGCCATCAATACGTCCAATCTGGTGTGGACCGGGCCTTCGGTCACCGGCGTCTCGCCCAGTGTCCTGTGCGCCCCGACAGTGGTCGAGGTGACGGCGCCGGCGGCCATCGCCGGTTTGTACGAATCGCCTCTTTCGGCCTTCGGGCCCAGCTGCGGCGCCACCTTCAGCGGCGACGTGGTCCTGGTCAATGATGGGTCCGGAACAGCCTCGGATGGGTGTTCGGCCATCGGTCAGAACCTGACCGGAAAAATCGCCCTCATCGACCGCGGCGGATGCGCTTTTGTCACCAAGGTGACCAATGCCCAGAACGCGGGCGCCGTGGGCGTCATCGTGGCCAACAATGTGGCCGGCGACGCTTTTGCCATGCCCGGCACCGGGCCCGGTATCACTATCGCTTCGGTGATGATCAGCCTGGCGGACGGCAATGCCATCAAGGCCCAGCTCGGCGCCGGGGTCACGGCCATCGTCCGGCCGGATGGGACCCGCCTGGCGGGCGCCGATGCCAACGATCGGGTGCAGATCTACAATCCCAGTCCCCTCGAGCTGGGCTCGTCGATTTCCCACTGGTCGACCGGGGCGTTCCCCAACCTTTTGATGGAGCCGTCGATCAGTGGCGACCTGCCCATCGGAGTGGACATGACCCTGCATGCTTTTGAGGACATTGGCTGGCAGTTCCAGTTCGTGGCCGTCACCCAGTTGCCGGCCCTGGCCGCCGACCGCCTCGAGCAGGGCGTGCTGCTCAGTTGGCAGATCCATCCGGACCTGTTGGATCACGATCTGTATGTGCACCGGGAGCAGGAAACGACGGCGCGGGTGCAAGTCAGCGCCGGTCCCCTGCCCTGGGGTTCGATGAGTTTCCTGGATGCGACGGCACCGGACGGCCCGGTCGACTACTGGCTGGAACTGGTGGACGACGCCGGCCTGAAAACCTGGCAGGGGCCGCTGCACGTCGACGGCAATGGCGTGCTGAGCAACTTCAGTTTTGCCCCGGGTTTTCCCAATCCGTTCCGCACCGAGACCCAGCTGAGCTACACCTTGCCGGCCACCGGCACGGTGCGTGTGGCGGTCCATGACCTGCGCGGGCGCCTGGTGCGCGAGCTGGTCAATGGCACTGAAAACGTTGGCAGCCACACAGTGTTCTGGGATGGGCGCGACGGCGCCGGTGCTCGGGTGGCCGCGGGTGTCTATTACGCGCGGGTCGTGCATGATGGCATCGCCAGGAGTCAGAAAGTCGTGGTGATGAAGTAGATCGCATTCCGCTGTGTATTAAAAAATCGGCCGCCGGTCCCTGAAGACCGGCGGCCGATTTTTTCGGGCAAAGCCCGCCGCGTCTGCATGATCAGTGACTACTTGGTCAGCGTCATCTTGATCGGAGCGTGCAGGTCACGACCCGACCGATCCATCAAGCGTCCAAAATACAAGCCCGAAGGTTGGGGCCGACCCTGCTGATCCTGGCCCTGCCAGGTGTAGCTGTGGGTGCCGGCGGGCAAGTCGCCGCGATACACGGTGGTGATCAGGCGACCTTGAACATCGTAAATGCCCAGACTGACGGGCTGATCTTTCGCCAAGGTGAAGCTGATTTGGGTGCGCGGGTTAAAAGGGTTGGGATAGGCCGGATGCAGACTGGCCACAGGACCAGCGCCCGGCACCGCCGAAGCCACATCTTCGGTCATGGCGAAGCTGTTGGTGTAGATAAAATCGTCGGAAGTGCTGAAATTACCGTTGGCCGCATTGCCCGCCACATAGAGGGTGGCGTCACCGGCGCCTTCGGCGGGCGAGGTCCAGTTGACATTCCAGGTCACGCCGGTCGACTCGCCCAATTGGCTGCCGGTCGAGGTGTGCTTGGCGTAGGTGCGCTGGAACGCGCCGCCGGTGGAGGTCTGGGTATTGCCATCGGCTGGCGAGAGCGTGCCCACGCTGTTGCCCGAGCCATCAATGATCGTGAATTCGAAGCCCCAACGGGAAGCCTGCGGGTCGGACAGGGAAACGGTCACCACGTAGGAAGTCGCCGGGGTGTAGCTTTGGGGAATGCCCGAGATGCTGAGGGTGCCACTGCCGGAATTGAGCCCGAAGGTCGAATGGCACTGCGTGCAATTGCCTTCACCCGGGGCTGCGGTCAGGCCATCGAGCGGGCCCGAAGAAAAGGCCAGCGCCACGCCTGCTGATAGGCACGCGACCATGGCAGCCAAGGCGGTGACACCGATCCGACGTTTCATATTTCTCATATTGATTCACTCCCCGGTTGGCGAACGCGCGTCACCCGCCCCCCAAATAGCACACATTGTAAGACCCCCTGGTGCGGGTCTCGATTTGCTAAAAGTTAAGGAATGATTGGGAAATCCACACCGGGTTCGGGGGAAAAAGACATTTTTTGTCCGATAATGCGCTGAATTTAGCCTTTTGCCGCCGCTTGGGCAGGTGAAACACTTGGCGGTGGAGTCGCGTCGAGCCTCCCACAAGGCGCCGGCCGCCCGAACAGGTACCCCTGGCCATAGCGCACACCCATCTCCAACAGGACTTGGTAGTCCTCGGTATTTTCGATGCCTTCGGCCACCACTTCGGCCCCCAGCACATCGGCCACCCGCAGCAATCGTTCCAGGGTGCGGCGCAATTCCGGATCCACGGCCAGTCCGCGCACCAGGCGCTTGTCCACCTTCATCACCTGGGGATGCAGCATGATCAAACCCTCGAGGCAGCTGTTGCCGAAGCCGACATCATCGATGGCGATCTTGATACCGGCGTCCTGCAGGGCCCTGACCCGCGGCACGAGCACTGCCGGGTCGCCCAGCAATTGCTGTTCGCTGATTTCGAGGCAGCAGTGGCCATCATCGCCGTTCTGACCATCGAGCAGAACCCGGATCAACTCGGCGGTGGCGGTCTGCAACAGGGTTGTGGGCATGATGTTCACGTGGTAACTGGTGCGCGGCCCCATGGCCCGGGCCGCCGCGGCGCACAGTTTCAGGCAGCGCAGATCCACCGCCGGCAGAATGTCGTTTTCCTGGCAGAAACGAAACAGGTTGTCCGGCCGCTGCAAGGCGCCCTCCGGCCCGCGGCTGAGCATTTCGCGCGAAACGATGCGGCCGTCGGCCATGTTGACGATGGGCTGGCTGCTGACGTGCAGGACGTTGCCCCGCAGCAGCGCCGACACCATTTCGGGGCCTTCGAGCACGGGCCGGATGAGCCCCACTTCGGCTACCGAAGCGGCTCGGGCCACCCGGTTTTTGCCCTGGGTCTTGGAGCGCTGCAAAACGAAGTGGGCCTTGGCCAGCACCTCGTCAAAGCTCAGGCTGGTGGGGCTGATGGCCGTCAGGCCCAGGCTCGCGGTGGTCGTCAGGCGGTGTTCGCCGGCGGTGATCACGTCGCGGCTGATGGCCAGGCGGGTTTTTTCGGCGATGACTTCGCCTTCGGACTCGGATGTTTCGGGCAGCAGGATCATGAAACGGTCGGTGCCGCAGCGTCCCACTTTGTCCTGTTCGCGCACCGATTCGGTGATGCGCCGGGCCGCGCCCACCAGAACCAGGTCCCCCACACCATGCCCCAGGGTCGCGTTTACCCGCGAAAAATCATCCAGATCCACCAATAGAATCAGCAGATCCTGGTTGGCCACCCGGCAACGGGCCAGTTCGTCGAGGATGGCCCGCTCCATGCCCTTGCGGTTCAACAGGCCGGTCAGCGAATCCATGTGCACCAGCCAGTCCAGGCGGGCGGTGACGGCCGCCAATTCGTGGCTGATGGCGGCCTCGCGGCG
>CAZLUL010000107.1:0-13813 GCA_964562635.1 uncultured Fibrobacteraceae bacterium | reverse complement strand
CGTTGTCATTTTTGATGACTATTGGGTCGAGAAGGATGACGAAGGGGCCAAATCCGTGGTCGATCAAATTGACCGCACGAGGTACGATGTTGCCATCCTGGATCCACAGGATAATGTCAAAAGCAATTGGGGTCCGTTGAAGATCAATTTTGCCAGGGTCACGCGAAAAGTCAGCCAGGCTACCGACTAGGCTGGCGTGCTGTCGATCCGCGCCTGACTTCCCACTCCCCAAACCGGGACCGGAACCTTCCATGCCCCCCACACCACTTTCCTTGCGGCACAACTTTTCGTGGACCTTTCTGGGAAATATTTTTTACGCCTTCAGCCTCTGGGGAATCCTCTCGGTCCTGACCAAAATGGGATCCACCGCCACTGTCGGCCGTTTTGCTCTTGCTTCGGCCATCGCCTCGCCGGTGATCATGTTTGCCAGTCTTCAATTGCGTTCAGTCCTGGCGGCGGATGCCGACAATAACCACGAATTCAGGGACTACCTGACGGTCAGATTGCTGCTGCTACCGGTGGCAATGCTGATCATATTGGGCATCGCCCTGCGGGGATACACCCCAGCGCAGGCAACAGCCATCATGTTGTTTGCTCTGGCCCGCGGCGTAGAATCCGTCAGCGATATTTTCTATGGCATCGCCCAGAAAAATGATCGCATGGATGTCGTGGCGATCAGCAAGACCATCAAGGGTGCTGTGGCGCTCCTCTTTTTTGGGGTGACGTTTTATCTGACAAGGAATCTGGACCAATCATTGCTGGCCTTGGCGATATCCTGGGCACTGGTGCTCTTTTTATATGACATTCCCCGCGTGCGCCGCCTGAACCAGGCCCTCGGCGGGCCGCCTCTCGCCTGTCGGATGGTGAAGGACAAATTTCGCAGTATCATCTGGGTCACGCTGCCCCTCGGTTTTGTCATCCTGTTGGGACAGATGAGCCAGACAATTCCCCGGGCATATCTGGAGTCCTCGTTCGGCGAAGATCTGGTCGGGATCTATGCGGCTCTTTCCTATCTTGTGATCGCCGGTTCGACGGTTGTCCTGGCTCTGGGCCAATCCAGTCTCGCTCGTCTGTCGCAACACTTTGCTGCCGGGCGGATTCAACAGTTCAAACGTCTCGGTCTTCAGTTGGGGTTGTTGGGTGTGGTCTTTGGTATCGGAGGCGTGGGCGTGGCTCTGTTTGGCGGCCCCTATCTGTTGAGCCGATTGTACCGCCCCGAGTATGCGGAACATGCCGAACTGTTTGTCCTGATCATGGCTGCCGGCGGTGTCATTTATGTGGCAACCCTGCTGGCCCCGATGACAACCGCCATGAAAGCCTTTCGTGGGCAAATGGTCGTGCAAACAGTCAGCGCCGGCATCCTGCTCCTGCTGGCGACCATCCTGATCCCCCGCTACGGAATGACCGGAGCGGCCTGGACGGTCCTCGGCGGTGGGGTGGGCACGGCGCTGGGTTTTCTGTTCATCATATGGGCGGGACTCAAGCGCCAGGCCGGCCGGCACAAGCGGTGGATAGACTGGCTATATCAGTAAGACGCCCTGGCCCCGATGGTCGAGATCTGGTTTCCGTCAGGCCGAGTTGGTGATCCTCAGTATTTCCGGCAGTACCACACTCAAATCGAATGCCTGCACCGCAGTCCGGTTGAATTCGCCTGCCGCACGCCGAGTTTCCGGAGAAACAATCATGCGACCGATGGCCGTCGTCAGACCGCTGACATCATCTGCGGCCACGCACAGGCCCCCCCGACCATCAACGATCAGATCGCTGTTGCCACGAATAGCCGTGCAGACAACTGGCAACCCCGACGCCATCGCTTCCATCAGGGAGACCGGCAAGCCTTCCCGTCGAGACGGAAAAACGAACAAATCCGCCGCGTGATAGATCTTCCGCACATCGTCGCGAAAACCCAACAAGGTGACCTGCGAACCAATACCCGCGGATTCCGCCAACTGGCGCAGCTCCTCCTCCATGGGGCCTGAGCCACATATCGCGTAGCAAACACTCGAATCATTCAGGGCTGCCAGCGCCCGCACCGCAGCCTGGTGATTTTTGTTGGCGTTCACCTCACCTACCGAGAGCAGCAAGATTGCGCCTTCCGGTATACCAAGCTCGCGACGCGTCTGCGACCGATCAGGGTCGCTATCGGGAAATGCCTCCAGATCAAGGCCCACGCCAGGGAGATATTCGATCTGACCGGCCGCAAAGGATTTTAATGCGCGGCCATGGTCCTCACGATTGATCGTGATGAGCACATCGGTGTGCCGCGCCAGCCATCGTTCCAGGGGGTAATACAGGAGCCAGGACCTGAGCGGAGATCCGGTCGAGAAATGAAAACCGTGCGCCGTATAGATGACCCGGGTCTGCGGCAGCGTGCGGCACGCCAGGCGCACGCAGGCCGAAGCAATCGGCGTATGGGTGTGGACAAGATCATACGCCTGCCCGCCGACCAGCTTTTTGAGCTGCCGGTAGGCGCGAAGATTGGCCCGGCTCAGCACCGAGCGCTGGAAAGGCAGGTCATGAACCACACATCCGGCCTGCACCAGCTCACTATCGACGGGGCCGACCAGGTTGCAGGCGATGTCTACCTGGTGTCCTTCGCGCCGGAGCATCAGGATATGCGGCGCCAGGAAGGCATTGATCGTCGGCGCGATGGTTGTCACATACAGAATTTTCACGACTGCGAAACCCCAGGTGCAAACAGCCCAGCATATTGTTCGACAACGGCCTGCAGGGAATAGCGATCACTGATCCGTTGCCGGGCCCGGAGACCGAGAGCGGCACGCTCTGCTGCCGTCAGAGCCAAAATCTCGCTTTGGGCCGCCGCCAAGGCCGCCGAATCTTCAGGGGGCACGACCCTGCCGCAATCGCCCACAATCATTTTTGCTTCGCCGACGCTGGTGGACACACAAGGCACGCCGCAGGCCATCGTTTCACCCAGGACATTGGGAAACCCTTCACTCCTTGACGCCAAAACCAACAGGTCCAGGCCGGGCATCAAGCGAGGCACATCGTCGCGTTGTCCCAACCAATGCACGTGGTCAGGGCAGGGCATTTGATCAGCCAGAGCCGACAGCGAAGAATCGTTTCCGTCCAGCCCCCGCCCAATCATGATAAAATGAGCCGTCGGGTGTTCAGCCTGCACCAACGCTGCAGCCCGCAGGAAGTTTTCGTGATCCTTTTCAGGATGCCGCCGGCCAACAATGCCCACCAACAAGTCGTTGTCCGCCAGCCCCAACTGCAGGCACAGTGACTGCTTTGCCTCAGGGTCCGGCCGATAGGCTTCCAGGTCAAACCCGTTGGGCACCATCACCGCCCGTGCCGTATCGAAGCCCAAGCCGGCATGTTGGACTATGCTGATCGACGAATTAAAAACGATGGACCGGGGCCGGGCCGAAAACCGGGCGCCAAGGCGGATCAGGAAACGGGTCATAGTCGCCTCCTGCGCCAGGTCGTACAGGGAATGCCGGATATTCCAGAGCAACTCCGGATTGCCCGGGGACCAACGGGCCATTTGCCAGGCTGCCAGATTACCATGGTACATCCACCCCATGATCAGGTCCGGCGCCAAATGGCGAGACAATTTGCGCAGGCGCCACAGGCTTCGCACCGAAACTTGCCCCTGTTTCAGGCCCAGGGAATAAACCGGCACTTCAAGTTCTTCGATCGCGTGGCGCAGCTCCCCCCCATCCATCAAAGACACGACTGTGGGTTCGAATCGTTGGCGGTCCAATCCGCCCAACAATTTGACAAGCATGGCCTCGGCGCCCCCGACTCCGAGTCCCACAATGACGTGCACGATCTTCATCAACCACCTGCCAGATGGAGAAAGGCAAAAAGCAAATCGACCAGGACCACCATCAAGGCCAATACCCAACCCAGCGAACGGTCCTGGGCATAGGGCGTGGTGGCCCCGAAGGCCGTCAAGACATAGAACATCGGCTGCAGGGGGATCTTGTGACGCAATTGCATCGAAGCCTGGGTGATGAGGGACATGCTGACGAGAAAAAGGACGAGAAAGGCCAGTGCACCGCGATGCCGCGAGCGAATCACCCGCAGAATTCCCCGGTAAAACCAGGCCGCATAAACCGGAAACAGCATCGCGAAAATATTGGTCAAAAAGGCGCGTGGCACCCACATCCCCTGGGTCTTCAGTGCCCCCAGCGCCAAAAACGGCGAACCGATATAAAAAGCAAGGGTCGACGGAATCCGCAGCACCCAAGGCAATTTGGAAAGAGCGTAAAAAGTGGACGTCCCGGACTCCACGGCAGCGGACTGCCCAATGGTGTTTTTCAGGAAATCCCCCCGGAACAGCAAACCGACCAGATCCCCGCCCCAGAACACCTTGGCACCGCCGGCCACGACCACCAGGCCGGCCAGCCCCAAAAGGGTCAACCGCAGCACACTGTCGGGCCGTTGCCAGGTCGCCCGCGTGGAGTCCAGCTGGAAATCGACCAGGCCCAAAACCAACGCCATGCCGCCCAACATCAGCCCGGTTTCAAAGCGCAGCCAGGCGACGGCCACCAACGCCAAGGCCAGGAGCAGCCAACGCCTTTGCAGCAACGCGAGCAGCCCCCAGGCAAAAGCGGTGGCCACCAAACCATCTCGCATCAGGATCACGCCGTTGGCCAAAATGAACGGTGCGACCAGGCTCATGCCGAACGCCCAGCGATCGCCCTTGTCGGCCGGAAACAACTCCCGATAGATACCGCGCACTAGAAAAGGCAGAAACGACAGGCAACATGTATTGAAAAAAAGCAGATCCAACGGGTGCAGGCTCGGAAACAGGCGGCGATGCACCGAAACCAGGACTTTCAGAATGCTGGCGTAGTTGTGCCACTGCACCGCCAAAGCGAAGCGGCGGGGGAAGTCGTGCGGCAGATCATAGGCCACCAGCGAGTAGAAGTAGCTGTCATCAGTCCCAACACCGACACCACCTGAAAAACCGTAATAGGTGGGATTGGCCCACAGTTGCGTCAGGTACATGACGATGGCCAGTGCACTCATGAAAGCAAACGCGAGCAGACCTGCCCCCACATCAGTCGATCGCAGCACATAGCGGTGACCAACGGCCACCGCACATCCCCACCAGACAAAAACAAGGGCACTGTAGGGGTTGACAAATGCGGCGATCAGCGCCACCAGACTCATTGCCAGAACTGCCGCCAGGGAGAACTTCACCGGTCCTGCACGCTCGTCAGTAACAAATCGCATAGCGCGTCCAAATCCGCGGCTTGCCGCCGCCTGACTTCGGCCAGGCGCCGCTCGCCACGTTGGGCGTAGTCCGCCAACATGGCGTCGTCCTCGACGGCCAAACGCAGGCGAATTTTGATTTCATCCTCTGACGTCGGGCTGAAATAGATGCCCGCATCGCCGACGATTTCGGTGACCGATGAAATGGCCGAGCAGATCACTGGTGTGCCCTGTGCCATGGCCTCGAGGGGCGGGTAGCCAAATCCTTCGTTCAGGGTTGGGTAGACGAACGCACGGGCCCCGCGATAAAGCGCCGCCAATTCTTCGGTGCTGACAAAACCGGTGGGAATAATGTAGGGCCGTTTTTGCTTCGGCAAACCCCGCGGGATACCGCCGGTAATCACCACCGGCAGCCAGCGGTCTTCCGGCAATTTGTCCATCACGTGGATCAAGGCGGTCAATCCGCGCCAAGCGTTCTTGAGCGGTCGCTTGCCCGAGACCATGAACAGGTACTTTCCTGATGAGACACCCAGTTTGCCAAGCACATCCATCTTGGGATCGGTGACCTGACAGACCGCCGTCTCCGGACAATAGAAATCATGAAAGTTCACCTGGGGCGAAACCGACAACTTTTCCATGATCGAATATTTCGTATGCCACGAGGGAACGATCAGGTGAAGTGAGCGGCAGGCCACCTCCGTCAAGCGCTGGAATTGACTGAGACGCCAATCGGGGCGGGCCCATTCCATCAGGTACTTGGCCAGCCATTTGCCATAGGCCGGCAAGCTGCCGGCGTAGTGACGGCCGTAAAAAGGTTCGCGATGTTCCAACGGACGCAAGCCGTGCACGGCAAAAAACACATCCAGGCCCGAGAAGTTCAAATCGTAGCTATTGTAGGGCAAGCCAGACATAAAGCTGGCAAAGCGCCCGCTCGACAGGGCCGCCTGAAGCTCACCCCGACTGCGCACCGGAACGATCTCGATCCCGTGCCGGTCAACCAAGGCAGCGATGTCCTTGTCGAGGGGGAAATCAGCGTGTTTGAATCCTGCCACCCGTTGCTGATCATCCCTGCCCACCAATTGTCGAAAAACGGAACGGGAATATTCTCCGCCGCCTTCTGCACCATTGATGGCCGACTGGGTTGCCTGCAAATCGTACAGCACTTTCATGGCGATTCGCCCTCCGGCCGCACCGACGTCTTTCCCGTTTCAGACTCGGCCGCCAACCGCGGATCCACAGGCGGCGTTTCGGCCTCCCGCCCCGTATGCCCCGCAAAATCAGGCACCAACTGCACCAATTCCTGCCAAAGGATATCGTGATCCCCCAGCATCGCCGCTTCGACAATGCGCCCGGCCCCCGCCTCAACCGCTTCCAGGTCAATCGCCTGCCGCCGGGCCACCATGATTCCTTCGTTGTCTGTCGCTACCGGCTCTTCTCCCACGGCCCACAATTCTTCGAATAGTTTTTCACCCGGACGCAGCCCCGTATACTCGAGTTTGATGTCCACATCCGGCATCAATCCCGACAGCCGGATCATCTGCCGCGCCAGTTCATCAATCTTCACCGATTTGCCCATATCCAGAATGAACACGTCGCCACCCTGCCCCATGGCCGCGGCAAACAGCACCAACTGCACCGCCTCGGCGATGGTCATGAAGAAGCGTTCCATGTCCGGATGGGTCACCGTCACCGGCCCGCCCTTCTTGATCTGCTTGGTGAACATCTCGACCACGCTGCCGGCGCTGCCGAGCACGTTGCCGAAGCGGATGATCGAGAACCGCGTCTTGTTTTCCGCCTTGGCCTGCCGGGTCAGGATCACTTTCTCGGCGATCTGCTTGCTGGCCCCCATCACGTTGGTCGGATTGACCGACTTGTCGGTCGAGATCATCACGAATCGTTCGACACCATGGCGCACGGCCATGTCGGCCAGCTGCCGGGTGCCGAACACGTTGTTGAGCACCGCTTCTTCGGGATGAAACTGCAGGATGGGCACATGTTTGTAGGCCGCGGCATGAAAGATGATCTCGGGCTTGGCCGTGCCGAAAAACTGCTCCAGCCGCCGCGGGTTCTTGATGTCGCCCAGCAAGAATTCAAAAGTCGTCTCGGCCTTGTGGTCGCGCAGTTCGCGCTCGATGCGGAACAGCCCGTTTTCGTCCTTGTCCAGGCAGGCCAGATGCGCCGCGCCACTCTCGACGATCTGGCGGCACACTTCGCTACCGATGCTGCCAGCCGCCCCGGTCACCAACACGCGCTTGCCCTTGAGCATCTCGCGAATGATGCCGACGTCGCCACTGACCGGACGCCGCGTCAAGAGACTGGTGGTGCTGAAGTCTTCCACCCGCCTGATGCCGGGCTTTTCGCTCTCCATGATTTCCCAGAAGCTGGGCACCGACTTGAGCGGCAGACCCGCCTCCTGGCAATGGTCAACGATGCGGTACAGCTGCGACGTGGTCGCCGATGGAATGGCCAGCACGATGACTTCGGCTTTGCGCTTTTTCGCCACCGCGGCAATGTCCGCGATAGTGCCCATGACCTCAACTCCCCGGATGCGCACACCCTGGGCATACTCGTTGTCGTCGACGAGGGCCACCGGCCGAAAGCCCCCCAGCCGCGGCGACTGCATCGCTTCAATGGTCAGCGCACCGGCGTTGCCGCTGCCGACGACGATCGCCCGCTTACGCGGCGCCTTGTTGCCAAACCGGTCCGAAGGCCCACTGATGAGGCGGAAAGCAAAACGGCCAATGGTCACCAGCACCAGGCACAACACCATATCGATGGCCAGGGACGACAGCGGAAAACCGCCGGGCGCCGTCCAGAACACCCACAGTGCGATCATGATCAGGGCCGAACTGGAAAGCACCGCCCCCACCAGAGGTGGCAAGTCCTCAACGGAAGCGAATCGCCAAGAGGTTTTGTGCAAGCCGATGGCCCAGAAAAAAACCAGCCGCACCGGGACCGTGACGCCCAGCATGGCCAACCACCAGGTTTCCCAACCATCAACCGTGGTCTGCAGCAAGGGGCCCAGCACCACAAAACGCAGAAAGAATGAGAGTGTGACCGAGATGGCCGACAGCAGACCAAAAAAAACGAGGGTGAAAAGCAGACGGTTGCGGCGCACCATTCGGGTCAGGGTGCCGTCCTCACGCAAGAGAGCGCTGCCAGTGGAGCTGGGTTGGTCGTTCTTAGTCATCCCGTTCCTCACGTCCATGTGATTCCATCAATCCAGTGTTGCCAACAAATCAGTGGCTCAAGCCGTTGCTGCGCTCATGACCTTGCGCACCGCCGCCACCACATCCTCCATGTCGGCGGGCTTCAGCGCGGTGTGGACCTGGAAAAACAAGCTGCGCAAACCCAGATCCATGGCCACCGGCAAGCGCGAAGCCGGTCGCATGCCGATGCCGGCAAAGGCCTCTTCGCGATACATTTCCGGACAGGTGCCCGTATCACACGACACGCCTTCGGCCTGGATGGCAAATTTGATCCGGTCCCGGTCCCAGCCTGCGGCCAATTCAGCCGGCTTCACAAAAGCGTAGAACTTGTACCAGGCGTGTTCGAAATCCGCGGGCACTGGCGGCACGTGCAGACCCGGCACCGTGGCCAGGCCGTCGATCAGCACCTGGGCATTGGCGGTCCGGCGGGCGTGCCAATCGTCGATCTTGCCCAACTGCAGCAACCCGATGGCCGACTGCATTTCGGTCAGGCGCCAGTTGGTGCCAATCGTATCGTGCAACCAGCGGAAACCCGGTTTGGGATCGGACGCGAAAACCTTGTCGTGGTTCTTGCCATGGTCCTTGAAAGACCAGGCCATCCGCCACAGCTGTTCGTCGTCGGTGGTGAGCATGCCGCCTTCGCCACCGGTGGTCATGATTTTGTCCTGGCAAAAGGACCAGCACCCCACATGACCCAGAGCGCCAACCGGCTGCCCCTTGTAAAGCGCGCCGTGAGCCTGGGCGCAATCTTCGACCACGAAAATTTTGTGCTCGGCGGCCAAAGCCACGATCGGATCCATGTCACAGGCCAGGCCCGCATGATGCACCGCGATGATGGCCCTGGTGCGCGGCGTGATCAGCGGGGCGATGGTCGCGGCACTGATATTCTGCGAGCCGGCCTCGACGTCGGCAAAAACCACACGTCCACCGCACACGACTATACTGCTGGCAGTGGCCATGAAACTGCGACAGGTGGTGATGACTTCGTCACCCTCCTGCAGGTCGAGACCACGCAGGGCGAGTTCCAGGGCCACGGTGCCGTTGGCCAGGGCCACACCGTATTTGGCACCGCAAAACTTCGCGAAATCCTGTTCGAATTGCCGTCCGCGGGTGCCCGTCCAGTAGTTGACCTGACCGGACTGCAGGACCTCGGCCACGGCCGCAACCGTGTCTTCGTTGAAAAAGGGCCAGACGGGGATCGGCGCCGTGCGTACGGGCGCTCCACCGTCGATGGCCAATTTGTGCGCAGGATCCAAATGCAACTTCTGAACTTCCATGGTCTGTGAACTCCGTCTGCCCAAGATGTTGTGTGGCCCCAGACTAACCTGTCAGCCCGGAAATGTCGCCCTTCAATTACTGTTTTTGCCCGAAGTTCCGGTCCCGGACGAGCCTGTAAAACGTTCCTTGGTGGCTTGCCCGTCCTGGCTGACCCCTTCGGCGCCGAGCACCTTGCCCACGGTCTTCAGCAAAATTCGAAAATCCAGGGCCAGCGTGCGGTTGTCCACGTACCAGACATCCTGCTCCAGCCGTGTTGCCCAGTCCGTGGCGTTGCGGCCGTTGACCTGGCTCCAGCCGGTGATGCCCGGCCGGACCTCGTGGCGCCGGGCTTCGATGGCACTGTAAAGCGGCAGGTATTCCATCAGCAACGGACGCGGGCCCACCAGGCTCATCTCGCCCCGCACGACATTCCACAGCTCAGGCAGTTCGTCCAGGCTGCTGCGGCGCAGGGCGCGTCCAAACGAGGTGAGACGTTCATGGTCAGACAGCAGTTCGCCATTTTCATCGCAGCGGTCGGTCATGGTGCGGAATTTCAGGATCTCAAACGCTCGCCCCCTCAGCCCAGGTCGTTGTTGCCGAAAGAGCACCGGTGATCCGAGCTTCACGCGGACCAGCACGGCCAGGACGAGCAGAGGCAACACCAATACCACCAGGCCAAGCAAAGCTGAGCTGAAGTCGAGAATCCTCTTGAGCATAGACCTGTCCGGGAATAAGTTGAGCCTGATACATGATCTCCGGTCTGACTTGAGACCGCAGTCCCCCAAATCTGCGGCCGCAGCCGGGGAATGACAAGGTTCAATTGCAGGATAACCATCCCCGAGGAGACGGTCCATGGGCAAGCGCAAAATGGTCATCATCGGTGCCGGAGGCTTCGCCCGGGAAGTCAAATGGCTGGCCGCCGACATCACCGCCGACAGCAGCTGCGACGAGAGCTACGAATTTGTCGGCTATGCCGTCAGCGACACCACCAACACCTCGCCCTACGACAGCAACGATGAGATCCTGGGCGATTTCAGCTGGTTGCGGGACAATCCGGAGGCCTATGACTGCCTGGCCATGGGCATCGGCAATGCTGCCCCGCGGCTGAAGGTGGCCGACGAACTGGAAGCCCTGTTCGGGTCCAAAAAGAGCCCGGAGCTATGGCCGGCGATGATCCACCCTTCGGCCCATTTCGACCGCACGACGGCGAAAATCGGGTACGGGGTGCAGATTTGCGCCAGTGTGATCGGCACCGTCAATCTGGAATTCGAACCCTTTGCGATGGTGAACCTGGCCTGCACCCTCGGGCATGAAGCGGTGCTGCGGCGGGCCTGTGCGCTGAATCCGACGGTGAACATTTCGGGAGGCGTGGATATCGGAGCCGGCGCCCTGATCGGTACCGGAGCGCAGATTTTGCAATATCTGACGGTGGGTAGCGGCGCGGTCGTGGGCGGAGGCTCGGTGGTGACCAAGAACGTGCCCGACGAGACGCTGGTGGTGGGTATTCCCGCCAAGGCGCGCTAGGGATTGTGGAAGGCTAGACGGAAACCGTTTTCCGGTCCTGCGAGTCGAATTCGGGCACATACCGCCGCTGAGCGGGCAGGATGTCCTCGGCGGTGTCGGCCACGGTCGCCGCCGCATAGGCAGGAATGTTCTCCACCGCGGTCACGATCGGCTCGGGCATGCGAGCCACGAGCGTCAACGGCCTGAAGTGCTCCGGACCAAAAGCCTCTTCCCCCAGCTGCGGCATGATGGTTTCGACGATGGTCCTGATGTCCTGGGCCAGGCTCTGCTCGAGTTGGACCTCATAGGCGGCCAGCTTTTTGGGCATCACCTGATCGATGTAGAATTTGCGCGGATCGCTGATATCGGCCAGAATTTCTTCTTCTCGCCGAAACGACAGGGTCGCCGGATGCGTGATTCCCGGCCTGACCTTGAGAATCTGGGCGTATTCCAGCGGGAACAGCTCGGCGAATTCGGGCACTTCGGGGCGCGGCCCCACAAAAGACATTTCACCGCGCAAGACATTCAGCAATTGCGGAAGTTCATCCAGTTTGTGGTGCCTGAGAAATTTGCCGACCGGCGTGATTCGCGGGTCTCCTCCGGCTGTAACCTGACAGCCCGGGCATGATTTCTGTACAATCATAGTGCGGAATTTGACAATTTCAAAGGTGTGGCCATACCGGCCCACCCTCTCTTGTCGGAACAAGACGGGCCCGGAGCTGGTCATTTTTACCGCCACTGCGACCATCATGAGAAATGGCGAAAAGATCAGCAACCCTACAATAGCGACGACAATATCAACGAAACGCTTCAAACCGGACCCTCCATGTACAGATTTTATGCAGCTATACTACGCCTGCTCTTTAGCAACTGTAGTGCCGCATTCCTCGATATTGGGCAAGGATAACCAAATGGACGATGCAATAGTGCTCAGCAAAGATGTTAGTGTATCTACGGGCCATAGTTAGTGAAGTTTACGGCGTTGTACAGCAAAAATTTGGCCTGAGTGCTGCTTTTTCCCCAGTCGTGACAATTTTGCAAGCAACTAGGGGATAAAAAGTTACATTTGATTTCCAAATTCAAAGTTTGGGCCTTAGTCAGAATCCAAAATCAGACTGATTCCCTGTTTTTGGGGTTTCTCAGACCAGCACCTTGGGTTACCCTGTTAGTCTACAAATCATCCTGCGATCGAACTCAAGGACGAGTGGCATGCGTAAAGAATTTCTCCCGTTTTCCCCCCCCTACCTCGGCGAAGAGGAAATTGCCGAGGTTGTCGACAGCCTGCGTTCGGGCTGGATCACCACCGGGCCCAAGACCAAGCGGTTTGAGCAGGAATTTGCCAAATTTGTCCAGGCGCCTGCGGCCCTGGCCCTGAGCAGTTGCACGGCAGCATTGCACACTGCCCTGGTGGCAGCGGGCATTGGGCCCGGGGATGAGGTCATCACCACCCCCATGACGTTTACCGCTACCGTGGCGGTCATTGAACATGTGGGTGCCACGCCCGTGCTGGTGGATATCGAGCCTGATACGTTGAATATCGATCCCGTCCTGGTGGCCGCCGCGGTAACCGAGCACACCAAGGCCGTGATTGTGGTGCACTATGGTGGGCACCCCTGTGACCTGGATGCGATCCAGGCGATATGTGATGAGCACGGGTTGTTGCTGGTCGAGGACGCGGCCCATGCGATTCCGGCCAAGTACAAGGGGCGAATGATCGGGTCGGGTTCGAACCCTGTGGCCTTTTCGTTTTACGCGACCAAGAATTTGACCACGGCCGAGGGCGGGATGTTGACCGGGGACCCGGCGATGATTGAGAAGTCTGCTGTGTATTCGCTGCATGGAATGAATCGGGATGCGTGGAAGCGGAATTCGTCAGCTGGGAGTTGGCGATACGATATTGTGACGCCTGGGTTTAAGTACAACATGACGGATATTCAGGCGGCCATGGGGCTGCAGCAGTTGAAGAAGATGGAGCGGATTTTGACGCGGCGGCGGGAGATTGTGGGGATGTATCGGGAAGCTTTGGAGCCGCTTGGGGTGTTCGATTTGCCGGTGGAGCGGGATGGGTGTGAGAGTGCTTGGCATTTGTTTCCGGTGCGGATTCGTGAGGGGGCGCTGAAGATTACCAGGGATGAGTTTATTGAGGGGATGCGGGGGCGGAATATCGGGACTAGTGTGCATTTTATTCCGGTGCATACTTTTTCGTATTATCGGGAGAAGTATGGGTTTGAGGATCAGGACTACCCCATTGCGTTTGGGGAGTCGGAGCGGTTGGTGAGTTTGCCGTTGCATCCTGGGTTGAGTGATGGGGATGTCGGGGATGTAGAAGCTGCGATTCACAATATTGTCGACCAATAATTTCAACTTCGATGCTATTTGGAAGGACTTCTAAATGATTGACTCTATCTTTGCAATCGTACTTTTTCAGTTCCTTTTCTACCGACTAATACAGGAGAACGCATAGTGACTCCTGGCTTTCTCCACGATCTGGAACTAAACGATGACTTGCTGCGGGACATCTTCGAATGGGACATAAAAAACTGGTCCCGTGCGGTCCCTTTCTGGGCCAAAGAGATGCAACCCTTCCGAAATAGGAAGGTATTGGAGCTGGGCGCTCGAGGCGGGGGGCTGTCGCTCCTCTATGCGCTTTGCGG
>CAZLUL010000106.1:0-14153 GCA_964562635.1 uncultured Fibrobacteraceae bacterium | reverse complement strand
TCCCGTTGTTGTCCGTCGCCGTGGTGCGGAAGCGCATCACGTAGCGATCGTCGCCGGCCTTGTAAACACCCTGGCCGAGGGTGAAGTTGCGGTTTGTCGGATCTCCCGAATAGGTCACGATCCGCGCCGGACCGCTCTGGTCCACGCTCGCGGGCGTCACCCAGGCTTCTACCGTCATCGCGTTCGTGCTCGCCGCCGCATCGATCAATTTGGTTGCCGGACCAGCTGAACGAACGATGGTTGCGGTGTCCAGGGACAGACCGCCTCCGGATAGCCACGTCACCGCGCCGGGATCGTTGATCGTAAGGTCCAGGGCCGGGCTGACGCCCGACACGTCCGGCACCACTGTACCGGTATCGCTGGAGAAGCCGTACAACGAAACCAGGCCGGTGGTCACACGTGACGGGGCCGGCTGGACCGTGATCGTGAACAGCTGATTGTCACTTCCGGCGCTGTTGGACGCCGTCACTTCAACCGGCTGATCGCCGACCGCGGTTGGTGTCCAGCTGATCACGCCGGTCACCGTGTCGATGGTCATGCCGGCCGGCGACGTTGTCAGTTGATAGGTCGGCGCCGGACTGCCGTTGGCCGCCACGTCGTACAGATAGGGCTGATCCGCGATTGCGGTCGTCACTGCCATCGAGGTGATCACCGGCACCTGGATCGGAGCCGCCTGCACCGTGATCGTGAAGCCTTGACTGTCGCTGCCTCCACTGTTGGTCGCCGTCACGACGACGGACACGTCACCCGCCGCAGCTGGCGTCCAGCTGATCACACCGGTCACCGGAGCGATGGTCATGCCGGCCGGGGACGTTGTCAGCTGGTAGGACGGCGCCGGTCTGCCGGTCGCCGCCACGTCGTAAGCGTAGGGCTGGTCCACGGTCGCGGCGGTCAGCGCCGGGGAGGTGATCACGGGCGCTTCAATACTAATGATGAGCCCATTGATCTCGCCCGCGCTCAGCGCGCGCTGGTGGATCTGCACATCGTCCATCAGGCCGTCGAAGAAACGAGGGCCCGCGCCAGGCGGCTGGCTGCCGATGGTTACAGGTATAGTAGAATCGGTGTCGATAGTGCCGACCAGCGTGCTGCTGCCCACCTCAACGCCGTCCAGATACAGACGAAGCGTCGAACCGTCGTGGGTCAACGCCGCGTGGTACCATTGGCCCGGCGAGAGGTTGCCACTGCTGGCGATCAAAGTCGTGGTCGTGCCGCCGATGCGCACCCGACCGCGCAACTTCATGCCGCCCGAGTTGATCGTGCTCAGCATGAACACGTGGCTGTCGCCCGCGGTGCCGCTCGCCTTGGAGATCAGCCGCGGGTCGCTTGACGGACCGGGGAAGCTGTCGGCGTTGAACCAGGACGCCAGCGTCAGGCCACTGCCATTGACGTCCAGCGGACCCAGGCTGATATAGTCATCGGTGCCATCGAAGCGCACGGACGAAGGGCTGCCGTCGCCTGAGGTCGCCTCGAACACGGCCCCGCCTTCGAGCGTGCCGTCGTTGTCGGCGCCGCCGATGTCACCGGCGACAAGTCCCGAGCCCTCGTCAAGGGGCAGGACCGTCACCGCGTCAGGATCTGTGTTGCCGGCTACCGTGATGGTCACCGTGGCCTGGGCGTCCAGCAGGCCGTCGCTGGCCAGATAGGTGAAGCTGTCGGTGCCTGTAAAATCGAGGTTAGGCGTGTAATCGAAGGAGCCATCCGTATTGAGAACCAACACGCCGTTGGTGACGTCGTTCTGCACTTCAGCCGTCAGGGCGTCCAGGTCCACATCACTGTCATTGTCCAGCACACCATTGGTCACGTTGACCGTCAGCAAGGTGTTGATCGTGGCCTGGTAGCTGTCGTCGACCGCCACCGGATTGTCGTTGATCGGGTTGACTGTCAGCGTCACCACAGCCTGGGCCGTGGCCCCTGTGTCCCCATCAACCGCCTGGTAAATGAAGCTATCGCTGCCGTTGAAGTTCGCGTTCGGCACGTAGGTGAAGCCGCCGTCGGCCGCGAAGTTCGTCAGTGTGCCGTTGCTCGGGCCGCTCACCAGTACCGCCGTCAGACCATCGATCGGGATGGTGACCAAGTCGTTGGCCAGCACGCCGCTGGGCGCCGCGATCACCAACGTCAGGTCTTCGTCGGTCCCGTAGTCGTCCGGCACCGCCGGCGGGGGCGGCGCCACGTTGATCGTGACCGTCGCCTGAGCGTCCAGCAACCCGTCGCTAGCCCGGTAAGTGAAGCCATCCAAGCCATTGTAGCCCGGAATTGGGGTGTAGGTGAACGAGCCGTCCGGGTTGAGCGCCAGCTCACCGCTGGTCACGTTGCTCACCAGCAGGGCCTGCAGGACATCCAGGTCCACGTCACTGTCGTTCAGCAGCACACCGGTGGCCGCGTTGACGGTCAACATGGTGCTGGGGGCCGCTTCGTAGTTGTCGGCCATCGCCACCGGGGCGTCGTTGATCGCGCTGACCGTCAAGGTCACCGTGGCCGGGTTCGAGCTGCCTCCGCCGTCGGAAGCGCTGTAGGTGAAGCTATCGGTGCCGTTGAAGTCGGCGTTGGGCGTGTAGTTGAAGGATCCATCGGGGTTGAGCACCAGCACGCCGTTGGCCACGTCGGTGGCCAGGACGGCGGTCATGGGATCCAGCTCGCCGTCGCTGTCGTTGGCCAGGACACCATTGGCGGCGTTGACCACCAGCGGCGTGTCCTCATCAGTCGCGTAGCCGTCGTTGCCGGCCACCGGAGCCTGGTTGCCCGCCGTCATAGCCGCGATCTCACCGGCGCTCAGCGCGCGCTGGTGGATCTGCACATCGTCCATCAGGCCGTCGAAGAAACGAGGGCCCGCGCCAGGCGGCTGGCTGCCGATGGTTACAGGTATAGTAGAATCGGTGTCGATAGTGCCGACCAGCGTGCTGCTGCCCACCTCAACGCCGTCCAGATACAGACGAAGCGTCGAACCGTCGTGGGTCAACGCCGCGTGGTACCATTGGCCCGGCGAGAGGTTGCCACTGCTGGCGATCAAAGTCGTGGTCGTGCCGCCGATGCGCACCCGACCGCGCAACTTCATGCCGCCCGAGTTGATCGTGCTCAGCATGAACACGTGGCTGTCGCCCGCGGTGCCGCTCGCCTTGGAGATCAGCCGCGGGTCGCTTGACGGACCGGGGAAGCTGTCGGCGTTGAACCAGGACGCCAGCGTCAGGCCACTGCCATTGACGTCCAGCGGACCCAGGCTGATATAGTCATCGGTGCCATCGAAGCGCACGGACGAAGGGCTGCCGTCGCCTGAGGTCGCCTCGAACACGGCCCCACCTTCGAGCGTGCCGTCGTTGCCGGCGCCGCCGATGTCACCCGCGACAAGTCCCGAGCCCTCGTCAAGGGGCAGGACCGTCACCGCGTCAGGATCATTGGTCGTGACACCGTCAGTAACGCGGTCGACTTTTTCTTGTGCGACTGCGGCCTGAGTGGTGAAGGTGAGAAGAAGAATAACCAAGGCAAACAGAGAAAGAGTACGCATAGCAGATTCCCCCATCGCAAACGGCGTAGTAGATCCTCGACTAGAATTGTACTTATGAATTTGAGGATACCATAATGAAAATCTGATCTCAACCCAGAATTGATATATTTCCACTATATATCATCAAAGAGAATATCATTATCATAATCCCCCTCCTACGTTTTGGTGATTGGGGTGTCCCAACAGGCGCTCCCGCTGTTACTTGAACGCCCTCCCACTATTTCACGATACGTAAATGCAATTTCAAAAATATCCATTCAACGAAATCAGATCGGGTCCACAATCGAGATGGAGTGGGGGTATCTCACCGATAATCGATCAAGTGTCCCTAGCAATTATTCCATCCGGGGCAAGAGACCCTTATTGAATGTTCAGCCGACAGTCGGAAGTTGGGATTCTCTTGCGTGAGTGCCTGGATCGGGACAGCAGGACGAGCCTTGGTCCCATCAATTGCCTGCCTGACACCACTGCGAAAAGGACCAATCCACCCTCACCGGTCCCGATCCGGTTAGCGGCGATTAGGCGGCGTCGCGATAGTAGCGGTGAAGCAGCTCACCGAGGACGGGCTCGGATTTGATGTTGCCCGCATCGAGATCCGCGATAGGTCGTGAAACCGGACAATCCTTGTCTAACCCCAAGTGCGTTCGCGACTCATGGTAGTAGGCAAGATACTCCTTCAATATTCGGCGAAAGTGTCGCGCGTTCAGCACAATCACATGATCCAGACACGCTCTCCTGATTGACCCAATGACTTGCTCACAGTACCCGTTTTGGCGGATAGGAAATCCAACCGCCCCTTTCATCCCCTGCCTGTAACCGATTCCTGGTTGTACCCTACCTCCTGACCGCCGTGCAGCCGGATTCCGATCGCCAGGCGTCAGGTTCCGGGCATTCTTTCGCTGTCCATATCGTCAATTTCCGTTGATCTCAACAAATCCTGAAAACCGTCAACAATGGGTAATGGAGGGCCTTTTAGGTTGATGGCCCGGTTATTTTGGCCATTTCCCCTTTCCAGTTGACTGAATCCACTTTCCCAACGGCAATAAATGCAACCTTTTAGAATTTATGTATAGGTTTTTTATAATTTTTTCTATATTTTGTTGACACAAGAATTAAAAAACTGTACATTGGTGCCTCAAGGAAGCAACAAGGCTTCCCCCAAAGTCAGTCTGACTAAACTGTTGAACCGATACCAACCTCCCAAAGGGGATACCATGAAAACCACGAGGATAATGATTCTGGTCAGCGCCATCGCCCTGCTCACCGTCGGTGCCGCTGTGGCTCAGGAAGCCACGATTCAGATCATCCACAATTCGCCGGACCCGGCCGCTACCACCGTTGACATCTACGTCAACGCCGGCGCCGATCCTGCCGTGCCCGACCTTGCGTTCCGCGCCGCCACCGGCCTGATCACGCTGCCTTCGGACACCGATCTGGTGGTGGGCATTGCTCCGGGTAACAGCTCGGGTCCCGAAGATGTCCTGGCCAACTGGACCTTCAACCTGCCCTCCGGTTCCATGACCGTTGTCATGGCTTCCGGTCTGCTGGGTGATGATTTCGACCTGTTCACCAACGCGCTCGAGACCGGTGGTGCCAGCGACATGGTGGGCATCCTGGCCTTCCACGGCGCTCCTGACGCACCGGCCGTGGACGTCGGCGCCGCGGGCGTGGGTACCCTGATCCCCAATCTGGAGTACCAGACCTTCCAGGGTTACCTCTACGTTCCGGCCGCCAACTATACCTTGACCGTCGCTCCCACTGGTGGCGAGATCATCGCCGGTTTCGATGCTCCCCTGTCCGGTCTGGGCGGCGGTGCGGCTGTCGTTTTTGCCTCCGGATTCCTGGGCATGGAGCCTGGCTTCGGGCTGTACGCCGCCCTGACCGACGGCGTCGTCATTCCCCTGACCCCCAATGGCTCGGTTGCCACCGAGGAGGTCTCTCTGGGGACGGTCAAGGCCTTGTACCGTTAATTTCTAGCTGGGATCACATCAAGTCCGCGGTCATCCTGACCGCGGACTTTTTTGCGCCGAACCCGACATCGCCTTCGAAAAAAAGTGATATTTTGAGAGGGCAATTCAGTGGTTGTCCTGGCGGCCACCCGACCCTGGGAATGTTGCGGATAGGAAATCCAACCGCTCCAATCCGTGCCGCAACAGCCAGCGCAGGCCACGGTGGCGCATGTGGAATCGCTACGCGATCCCGCCTTCGGCGATGCGGTTTGAAGGGCCACGTAATCATCTTGGTCAAGGTGAAGCGCGGGATGGAATACGGCTGCCTCTTCAGCATCGGCGCTGAAGACACCATCGGTCACAATCACATAAAATGGACGTGGCTGTTGAGATAGCTACCGAACCGGTGCACAAAGGCCACGGCACCAATCCTCCCGTCCGGTGGCGCTTCTATCAAAAGCCAGTTGATAATATCGCGCCGCGCAGGCCGGGGTAGATCCGTTCATGACAAAAACGAGACGGCCCGCCGCATTGGCGCTAGAATCGAAGTTGGGATCCTCGTCAAACTGGAAAAGCACGGAATTGTCGATTACGGTGCCAGCAATATCCACCTCAATGGCAACGCGGTACTACTGGAAGAGGCTCTGGGCCCAGGCTACCGAGCTATGGAAAAAACAAGCCGTAAGGCACAGCACCAGCACTGCGGCAGAAAATAAGGAGTAGCATCGTATCCTGGCGCCGGCAATCCTGAGAGAATTCATTTCGCCTCCAGATGTGCATTCTAATAGGTAACTGACCAAACCCCGTATGCACGGAATCTGGCAACATCGAATAGTTTGGTTGGACCAGGCCGAAGCGGCGAGCAACGTAGTGAATGGGCCTGTTCGTCTCTCTTCCAAAGGAGACAAATATTGTTCAACAAGATTTATCACCAGAAATGATTTGCGCTTATCGGCGCGACCTCATTTGACCAGCAGCATCCTCATCGTCCGCACCTGCCCTCCGGCCCGCAGGTGTGCCAGATACACGCCACTGGCCAGACCTCGCGCGGAAAACGGAACTTCGTGGTGGCCTGCCGCCTGCCAGCGGTCCACCAGACGGCTCACCAACCGACCGCGCACATCGTAGACCGCCAGGTTCACTCGCATCGCCGTCGGCAGTTCGTAGCGCAGATGGGTCAAAGGATTAAAGGGGTTGGGGAAGGGCGGTGACAGGACTAGCCGCGAAGGGATTCGCGAAACGCCGAAATCCGGCACCCCCGAAACCGGGCCCCCCGTGCGCGCAAGATTCTCATAGATCATCAGGCGCCGATGGGTAAATCCGATCGAGACAATATCCAGATCGCCATCACCCTCAATATCGAATAAGCGGGTGCCATCATGGTGCTCGTCGCCTACATAAACCAGATGCTGACGCCAATCGGCGCCGAAACCGTCCAGATTTTCGTAGACCAGCAACGCGGACGCCATCGGGTTCGCGCGATTGTGTTCACCCATGACGAGGTCGACGTCACCGTCCAGATCCATGTCGGCCAAATCCAGACTCTGGGGGTTGAAAGGATTGTCGATGATATTTTCAGTCCAGAGATCCGTGGCGACCGCCGGCTGCTCGTACCACGACAGCGACCCGAGCGTTCTGCCTTCATAGCCGACCAAGGCGTCCAAGCGGCCGTCCCGATTCACATCGATCAGGTAGACGCGGTCCGGTTCGCCCGGGGGGACATTCGGGAACAGAACAAATGGAGTCCAGACACCGCCGTCATTGCGCAGCCATTGCGTGCCCTGCAGGATATCCAGATCGCCGTCGCCATCGATATCCCCGGTGTCCAGTCGCTCGCCCTGGGACGTGCCGGCGGCTACGCGCCAGGACCAATCGTCGACCGCTGGAAACTCCGGCACCGTCAGCATCTGGGTGTCGGTGCCGTTCTCCCACGCCAGCACCACTTCCTGCGGGCCCCCCGGCTGGAACGTCGCTACGGTAGTGCCCTGCAGAAATTCGCCCACGCCCGCTGGAATGTTTTCAAAGATGGTGAAGTTTCCCGCACCGTCATTGCGCGCCCAGGCAAACAGGCTGTTCGGATTGAAGCCCACACCCTCAGTGCCGATGACATCCAGGTCACCGTCACCATCGAAGTCATGCACGGCGTTCATATTGCGCAACGGCAAGCCCAGATCGAAACGATCCCAAACCCCTGCCGCCGTACCCGGATTGCGGTACCACCAGCCACCGGCCACGACATCGGGCAAATTGTCGGCGTCCACCCGAGCGGGCTCCACGAAGATGGCCTGCCAGGGCATGTCGGGGTCGGCCACGATGCGCTGCCAGCGATCGAGATCCAGCACCGCGTTGGGATTCAATTCGTTGCGCCACATCTCCAAGGGCGGCTGGGCGTGGTTGGCACCAATGATATCGAAATCTCCGTCACCCTCCAGATCCGTCACGACCATGTTGTGAGATCCGGTCGTAGCGACAACCTGAGGCGACCAGGTGAGACCGCCGCCCTCGTTGCGAAATACGATCACATTGTCCGGGTCGACCGATTGCTGCATTTCGGCGACGATGAGATCCAGATCACCGTCCAGGTCCATATCCGCGGCCTCAAGCGAGTGGTTGTAATCAGCCACCGCAGCGACGGGGTGCTCAATCCAGGGACCGTTGACCGGATCCTGGGCGCCATACCAACTCAGGCGCTCGCCACTGACCTCGGCACCCGCCAGGACCACATCCATTTTTCCGTCGGCATCAAGATCGGTGGTCAGGACGCGCGATTTCGCCGGCCAGTTCACATCGATGACATGCTCGCTCCAAGGTCCCTGCCCTGGATCACCGCCAGGCAGCGGGTTTTCCAGCCAGCGCCCATTGATCGCCGCATCCAGATCACCATCGTTATCCAAATCAGCGAGATCGAGGCCCTCCGTGTTACGCGTATTGACCACCACGGAAGACCAAGTATCAGCGGCTGTTTGCAGAAAAAGCGTCACGGCATTGTAGCGGACCATGACATCCAACAGGCCATTCTTGTCAATGTCCCCCACTTCAACATCGTGAGAGCCGGCCGTTCCGATGAAATGCTCGGGCCAGGGCCCGGCGCTGGGGTCTCCATTGGGCCGGGGATTCTCGTACCAGTACACCGCGTTGCCGATATCGAAACCCTTGGGAATGATGGCGTCCAGGTCACCGTCTCCGTCGACGTCACCCATGGCCATATCAGTGGTGAAGACACTGACACCAGGGGGAACAATCGTGTATTTTTCCCAGGTTGGATAGTGGTACCAAAAAAAGCCTTCACCGCCTCTAGCCCCCGCGGCCAGTACGTCCTGAAACCCATCGCCGTCCACGTCGCCGGCCGCCTTGCAGTGGGTCAAAACGGGCGGATTGGCGTCGATCACCACGTGAGTGAACGGAATGGTGATGCTCGAGTTGCCTGAGACGGTGATCACCACCGAGTCAGATGTCGCAGCACCGATGTCATCGGTCACGATTAAAACAGACTGGAAATTTCCCAAAACATCATAAGAATGAACGACCTGTAGCCCGCTGCCAGTGGTGCCGTCACCGAAGTTCCAGGCGTAGCTGACAATGGAACCGTCCACGTCATAGCTGGGTGAAGCGTCGAAAGAAACCGACAGCGGCGGCGCACCGACCGACGGGTTGACCGTGAATGCCGCAAACGGCGGTTGATTGCCGTCCGGAAAAGCCAATTGGGCGATTTCAATGGGACTCAGGGCCCGGCGATATAGCCGCACATCGTCGAGTTGACCGTCAAACGGTCGCAGCCCAGCGCCTGGCGGTTGGTTTCCCAGGGCAACACCCACCGTCGGATCGGTATCAATGGCACCGGATTTGGGCACGCTCGCCACCTCCAGCCCGTCCCGATACAACCGCATCGCCGCCCCATCATAGACCGCGCCCACATGGTGCCAAACGCCAGCCTGCAGGACACCGGCGGCGCTGAACAGCGTCGTGGTCACGCCCCCGGCTTTCAAACGGAAACGCAGCCCGGTCTGGTTGACGGTGCTGACCATCCACAAATGATCCTGTTCGGCGGTTCCGCTCGCCCGCGATACCATCCGCGCGTCGGCGACGCCAAAAGCATCGGCCCGGATCCACAACGCGATCGTCAGCTGGTCGGTCAGGTCCGATGGCGCCAGGCTGTAATCTGGTAGCCCCAGATCGATCAGATCATCAACCCCGTCAAAATCCAGCGCGCCGCCAATCCGGCCAATCGGCTGCCAGATCGGATTGTTCACCAGCAAGCCATCATTCGTACCGGCCGAATCAACCGCCACGGTGCCAAGCCCGTCATCCAGGGCCCAATGACCGATCATGTCGGGATCCGCCATGGCGGATGGGACAACAAAGAGGAGGCATAAGCCCAGCACGAAGGTGATCTGCCGTGGCCTGACAAAATGAGTTCGCATTTTCCCTCAATCAGTTCTCGTTGAAACCGTCCAGCGCCGTCCCCATAGAGCAATTAATTACATAGTATAGCAAATACGCTCACTTCATTGTGGTTTTCTTGGTCGTCGATGGTTTGAAGTGGTTGCCCTGGAGGCCGCGCCTTGAAGCGATATTCGTCGGGGACAGCGAGCTTCGGTCGGTGTTACGATTCCTTTGTCTGGACAACCATTGTCCGGTTCAGTTCTGTTTGGCCCAGGCAGCCTGTAATCGTATCATTGCGGAGAGGGTTCAACCGTGGAATTTCAGCTCCGGAAAGGACCAGAGGACTGGTCTTTTGGTCGTCGCAAGGTCGTCGTTGCGGTGATCATTCTGATTCTGCTGATGACACTTTTTCCCTTTGCCTTTCACTTCGGTTCGGGTGCCGCCGACCAGGGCCACCTGCTGAATCCGGTCGTCGCCCGAGCGGACGCCGCGCACAATCCTGTCGATTTCGTGAGCAACTGCGTGCTGTTTTTTCCCCTGGGGATGGTTCTGTCGGCAGCTTGGTTGCGCAGCCGCCGAAGCCTGAAGAGTATTCTGACCGCTGGGCTCGCCTGCTTTTTACTTTCGGCCATGATTGAGATTCTGCAGACAGGTCTTCCTTCGCGCAGCCCTGCGGCCGCCGACATCGTGGCCAATACGTTGGGAGGACTGCTTGGCAGCGGGTTGGCCCGGCTCATGCCCGATCTGGTCCGAAGCCTGCTGCGGCAACTGCGCTCATTGCTGCTGGTGATTGCACGTGGCTGCGTGGTCGTGCCGCTGCTGATTGTCCACACCATCGCCGCCGGACTGCTCATTCAATACGCGGTTTCGCAATCCTCCCTGGCCAGTTGGTCGCCGGACTACCACTTAATGCTGGGCAATGAAGCGACAGGTAATCGCCCCTGGCGCGGCGACCTGGGACCCATTGAATTCAGGGTGGAAGGTCGGACACTCCTGGACCTCGGTGAACCGGCGGCCGCCTTTTTGCACCCGTCTGGACCAGCTGCTGTGCCGATGGTCTGGCAGGAAACGCCACCGGAGACGGAGCCGGCGTCACTCTCACTGCAGTTGATCGATGGTGCCTGGCTGATGTCGAGCCAGCCCATGACTGCGCTCAGCGAAACCGTGCGACAAGCCAACCGGTTCACCCTGGCCCTGACGGTCATGGCGGTCGATACGCTTCAGCACGGCCCGGCACGCATCATTTCATTGTCCCGGGACCCATGGCACCGCAACCTGACCCTGGGCCAGAATGGCAGCAGCCTGGTAGTACGCCTGCGGACCCCGTTCAGCGGCGAAAACGGAACTGATCCCGCTCTGGTGATTGACGATTGCTTGACGCCCGGTCAAGTGCAGCGGCTGGAAGTCAAATATAACGGGCGTCGGTTAACGGTGCGGGACGATCACGGCCGGATCCTGGGACGCTTGGAGTTGCGCTACGGCGCGGCCGTTTGCCGGGGCTCGTTTCGTTTCAACTACCACGATCAGGAGGGATATCTTCTGATGTACTATGCCATGCTCTTTCTGCCGGTGGTTTTCTTGGCCGTATTGTGGTGGTGGAGGCGGCGTTTTGCCTTGTCCACTTCTGCCATCTGTGATACTTGAAGGATCCGAAACAGGTATCAGCGCTAGTTGCCATCGGGAAACATCAACGGCTGTCAGCCTGGCCATCCCGGTGTTTGCCGGCCGCTTCGTCGACACGATGGAATCCGCCACAACGGGCAGCTCGCCGTTAACCAGCCGCGGCGGATAGGAAATCCAACCGCCCCTTTCCTCACCTGCCTGTAACCGATTCCTGATTGTACCACGCCTCCCGACCGCCGTGCAGTCGGATCCAGAATGAACGCGATGATCCGCATGGGCTGGCCGCAGTTGGGGCACTGCAAGGGAAGGCACTCATAGACCCGGCCCAACCGCACTGGCTCAGTGCCGGTCGTGCGCAGGAACGCACCAACCACTCCAATCCGCGCCGCAACAGCCAGCGCAGGCCACGGTGGCGCATGTGGAATCGCTATGCGATCCCGCCTTCGGCGATGCGGTTTGAAGGGCCACGTAATCATCTTGGTCGAGGTGAAGCGCGGGATGGAATACGGCTGCCTCTTCAGTTGGCTTTGGAGGATCGCGATGGGACCACGGCGGTCTGCACCATCAGTTGGCGGATATCCTGGGACCAGGGCGTCAAGCGCAGGAACTGCTGGCCCACCGACCGGGCCTGGTCTGACCCACCGGCGGCGGCCAGCGCCTGGATCAGGTTGACCGCCGCATCGGCCAGACCGGGATCAATCGCCAGGGCGCGCTGCCACGCATCCAGGGCGCGTCCGGTCCGTTGGGCGAACCAGTGCACGGCGCCCAGGTCGTTCAGAGCTTCGGCGCAACGCGGCCAGCGCTCCAGGATCCGGTGATACACGGCCTCGGCGCCGGCCATATCGTTGATCGCGACGGCGGCCCGTCCTGCGGCCAGGGCGGCGGCGAGCGCCTCGTCTTCTTTGAGCTGGACCGGGTCCAGCGCCGTGGCGTCCAGGTCTTGCGGCCGCTCCGGGTCGTACACGCCGGTGTCGATGGCCGCCCGGGTCAGCGCGTGCCACGCCGCCACGGCGGGCTTCAAGAAATCAGGCCCGCGCTGGGCTTGCTCGCCGTGCTGGCGAAACAGGCTCAACGCCTCGGCAAAAACGATGGCCTCGCCCTTGGCCAGCAGCGCCGTCCACATGTAGGTATCGACGTTGTAGCTGGTGGTCCGGCCCGCGAAGCTGAACAGGTCCGGCGTATTGTCGGCCAGATCGTCGCGGCGAAACATGACCGTCGTCGGCTCGCCGATGACATTCACGCCGCGGCGCAACATCAGATCCAGCAGCCCGCGCCCCGACACGCGGCTGTCGTGACGGACCAGGGGCCGGTTGAAGACCTCGGTCGGCAGCGGTGCACCCGCGCCGTCGATGAGCTGGCGCCACGAGGTGACCAGCGTCACGTCCGGATGGGCGTCCAGGGCCGCGGACATGAGTTCCAAACAGGTGGGCGCCAGCAGATCGTCGTCGTTCAGATACTTGATATGTCGCCCACGCGCCAGCTCGAAACAGCGCAGGTAATTGGCCCGATCTCCCAGATTCTGCGGGTTGCGAACATAGCGCACCCTCGGGTCGGCTCCCGCCGACTGTTGCACGATGTCTGCGATTTCCCGGCCGGGACTGTCGTCACAGATCACGAACTCGAAGTCAACGAGGGTCTGCGCCAGCACGCTGGCCACCGCCTGGGCGAAATGATCTGGCTTGTAGGCCGGTGTCAATACGCTCACGCGGGGGGTCGAATCGCTCATGCCATCACCTCGGCCGGCGCCGCGGCGGTGTTGTTACGCCGGCGAAAATCCGTGGCGAACAGGCCCATCAGAATCACATCGTGATAGCGGCCCTCCAGGAAGACATGATCGCGCAGGCGGCCTTCCTCGCTGAAGCCGTACCTGGCGTAGAGGCTGACCGCCGGCTGGTTGTAGGCGGCGACTTCGAGGCAGATCTTGCGCAGGTTCAGGCATTCGAAGGCATAGGTGAAAAGCACGGTCATGGCATCGGGGCCCAGGCCGCGTCCGCGCTGATCCGGCTCGCCGATGGTGATGCCGAAGTGCGCATGCCGCGCGATCCAGTCGATGTTGTTCAGGTGGATCATGCCGGCCAGCGCCCCGCTGTCGCGGGCTTCGATGGCGAAGATCACGCGGGTGCGGCTCTGATCGTCGAGGGCCGTCTCGTACCACTTTTCCTCCATGACTTCGGTCACGGGGAAGCGGTAGCCCAGGATGTTCTCACGGGTTTCCGGGTCGTTGCGCCAGGCCAGGGTCCGGGCCTGATCCGATCGCCGCAGCGGCCGCAAACGCGTGAGATTTCCTTCGTAGCTGATCATGCTTCGGGCCTTTCTTGGGCGGTCGGTCCGGTTCATTCCTGTCACCGGTGGTCAAAATCCGGCCATGGCGACAAGGCAGCCCAGATCCGGTTCACAGGGCGCGTGGATCCGGATTCCAGCGGCGAAACGTCTAACCTGTTGTCGCTGATTCAATAGCGCGGATCGAGCTTCTGGCGGTCGTGGTTCGCGAAATTGTCGTTTGTTCCCCCGGGGGAACACGGCGCCCTGCCGTCGGTGAGATTGCAACTGCCGTTCCGAAAACAACTTGGAAAAAAGCCCGGCGGCCGCGCAGGTCCCCGGGCAGAGTGGAAAGTCAGAGGCGGTTCAGATCAGGGGCCCACGATCACCGGCATGCCTGCGTCGGCTTCGTTCAGGATCGAAACAATCTGGGTCTCAGA
>CAZLUL010000105.1:0-14163 GCA_964562635.1 uncultured Fibrobacteraceae bacterium | reverse complement strand
TCGCTTTCCAGCAACTCGGCGGCAACACCCTGTTCATCACCGACAAGGAAATCGGCATGGGCACGCGCGAGTCGGTCCACGATGTGGCGCAGGTTATGAGCCGCTTTGTTGACGGCATCATGATCCGTTGGTTTGATCATCAGGAAGTGTTGGACCTGGCCAAGCACGCCACCGTGCCGGTGGTCAACGGACTGACTGATCTCAACCATCCCTGCCAGGTCATGGCCGACATCATGACAGTTGAGGAACATTTGGGCAGCATCGATGGTAAGACCGTAGTGATGGTGGGCGATGGCAACAACCTGGCCCACAGTTGGCTGAAAGCGGCGACCAAGTTTCCGTTCAATTTCATCCTGGCCTGTCCCGAGGACTACCTGCCGGATGAGGCCGTGGTGCAGAAGGCCGAGGCCGCCGGCGCCTCGTTCATGATCACCCACGACCCGAAGGAAGCGGTGGAGGGCGCCCACGTCATCTACAGCGACGCCTTCTACAGCATGGGCCAGGAAGAAGAGGCCGTGAAGCGCCGCAAGGACTTTGCGCCCTTCCAGATCTCCACCGATCTGCTGGCCGGCGCGGACAAGGAACACATCGTATTGCACTGCCTGCCCGCCCACCGCGGCGAAGAAATCACTGACGAAGTGATGGACGGCAAGCACTCGGTGGTTTTTGATGAGGCCGAGAACCGGATGCACGCCCAGCGCGCCATCCTGGCCAGCCTGATCAAGTAACCGGTCTATTTTCTGGAGGACCCTATCCGCAGACCCAATGGCATCGGCAGCACCAGAGGCAGCGCCCGGACTTCGATCCGGGTGGCTGCCGGCTTGGTGCTGGTCTGGCTGGCAGCCCTGCTGCTGGTGGCCTGTGCCGTGGTCGAACCGCCTCCCGGTGGCCCTGTTGACGCGATTAGGCCACACCTCGAATTCATGATCCCCGACTCGGCCAGCACCGACCTGAAGGTTGTCGAGACCATCAATCTCACTTTTTCCGAGAAGATGGACCGCGTTTCGGCGGCCACCTGGCTCCACTTTTTCCCTGACCAGCGCATACGGCAGACCAAATGGCACGGGGCGAAGCGGGCCGAGGTCATCCTCGAATATCCCCTGCCGGCCGACACGGTCATCGTGGTGGAAATCGCCGCCGGCATGCGCGACGCCCACAAGGTGGCCAACCGTCGGGGGCGCCGTTATCCCATCTCGACGGGAGCCGAGATTCCTTCCGGGCGCATCAGCGGCGTACTGGTCATGGCCGACAGCGCCGTCACCAATGGCGTGGTGGAGTTGTACGACATACCGCCCGATACTCTTGAATATTTCCAGCAGAATATCCTGCGGCGCACGGTGACCGACAATACCGGTGCCTACACTTTCGACTGGTTGCCGGTGCCGGGCGGGCCCTGGTTGCTGCGGGCCTTTGCCGATCCCAATGGGGACCTGCGCCCCGGCGAGAAGGAAGCGCAACGCCTGTTGCCCGACACCCTGAGCCTGAGTGTCAACGTGTCCGAAACGGTCGCCGGAGTGACGACCTTGTTCCCCGCCAATACCCCGGGCCGCCTGTTGGTAGCGCCCTTCGCGTCGCCCGACTACACCGGCGGCGCCATGGCCTGGACCATGCCCATCTCCGAGGAAGATACCGGCTGGGTTCCGGTGCCTCTGGACCGGGCCAATTTCGCCAGCCTGGATCCCCTGGCCGAAAGTCCGGTCGCCGCGGTGCAACCAGGCAGCAATCGCCTGGTGGTCTTCATCGATGTGGATGGCGATTCGCTGTTCAGTGGTGTGCCGGATTCACTGCTGGGGGCCATCCCCGATTCCTTGCGTTACGTTGGACAGGACAGCGTGACGACCCACTTCCTGGAACCGTGGCTTTTGGTGGAGGATCTCTTTATCGATCCCGGCCTGGACACGGCCATGGAGCTGCCCGCTGAAACCTATACCGTGACGCCTTGGCAGCCACCACCGCCGCAACCGGATCTGCCGGACAGTTTGACAGCAGCGGCAGACAGCCTGGACAGTATGGGCAACCTGGACCGCGAATTTTCGGCCGATGGTGATACGACCCGATCGGTTCCCGAAGCAGAGAAAGGCCAATAGCCATGAGCGGCCCCACGGACCTCGCTTTTACCAAGATGCATGGTGCCGGCAACGATTTTGTTTTTCTGGACCAGCGCGAACTGCCTTCCGACCTGGTTCTGACCCAGGAGAGCATTGCTTTTCTGTGCGACCGACGCCTCGGTGTCGGGGCCGACGGTTTGATCATCATCGGGCCGGGACGTGAGGGAGTCACCGACTTCCGCATGACCTATTTCAACGCTGATGGCGGCGAAGTCGAGATGTGCGGCAATGGGGCGCGATGCAGCGTGGCCTTTGCCTATGCGCGCAATCTGGTGGGCGAGACCTGCACCTTCGACACCCTCTCCGGTGTGCTCACCGGAGAGGTTCACGGGCCCGAGGACATCACTGTCAGTCTCACTGGCTGGACCGACCTGGACCTTGATGTCGCGTTGCCCGGCAGCCCCTGGGAGCACCATTATGCCTGCAATACGGGCGTGCCCCATCTGGTCATACCCGTGGCTGACACCGAAAATATCGACCTGCGCAAATGGGGCAGCACCTTCCGCCACCACGAGATTTTTGCGCCCGCGGGCACCAACGTCAACTGGGTCTCCCGCCACGAGGATACTGGCGAGTTCCTGTTGCGCACCTACGAGCGCGGAGTGGAAGACGAAACCCTGGCCTGCGGCACTGGCGCATCGGCGGCAGCGGTGGTACTGTGCCATCTGAATCAAGCCGAAAGCCCGGTGGCGGTGCGCACACGCGGCGGTGACCTTCTGCAGATTACGGTGGACCGGGAAACGGGCACCCTGCTATTGCGCGGCCCCGCGGTGGCCAGTTACAGTGGCGGGATCGCCCTGTCCGGTTGAGTGATATTCGAAAAGTTGGCCAAGATGGCCCTGAACCGAGGAGACCTTGCCATGAGCAACAAGACCTGGGATATGCCCGACGGCATCTACACGGCTTTGGTGACGCCGTTTGCCGGTGACCAGGTGGATCGGCAGGCGTGGCAGCGCCTGATCCAGCGCCAGATCGACGGCGGAGTGGCCGGCATCGTGCCGGTCGGTTGCACCGGCGAAGCGGCGACTTTGACCAGGGATGAAAAAGAGTGGATGGTGCGAGCAGCGGTTGACCAGTGCCGTGGCAAGTGCGCCGTGGTGGCCGGCTCGGGTTCAAATTCGACGGCGATCACGGTCGAGCAGACCCGCCAGGTCAAGGAGTGGGGGGCCGACGCGGCCATGCTCATTTCGCCCTACTACAACAAGCCCCAGCAACAGGGCCTGCTGGCCCACTACCGTCAGGTCGCTCGCAGCGTAGACATTCCCATCGTGCTTTACAACGTGCCGGGACGCACGGCGGTGAACATCCTGCCGGAAACCGCGGCCCAGTTGGCGGCCGAGCCCAATATCGTGGCCCTCAAAGAGGCCAGCGGCAATCTGGCCCAGATTGAAGAGGCGATCGCGCGTTGTGACCTCAAGGTTTATTCGGGCGACGACGGGCTCAATTTCAACGTCTTTGGCATGGGCGGTCGGGGCGCCATCAGTGTGGTCAGCAATCTTTTGCCCGGCGCGATGGCGCGCTTCTGGCAGGCCTGGGCCGACGGTGACATCAACCAGGCTTGGCCCATGAGTCGCGCTTTTGATCCGATCACGGCAGCCTGCTTCGTGGAAGCCAACCCGGTTCCGGTCAAAGAAATGCTTTCGATGGCTGGCCTTTGCAAACGCGACCCGCGTCTGCCGCTGGTGCACGTCAACGAACAGAGCCTGACCTTCCTGGTGCAATTTTACGAGAGCACCCTGGCCAAACTGCTGGCCAAGGACGGAACAGGCGTGGAGGAGGCGACTTGATCCAGGTAGCCGTACATGGTGCCCAGGGGCGCATGGGAAAGTTGTTGACCACGCTGGTTGACGACGCGGCCGACGCCGAACTGGTGGGCCTGGTCACCGAGCCGGGCAAGAGCTTGAACGCCGGCGAGTTGCACCCGACCCTGCCCGTCATTGGGCAGGACCAAATGGCGGCCGAACTGCCCGCCGGATGTGTGGTGGTCGACTTCAGCCTCGCGCCGGCGCTGGACGGTCTGCTGGCCCAGGGACGCGCCCTCAAGGCCGGCCTGGTCATCGGCACAACGGGCTACACCGAGGCCCAGTTGTCATTGCTGGATGCCTACGCCTCGGAATATCCGGTAGTCAAAGCCGCCAACTACAGTATCGGTATTCCCACGCTGCAGATGGTGTTGCAATTGCTGGCCCGCACCTTGCCCGGGGAGTTTGACGCCGAACAGATCGAAACCCATCACGTCACCAAAATCGACAAGCCCAGTGGCACGGCCCATCACCTGGCCGAGGTCTGGCAGCAGCACCGCGGTGGCGAGATGGCACCGACCCATAGCCAGCGCCTGGGTGGGGTCATCGGCGAGCACACCTGGAGCTTCAGTGATCAGGAGGAAACCCTGATGGTGACACACCGGGCTCATTCGCGACAAGCCTTCATGCGCGGAGTTTTGCCCGCGGTGCGATTCGTGGCTGGCCGAGGGCCGGGGCTGTATGGCTTGACGGATGTTTTGCAGGGTCTGGCGGGCAGCTAGGAAGCCTGGCAGTCTGGGTTCCCAGTTTTCTCGATTTCAGGCACGATTTCAGGCACGATTTCAGGCACGAATTCAGGCACGAATTCAGGCACGAATTCAGGCACGACAAGAGGGTCCCCATGATGAGGACCCTCTTGTGCAAGTCTCAAAAATCGACAACAGATCCTGACGGATATCCTGACGGAGATCCTGACGTAACTGTTACTTGGTCGCAGCCAGGGCCATACGGGCCTTCAGGCGGGAGGCTCTGCTCTTGGGCATGAGACCTTTGCGGCACTGGGTGTCGATCAAGCTGTACATATCGGTGACAGCCTTGTTCTTGTCTTCGCCCGTCATTTCCTCGACACTGGAGCGGTAGACCTTGATCTGGCCCCGCATCATGGCGCGGTTTTGACGGTTGCGCTCGTTCTGCTTCTTGGCATTGCCGAGACGCTTCTTGCAACTTTTGTTATGGGGCAACTTCCCAAACCTCCGTTAGAGTTTCTTAGGCGGCGCAATTTAACAGGAGAACGCAACGATGTCAAGGGATCACCAACACAATGTCTGAACAGGAAAAGCCTGATTCCACAACGGATAAGGCCCGTCAGGCCATCCCGGCCGAGGACCTCGAAGTGCTCACCGGCAAGCTGGCGCTGTTGCCCGAAGCGCCGGGGGTCTATCTCCACAAGAACAAGGATGGCAAGGTCATCTATGTGGGCAAGGCCAGCCGGCTGAGCCAGCGGGTCCGCTCCTATTTCCAGTCTGGCGCCGACAAAGACCAGAAAACCCACGCCCTGGTGCGTCGAATCCGGGATTTTGACTACATCGTGACCGATTCGGAAACCGATGCGTTGGTGCTTGAGAACCAGTTGATCAAGGAATACCGCCCGATCTACAACGTGCGCCTGAAGGATGACAAGCAGTATCCCTATCTGCGTATCACCGTCAAGGAACCCTATCCCCGCGTTGAGGTTGTCCGGCGGATAGAGCGGGACGGCGCCCGCTATTTTGGCCCTTTCACCGATGTGCGGGCCATGCGGGAGACCCTCAAATTCGCCGCCGGAGCCTTTCAGGTGCGCACCTGCCACCTGGACCTGCCCGAACAAACCGTGGAACGGGCCTGCCTGGACTACCAAATCGGCCGTTGCAGCGGTCCCTGCGTGGATTATGACCCGCAGGAGAGCTATATGGCCCGATCCCAGCGCATGGTGCGCTTTCTGTCCGGAGCCGAGACCGAAGTCATTGACGAATTGCGCGTCGAGATGGCAAACAAGGCCGAGAGCCTGGAATTTGAAGCCGCCGGACGCCTGCGGGACCTGATCGCCAAGCTGGACAAGACCACCAGCCGCAATCGTCCGGTCGCCGGCCTGACCGGGGACGCGGACCTCGTCGGGCTGTCCCGCGAGGGGGAAGATGCCTCGGGAGTCATCATGCGGGTCCGGGGTGGGCACATCCTGACGACCCATCATTTCCTGCTGAGCGACAAGCTGGACCGGGATCTGGAAACCTTCATGGCGCAGCTGCTGCGGGAGTATTATCCGCGGGCCGGCGACATCCCACCCGAAGTGCTGCTGTCCTGTTCGCTGGATCATCTGGATGCGTGGCAGGAGTGGCTGGCAGGCCTGCGGGGCAAAACGGTCGTGGTGAAAGTGCCCCAGCGCGGAGCCCGCAAGGATGCCGTGGAGCTGGCCCACACCAACGCCTCCTTCAAATTGCGCGAAGTGAATCTGAAGACCCAGCTGAAACAAACAAGCCGCATTTCGCCGGCGGATATCCAACTCCAGGAAGCGCTGGACCTGCACACCGTGCCCGACACCATCGAGTGTTTCGACATCTCGAATTTCCAGGGCAAGGAAACTGTCGCCTCGCTGGTGTTTTTCAAGGGCGGCAAGCCGCTCAAAAGCCGTTACCGCCGCTTCCGGATCAAGACCGTGGACGGCATCGACGACTTCGCCAGCATGACCGAAGTGATGACCCGCTATTACGGCAAGCTGGTGGAAAAAGGACTGCCGCCGGCGGACCTCGTGGTCGTTGACGGAGGGGCGGGGCAGTTGTCCATGGCCCGGCAGGTGCTGGCCAAGTACGGCCTTCACTCGACCCAGTTGATTGGCCTGGCCAAACGGGAAGAAACGATCCACCGCGAAGGCGGCACCATCCAGCTTTCGAAGCGCAACGAAGCGTTGAAATTGTTGGTGCGGGTGCGGGACGAAGCCCACCGTTTTGCCATCACCTACCACCGCCTGCTGCGGGACAAGCGCACGACCCACAGCGAGCTGGACCTGATACCGGGTATCGGGCGCATCAAGAAACTGAGTCTGCTGCACCGCTTCGGATCAGTGGCCCAGATCCGGTTGGCCACGCCCGAAGATATCGGGGCTGTGCACGGGATCAACCGCCACGATGTGGTGGCCATCGGCGAGTATTTTGCCGCTCATGAGGCGGGTTCGGTGCCGCCGAATGAGGAGGACCCGTCATGAGCGGAATGTCCGGTGGCCCGCCCCGTGGCCCCTCTTGGGATTTGGCGGCCGATACATTCCTGGCCCATTGCAGCGCCGAGAAGGGCCTGGCCAAGGCCAGCCTCGAAGCGGCCGATCACGATCTGAAACGGTTGCGGCGCTGGGCCGAGAACGAAGGCGGCTGCCCGGATCCGGCCCGGCTCACGGATCAGGATTTGCGCGATTTCCTGCTCTCCTGCACGGCCGACCTGGCTGCGTCCTCGCGGGCGCGGCTGCTCTCGACAATTCGCTCATTTTATCGGTTCCTGGAAGCTGAGGATCTGGTGCCGGCCGACCCGACTGCGACCATTGCCGCGCCACGCCGGGGCCGCAAGCTGCCCGATGTGCTGGGCGTGGAGCAGGTGACGCGGCTGATCGAGACCGTTGACGGGCACGAGCCCGCAGCGCAGCGCGACCGGGCCATCCTGGAAGTTCTGTACGGCTGCGGGTGTCGCGTGAGCGAACTGTGTGGCCTGGATGTGCCGGACCTGGATCCCCAGGAGGGCACGTTGCTGCTGCGGGGCAAGGGGCGCAAACAGCGGTTGGTGCCGGTGGGAGGACCCGCCCTGGACGCCCTGACGGCCTGGCTGGCTTCCGGCCGCCGGCAAATGGTGGGGAAAAAACCCACGGCGGCGGTTTTTCTGAACCAGCGGGGCGGACGCCTGTCACGGGTTTCGGTTTGGGGACTGATCAAACGGGCGGGAGCCACGGCCGGGTTGCCCGAATCCCTGTCGCCACACACCCTGCGGCACAGCTATGCGACCCATCTGCTCGAAGGTGGGGCCGATCTGCGTGTGGTGCAGGAGCTTCTCGGTCACGCGGATATCAGCACGACCGAGATCTACACCCACCTGGATCGCGCCTGGCTGACCAGCGCCTGGCTGGAGGCCCATCCGCGGGCCAAATAGGCCGCCGGCACTTATTTTTGCCCGTCCCGGCTGGTCTTTTGACATCCTTCACCGCTGGTGGTACTGTTTCTCCTTCTTGACGTTCCATCCGGCGAGTTGGTCTTTTTGGGCCCTGGCCGTGGTTTTCTGTGCCCAATCGACCGAAAGGCCCCAATTTCGTGAGTGACAGCACCTCCCGCAAATCCGTGCTCAGCGGCATGCGCCCAACCGGCCGCCTGCACTGGGGCAACTATACCGGCGCCCTGGAAAACTGGATCACCATGCAGGATGAATACACCTGTCATTTCATGGTGGCCGACTGGCACGTGCTGACCACGGCGTTGGACAAGGCTTCGGAGATCCGGCAACACAGCCGCGACATGTATCTGGATTGGCTGGGGGCTGGACTGGACCCGGAAAAATCCGTCCTCTTTGTGCAATCGCAAGTCAAAGAGCACAGCGAATTGTACCTGATCCTGGCGATGATGATCAGCATGGGGCGCCTGGAGCGCAACCCGACCTTCAAGGAACAGATCCGCGACCTGAACCTGGGCGGCGAGATCAGCTACGGACACCTGGGTTACCCGGTGTTGCAGGCAGCTGACATTCTCATGTATCAGGCCCACGCGGTGCCCGTTGGCGAAGACCAACTGCCGCACCTGGAACTGACCCGCGAGATGGCCCGGCGCTTCAATCGCATTTTTGGTGAAGTCTTCCCCGAACCGGCGCCGCTGGTGACAAAGTTCGCCCGTTTTCCCGGTACCGACGGCAAGCGCATGAGCAAGTCGCTGGGCAACCATATCGAGATCGCCGCCTCGCCCAAAGAAATAGTCAAGAAGGTCAAGTCGGCTGTCACGGATCCGGCTCGCCTGCGCAAGAGCGATCCTGGGCATCCTGAAATCTGCGCGGTTTACACCTGGTACCAGAAGTTCATGCCTGCAGAGGCTGAAGAAACGGCGGCCGAATGCCGCGGCGCCCTGCGCGGCTGCGTGGACTGCAAGATGAAGCTGGCCGCCGGTGTGACGGAGCACTTCGCGCCCTTGCGCGAGCGCCGGGCCGCATTCGAGGCCGCGCCCGAGAAGCTTGATGAAATCATGCGCGAAGGCACCGAACGCGCCCGCGAAGTTGCGGCCCAGACCATGGCCAAGGTTCACGACGCCATGGGCATCGGATAATTCGGTATGGAAGGCAAAATGGAACACATCCCGGAGAATACGACAGACATCAGTCCTGCCGACGGACCGGAAGCCTGGAATCTCGACAACCTGCCGCCGGAGCTGGACTATTTCAAATCCAGCGAAGCCTATCAGGTGGAACTGACCGGCTTTCAGGGGCCCATGGACCTGCTGCTGCATCTGATCGACAAGGAACAGGTGGATGTCTACGACATTCCCATTTCGTTGATCACCGACCAGTTCATCCAGCACATCGAAGTCATGCATACAGTCAGCCTGGACAAGGCCGGCGAGTTCATCGCCATGGCCGCGACCCTGATGGTGATCAAGATGAAGATGCTCATGCCCAACCACCTGGCTGATGAGGACGAGGACGAAGAGGATCCGCGGGCTGAGTTGGTGCGCAAACTGCTCGAATACAAACGCTTCAAGGAAGCGGCTGAGGCCCTGCAGAAGCAGGAACTGACCCGGCAGCAATACCATTTGCGCCAGACTCGGTTCCCGTTCTCGGACGATCTGGACCTCGAGCCCAAACTGCGCATCGAGATGTTCGACCTGCTGAGCGCCCTGGCCGGAATTTTTGATCGGGTCCAGGCCAAGCCCATCCATGAAGTGGAGCGCGAACCGTTCACGGTCGACGAAAAAATGTCCCTGATCGAGGAGAAGGTCGGTTCAGGCGGAACCGTCACCTTCGAGGAGCTCTTCAGTGAGGACAATATCAAGATGGAGGTCATCGTGACTTTCATTGCGATCCTGGAAATGGTCAAACGTGGCCGCCTGCAATTCATGCAAACTGAAGTCATGGGCCCCATCTGGATCCAGCATCCCGGCGTCAACGACGACGTTGGCGAAGAGGTTGAGCTCGTCGCGGCAGACGAAGACCACCAAGATGAAGGCCTCGATGACCTGGACCTGAATGAACTGGAGACCGAATCTTGAAACGGGAACTCGAAGCGCTGCTTTTTGCCACGGAAAGCCCGCTGACCCTGGCGCGCCTGAAGAAGATTTTTCCAGAAGCTGAAACGGCGGACCTGAAGGCAGCCGTGGCTGAACTGGAAGCGGAATACAGCGCCCACGAGCACGCTTTTTCGATCATCGAATTTGGCGGCGGTTACCAGATCGCGACCAAACCCGAATTCTCGCCCATCGTCGAAAAAATGCTCAAGACGCGGCGCTTCACTCGCTTGTCCAAGGCCGGCCTCGAAGTGCTGGCGATCATTGCCTACAAGCAGCCCCTGACCCGGCTGGAAGTGGACGAGATCCGGGGCGTGAACAGCAGTGGTGCGATCAGTACCCTGACCGAACGCAATCTGATTACGGTGGTGGGGCGCAGTCAGGCGGTGGGCAATCCTCTGCTGTATGGCACAACGCGCGAGTTTCTCAATCATCTGGGCCTGCGCGGCCTGGGCCAGTTGCCTGACCTGCCGGACCTCGAACAAGTGATGGACGACCGCGATGAGCTGAAGCAATTCGCCTCGCTGGTGGGCCGGGACGTTTCGGACCAGGAACTCGAGGACTATTTCACCGCGCCGGTGGCCGCCGATGTGCCCGAAGGCGAGGAAGGCGAAGGCACCGAGGAAGTCACAGATGAAGTCGCTGAAGAAGTCACCGGAGAAGCCACAGACGAATCAACTGGTGAAGAAGGCGGCGACGAAGTCGCTGAACCGGCGGCAGAAGACAACGAACCACTGGCCCAAAAACACGAGAACGCCGAATAGCCATGAGTAAGCCTGGCGATTCCACGCCATCTGCCGCCACGATGCGGCTGAACAAATGCCTGGCTCGCGCCGGCTTCGGTTCGCGGCGCTCGGTCGAAGAACTCATCTCCGCCGGCCGGGTGAAACTGAACGGCCAGGTGGTCCACGACATGGGCCGCCAGGTAAATCCCGAAAATGATGAGCTTGAAGTGGACGGCCGCCCGGCCGTGATGCCACGGGATTTCCGCGTCTATGCCTTTCACAAGCCCCTCGAGGTGGTTTCGACCCTCAAGTCCCAGGGGGGCCAGGCCTCGTTGTTGCCCTACCGCCTGCAGGCTGATTTGCCCGACCGATTTATGCCCGTCGGGCGCCTTGACTCCGAGTCCACCGGGTTGCTCCTTTGGACAGACGATGGTCAGCTGAATCAGGACCTGTGCCAACCGGTAACCGGCCTCTGGAAGACTTACCAGGTCGAGAGCAGCGAAGATCTCTCACCGACCCAATTGAAGAACCTGATCACCGGCAAGATCGAGATCGATGGGCGCAAGGTGCTGCCCTGTCGCCTCGAGCAAAAAGTCGACGGCACGACCCGCGACTGGGTCATGCAGATCCATGAGGGACGCCGGCGTCAGATTCGCCGCATGTTCCGCAAGGTCGGGGCCCGGGTCAGAAACCTGCACCGTACGGATATCGGCCCGGTCTCGCTGGGACTGCTGCGGCCCGGTGACTTCCGGCGCCTGTCTCACCAGGAAGTGGAAGCCCTGCGCTTGGCGGTGGCCAAGCCCACTCCGAAATCGTCATCACGTCGCCGGTAGCCTGGTTTTGGGCAGCCGGTTCTGGATATGGGAATGATGTGTGAAAGAGGGAAGACCATGACGGAAAAAACTCTGGATTTTCAAGCCCTGCTGCGCCCCGGAATCGTCAAGACCCGCCCCTACAGTCCCGGCAAACCCATTGCCGAAGTGCAACGCGAACTCGGCCTCGACTCCATCGTCAAACTCGCCAGCAACGAGAATCCCGAAGGCCCTTTGCCGGCGGTGCTGGCAGCCATCAGCAAGGCGGCCGCCGAGATCAACCGCTACCCGGATGCGGCCTGTTTTGACCTGACCCAAAGCCTGGCGGCTCACCTGGATGTCAGCCCCCAAAGCCTGATTTTTGGCAACGGCAGCAATGAAGTCATTGATATCCTCATTCGGGCTTTGGTCAGCCCGGGCGAGAACGTGGTCTACAGCGAACACAGCTTCATTGTCTACGCCCTGGCGACCCAGGTGCATTTTGAATCCGGCGTTGCGGTGCCCCTGGCCACCGGCGACCGGCATGACTTGCCCGCCATGGCCGCTGCCGTCAACGCCAAGACCAAGCTGGTGATCATCTGCAATCCCAACAACCCGACCGGCACCTACAATACTGCCGCTGAGCTGGAGACCTTCCTGGCCGCGGTGCCCGAGCACGTCATCGTGGCGATGGACGAGGCCTATTACGAATACGTCACGGCCGATGACTACCCTCAGACTCTGCCGATGATGGCGGCCCATCCGAACCTGGTCCTGCTGCGGACCTTCAGCAAGATCCATTCGCTGGCCGGATTGCGCGTCGGGTATGGCGTGGGGCACCCCGGCCTGATCTGTGAATTGCACAAGACACGCGAGCCGTTCAATGTCAATATGCTGAGCCAGGCGGCGGCCATCGCCTGCCTGGGCAACTGGCACGAAGTGGCTGGCCGCCGCGATCGCAACCGGGCCGAACTGGACCGGATGATTGCCGAATTGCAGGCCCTCGGCCTGGAGACAGTGCCCAGCCAGACCAATTTTGTTCTGGTCCGCGGCAGTGTGAACGCCGGCCAACTGGCGGCCGACCTGCTGCAAAAGGGCGTGATCGTCCGGCCCATGCACGCCTTCGGCCTCGGCGACGGCGCCATGCGCATCAGTATTGGCCTGCCCGCAGAGAACCAACGTTGCCTCGAGGCTCTCAAAGAGGTCCTGAAGGAGATCCTGAATTGACGTCCGCAACGCAGCCTGAAAAAATGCCAAGCGCCGAGGCGGGCAGGATACCACTGGTATCCCGCGCGGCTGGACAACCCACGACGATTGTCGCGGTGGGAGAGGTGCGCTTCGGTGCCGAAAAGGTCGTCGTCATCGGTGGCCCGTGCGCCGTGGAAAATCCCGACCAGATCCGCACCATCGCGCAGGAAGTGGCCGCAGCCGGTGGCTCGATGCTGCGCGGCGGCGCCTGGAAACCCCGCACCAATCCCTACGCCTTTCAGGGCCTCGGACGACAGGGACTCGAAATGCTGGCCGCCGCGCGCCAGGCTTCGGGCCTGCCATTTGTGACCGAGGTGCTCGACCCGCGTGACGTCGCGGTTGCCGCCGAAGTCGCCGACATGCTGCAGATCGGCAGCCGCAATGTGCAGAACTTTCCTCTGCTGCGTGAAGTGGGGGCCAGCGGCAAGCCGGTACTGCTCAAACGCGGCATGATGACCACCATCGACGAGTGGTTGAACGCGGCCGAATACATTCTGGCCGCCGGTTCGCGCGATGTGGTCTTCTGCGAGCGGGGCATCCGCACTTTCGAAACCGCCCTGCGCAATACCCTCGACCTCGGCGCCATCGCCGTGCTGCGCGAGCGCACCCACCTGCCGATCGTCGTGGATCCGAGCCATGCCGCTGGTTCTCGCAAATATGTCCCGACGCTGGCCCGCGCCGCCGTGGCCGCCGGTGCGGACGGCCTGCTGATCGAAACCCACAACAATCCTGATCTGGCCCTCAGCGATGGAGAGCAAAGCCTCACGCCCGCCGAGTTCGCCGAATTGACCACATCCTGCCGGGCCATCGCCCGCGCCGTTGGGCGGGACCTGTAGATGACGGCCTATCGACCCACAGATCTTCCCGAATGTGCGCCTGGCCTGTTGCCGGCTGATGCCGTGATCGCCATCGATGGGCCGGCCGGCAGCGGCAAGTCCTCCACCGCGCGCTCACTCGCTGACCGTTTTGGCCTGCTCTACATCGACACCGGGGCCATGTACCGCGCCTTGACCCACGCCAGTCTCAGCCAGGGTATTTCGCCTGACGACCAAGCCGGCCTGGTGGCTCTGCTGACCGACGCCACCCTGGAATTGCGCCCGGCCAAGGCGGACGTGACCGTGCTCTGGAATGGGCAAGATGTTTCGCGCGCGATCCGCACGCCTGAAGTGGAGGCCCTGGTTTCCCGGGTGGCCAGTCACCCCGACGTGCGGCGCGAGATGGTGGCTCGCCAACAGGCCATGGGACGGCGTGGTGGGGTGGTCATGGAAGGCCGGGAT
>CAZLUL010000104.1:0-14275 GCA_964562635.1 uncultured Fibrobacteraceae bacterium | reverse complement strand
GTGGCCGCTGCCCACGGGTTGGGCTTTGACGATGCCCTGGCCGCCATCACCATCGAACCGGCCCGGATTCTGGGCATTGACGATCGGGTGGGATCACTGGCCAAAGGCAAGGATGGGGATTTGGCCCTGTACGATGGGGACCCCTTCGAGTACACCACCCACTGCGTCGGGGTTGTCATCGAAGGCGAAGTGGTTTCGACGACAATTCGTTAGAATCAGCGGCCCTGCCGACGACCGTCGGCAGGGCCCGCCCATTTCACGAAGATTGCGGAAAACCGCCACTACCCTCAGGCCAACTCTTGAGATGCAAGTCCCGCTGCGGGAAGGGAATTTCCACCCCTGCATCCTGCAGGGCCTTGTAAATCCCGGTATTGAGGCCGTCAGTCACGCGCCCCCTGAAGACCGGATGGGTCACCCACACCAGCACCTGAAAATCGAGGCTGGATTCGCCCATGAGTGCGAACCGCACCGTGGGCTCTTGATCCTTGCTCGTGTATTCCACTTCGCGGGCACAATCGAGCAGCAACTGCCTCACCTGCTCCACATCACTGCCGTAGGCCACACCAACGGTGACCCGCACCCGCATCTTGGGCGAAGGCCCGCTCGACTCGTTGACGATCTTGGCGTTGCCGATCACCGCGTTGGGCACCGTGACTTCGACGTTGTCGCGGGTCAGCAGGCGGGTCGAGCGCATGCCGATCTCGGTGACCACGCCACGGGTCGTGCCGTCGATGATGATGTACTGGCCCACCCGGTAGGGCGCGTCGGCCAGAATAAAAATGCCCGAGATGAAATTGGCCAGAGTATCCTTGGCGGCAAAACCGAGCGCGATGCCGGCCACCCCGGCACTGGCCAGCCAGCTGGTCAGGTTGATGTGCCAGGCAGCCATGATGAGGTAGGACGCCAGACCAAAGAGAGACACTTTATAAACGAACTGCACCAGGGGCAGCGTCTGGGGCTGGATCCAAGTGTATTTTTCGGCGTTGTTGCTCAGCGTCCGGAACATGACCGTGCCCACGCCAGCCAATACCCGCACCCAGATCAGGACCATCAGGGTCGTCGTCAGGCTGCTGACGAAAGTGTCGATTTTGTCAACGTGGACAAGGTCCAGGGTCGCCACGTGCACACCCTGCAGGACAATCGTCCGCAAAACCGCCGGCCAGATCAGCTCCAGGATGTGGTCATCGACGTTGGACGACGTCCGTTGCGACATCTTTTTCAGAAAAGGCACCAGGATTACCCGGGACAGCAGGGCCAGTAGCAGGGCCAACCCGAAGATGAACCCCACCCGCCAATACTGGTTCTGCAGATATTGCTCCAGCCAGATCGTGACCTGATCCATCATGGGGACTCCTCCGGAATACTCGGCCGCACGTTCAGAACCTTTTCCTTACGCACTTCAACGGTGCCGGGTTTGGCACCCCGCGGCTTGGTCACGTAACGGGCCTCGGTGCAACTGACGGCTACCTGCCGCGCCTCGCGCTTCTTGCTGTGCCACGCCGCCACACCGGCCGCCAGCTTCAGCGTCGCGTTGTCCGGCTTTTCTCCCGCCGGCACCTGCAAGACCACATGACTGCCCGGCAAACCCTTGACGTGGAACCAGAAATCGTTGGCCTTGGCGATCTTGAGGGACAGGCGGTCGTTGTCCTGGTCGGTGCGTCCGGCCAGCACAATCCAGCCTCCAGGCAGTTCATAACGCCAGAGCTTGGGTTCGACTTTTTCGGGGCGTTCTGGTCGGGGCATGGTTACTCTTTGCAAATTGCACACGGTGGCAGATATGAATAGCGGGGCCGTTGCGAGAACAGCCCCACCATACCTGTTGGCACCAAGTCCGGCAAGATCAACGCCGCCCGGTCACCGTGATGCTCATGATTTTTACGCCGGAGGCCTGAAAGTCGACCGCGCCTTTATCACCGAGCACCTTGGCCACCACGCCCTCGGGCAAGCGGATCTCGCGCGATTTTTCGACCGCAATTTCCCGGAAGCCCGCCTCGGCAATGGTCGCGAGGTACTCTGCCTCCTGCTGCGCACCGGCCACACAGCCGACGTACATCAGGCTCTCTGCGGCCAGGTCCGGCGGCAGTTCGCCGTGCAGCACGACATCCGAAATGGCGAAACGCCCACCGGGTTTGATGACGCGGTGGATTTCGCTGAAGGCCGTGGCCTTGTTCGGCACCAGGTTCAGGACGCAGTTGCTCACCACCAGATCGACTTGAGCGTCCGGCAAGGGAATGCTTTCGATTTCGCCGTGGACAAATTCGACATTGGTGCGGCCCAGTTTGGTGGCATTTTCGCGCGCACGGATCACCATATCTTCGGTCATGTCCAGGCCAATGACACGGCCTTCCGGCCCGACCAAAGAACTGGCGATGAAGACATCGTTACCCGCGCCACTGCCCAGATCCAGGACGGTCTCGCCCGGCTTGATGAACGCCTCTTCGGTGGGCAGGCCGCAGCCCAGGCCCAGGTCGGCATCGGCCACATAGCCTGCCACCTTGTCGTAGCCTTCGCTGAAGCTGACTCCATTCAAGTTGTCGCCACAGTTCTGCGGGCCACAGCACGAATCGCCGGTGCGGGCGATGTTGCCATAGCCTTCTTTGACCATGTCTTTGATTTTATTCGGGTTTGAGCTCATGGATCTCTCCTTCAGTCTGGCAACAGCCGATGCCGGTGAACAGGTCGCTGAACATCGCCCGCGCCCGCGTCAGGGTTTCGGTATTGAGGCAGTAACAGGTGCGTGGCCCCGAAATTTCGCCTGCGATCAGATCCACGCGCCTGAGTTCTTTGAGGTGCTGGGAAACCGTAGCCTGGGCCAGCGGCAATTGCTCAACGATGTCACCACAAATGCAGCCGGGCGTTTGGGCCAGAATCTCCAAAATGCGCACGCGGGCCGGATGCCCCAAAGCCTTGGCCAGGCCGGCCAATTCCGTGATGTGAGCGCCAAATAGGTTTTTTGGGGGGTCGGACATACTTTCTCCTCCTTTATCGTCTATCGCCAATATACGATTATTATTTCAAACGTCAACCCCAGAAAATGCAGACAACCTAATTGCACTCTCTTTACATTTTTTGCTGTTTTATGCTATAATGATTCCCACTAAGACCTGTTTTTCGAGCTATGGGAGTAATCCAGTGCGCATATTCAAAGCCACAATAGCGGCAATCCTGCTCCTGGCAGGCGCCGCGGCAGCCCAATCAGCCCCCCAAACCCGCCCGGAGCATGCTCTGGGCGCCGCAGAGCAGGCTACTCCCGGCCGCGCACCCATCTCCCAGCGCCTGCCCCAGGCCAAAAATCGGGCGGTCGCCCCCCACAAGGACCGCCAGACTTTCCGCACTCATGGTGACAAGGCCCGCACCACGACCTTCGCCGATGAAGATCTGTCCGACCAGGTAAAGGGGGTCGGGAAAGTCTCTCGCCCCGTTCATCACCTGTCCCCCGATCTGATGCAACAGGTCCGGGACTTGACCGACCCCCTCTACCTGCGGACACATCTGACCCAAAACAAAACGGCCCCCACCGGCGCCCCACGCGCAGCCGCCAAAAGCCTGCCCTGGACCGCCGACCAGAAACTGGCCAACCCCACCAACATGAACGATGAGTACATCTCCATCGCGCAGTGCAATCTGTCCGGCAATTTGTACGCCGTATTTGGCGCCAAGGATCTCGGCGGCACCGACCGTGACATTCACATTGCCCAGTCGACCGACGGCGGCGCCAGCTGGACCGTCTGGGAAATGCCCGCGTTTACCGAAGACGAATACCACCCCGAGATCGCCATCGACGGCGGCGGCTACCTGCACGTGACCTGGGTGCGCGAAGACGGCTACATCCTGCGGGCCCGCACCACCAACCCCGACGCGCCCACCCAGTGGGCCTGGGTCAAGGGCCTGGCTGTCGGAGAACCCTGCGCCACCCCTTCAATCACAGTTTCAGGCGCCGGTGATTTCGCCAAAGTCTTCATCGCCGCCGGTTGGTTGACCATCAACTATGACTATTACCAATACGAGTGGACGATGATCTTCATGTCGTCCAGCAACGGCGGCAACTCGGTTGTGTACGACTATTTTCTGCCCGACGGCTATGCCGACTATTGGCCCGACGTGGCCATGAGCGGCGGCACGGTGCACCTCCTGAACGCCGAAGTCGACGGCTACACCGGCGAAACCGAAATTCTGATCGCGACGGACGTCTACAACGGCAGCTTCAGCGAGCCGGCGAGCATGACCGGCTGGACGGCCAACAACGCGGGCTTCCCCCAATTGGCGGCCCAGGGCGACGACGTCTTTGTGGTGTATCAGCTGGATTGGTCCGATGGCGTAACCAGTGACGGCGATATCATTTACCTGTTCAGCTGGGATGCTGGAGCCAGCTGGTTCGGACCCTACGGCATCGTGGCCGACGAGTACGACAGTGTGGGCCCGACAGTCTTCACGCGTGACGGCATCGTGGGTTGTTTGTGGCTCGACGCGCCCGCCGGCGGCGACGAATACCAACTGGGCAGTCGCCTGGCCTCGGGCTACGGCGACATCGCCTTCTTTGGTGAGGTGGAACTGGTCACAGACCAGCCCCGGGTCGAGCCCACTTTCCACTCCGCTTTTGGTGTGGCCACCACCGACGAAATCCACGCGACCTGGATTGACCGCCGCGACTTCGCCACCGAGGGTCACAACGTCTACACTAGCCGCCACACCCTGGAACCCAACCTCGCGCCCTTCACGCCGGCCGACTGGGACTCCTCCTTGCTGGCCAACCTGATCAAGGGCCAGCGCACCGACGGCTGGCTGGCCGCCGGCGACACCGCCTATGTCAGTTTCGCGATGCTGAACGACGGTTTGAAAGACGCCACAACACCATTTTATGTCGACCTCGAAGTCGACGGCGAAATCGAAGCCTCATGGTTGCTGGGCGCGGGCCTGGAGACCGGCACCTATGTGCCCCTGGAAGACTATCCCCTGGTCCTGCCCCTGGGCCCCCACACCATCAGCCTGGTGCTGGACCCCACCGATGCGGTGGCGGAAACCGACGAGACCGACAACGTCGTCAGCCGCACGTTCACCTGGATCGTCGGCAATTCCGAGCTGCGCTTACATCCCACCAGTCTGGTGACGGTCATCGAGCCGGCATTGAAGCGGACTGAGGCTCTCAAGCTGGCCGACCACCCCTTGACCCGGCGCGAAGTGCACTTACCGGTCGTCTCAGCCGACCTGAATGATGCCCTCAGTCAGGGCAAAACCGGCGAGATGCTGCGCGTAATGATCGTTCCGGCCGAACGCCTGGACCCTACGGCCATGGGCCTGGCCCTGAAAGACGCCAGCCGCTCCACCCGCCGGCAGGTCATTTTGGACGGCGCGCGGCAGCAGATGGAAACCGCCCACGCCCGCTTGGCCACCGACCTGAATGACCTGGTCAAATCCGGGCTGGCCCTTGCAGCCGAGCCCCTGTGGCTGCCCGGCATGATCGCCATGCGGATGAGCGCCCCCGCGGTGGAAAAATTGGCCCTGAATCCCGAAATCGGGCACTTGTGGTTAGATAACCACCTCAGCGAAACCTTTGGCCAGCCTTCAGTTGCGGATTTGTCAATCATCAGCGACAAAACCGACAAATCCGTAGCCTGGCACCTTTCGAACATCGGTGCGGACCAGGCCTGGGCCAGTGGCTATGCCGGCAACGGCGTCATCGTCGGCCACCTCGACTCGGGCGTGGCCTATGACCATCCGGACCTGCAAAACCACCTCTGGGATGGCGGCGCAACCTACCCCAACCACGGCTGGGACGCTGTTTCGGACGACAACGACCCCTACGACGGCGATACCAACTGGTACCACGGCACCCACACCAGCGGCCTGATCGTTGGCGACGGGACCCTGGGCACGACAACCGGCGTGGCCCCCGGCGCGACATTGATGGTGCTGCGCTCGGTGCCCGGCTACATGGCCGACATGGTCGAAGCGATGCAGTTTGGCCTGGACAACGGCGTGCAGATTTTCTCCATGAGCGCCGGCTGGACCCTGCCACCGGACGATGTGCGCACCGCCAACCGCTACAATGCCGAATTGCTGTTGAGTATAGACGTGCCCTGGGTGTGCGCGGCCGGCAACGGCGACAACATCGGTGGCCACAACCCCGTGCCGACCAACATCGCCAGCCCGGGCGATTGCCCCAGCCCCTGGTACGGCCCCAATGGCGGCCAGACCGCCGTATTCACCGTCGGCGGCAGCGACATCGCCGGCAACATCGGCACCACCAACAGCTACGGGCCCACCGAGTGGAATACCACCAACCCCAACGATACCGTCGACTACCACGACTATCCCTACACGCCGGGCCTGATGAAACCGGATATCACGGCACCGGGAGTGAGCATCACCAGCACCACCGTCAACGACGGCTATGTCACCTACGACGGCACCAGCATGGCCTGTCCCCTGGTCACCGGCGCGTTCTGCCTGGCCATGGCCGCCACCCCTGGACTGACCCCAGCCCAGCTGGCCGAAATTTTCGAAACCACGGCCACCGACTTGACCAGCGCCCCGGCCAGCCCGGGACGCGACAATTATTCGGGCGCCGGCCTGATCAACCTGCCGGCAGCTCTGGGCCAGACGCCCTCAAGCCCGCCGTTGCAGTTGCAAATCACCAACCACGGCAACCTGCCGCTGATATTCGGCAACACCTACAACTCGGCCAATTGGCTCAGCCTTGAGGCCCCCACCGGCTACCTGGAGCCTGGCGCCTCGCAAACGATCAACGTCACCGTTGATCCGGCCGGATTGACCGAAGGCACCTACCAGACCTCGGTGCTGTTTCTATCCAACGACCCGGGTGGCGCCATGGTGCTGCCCGTGACCCTGATCTACGGAAATTATGTAACGGCGGTGGATGACGATCTGCCCGACGCCCAGCTGGCCGGCCTGGAAAACTACCCCAACCCCTTCAACCCACGCACGGTGCTGCGCTTCAATACCCGCGCGACCGGCCCGGTGCGGTTGGCGATTCACGACATACGCGGCCGACTGGTGCGCAAGCTCGTGAGCACCGAACTGGCCGCTGGCAGCCACGAATATTTGTGGGATGGGCTGAATGAACAGGGCAGCGCCGTGGCCAGCGGCCAGTATTTCGCCCGCCTGCTGGCCCCCGGCACCGAGCCCTTGACCCGCAAGTTGATGCTGGTGCGATAACCAGGGTAACGGTCAGCGATACAAGGCTTTGACTGCTCCCCAGGAGTACTCTTCGGTACCCACGACGATGGCCGCCGGATCCCAGACCACCTCGAAGGCCGTATCCTTGGCCTGACTGTAGAAGGTATTGGTGGCATCGCCGATCATCAGGCGACCCGGCACCCGGCTGATGTCCGTCGCCACCCATCCGTAGGCATCGAGGCTGGTTTCGATGCGGACCGACAAGACACCCGCAGCTAATCCCAGCTCCTGGGGACTGAAATCGAAGACCACCCATTGGAACCCAAATCCGCTTTCGAGAACATTGTCCGCCGTGGCGATGACCCGGTTCTGGTCGTCCAACACAGTGCAGGTCACCGCGTCGCCGCCAGCCAGGGTTGTGACCCCATTAAAGCTGAAAAAATCGACAGTAATCATAAAAGCGGCCCGCAAGAATTGGCCATCGCAGTCGGTGGTGAATTCCTGGCCCACCCATTGCCGCTGGCCCGATACGCCCAGTCCAAAATACTCGAAATCCGACGAGTTGGGATTGGACCAGGCCGTCATGCATTGGGCCCCGGCGGCCAGCGGCAAAACCATAGTGGCGATCATGAGGCACAGGCCAGTGCAAAGTCCTTGGCGACGAGTCATATTTTCCTCCAAATATTTGGGGTTTCTACACTGTAACAATATGGAACTTTTTCCCAATCTTGAAGTTTTTCGGCCGTTGCGCTTATATTAGGCGCTCTTTTGGATGATTCATTTTCTTTAGACCACCCACACCCCTGAGGAGTCTTCGCGATGATCGAAGTCCGTGGCATCACGAAATCCTTCGGGACCATGCGCGCGCTCGACGACGTCTCGTTCCAGATCGGCAAGGGAGAAATCCTCGGCTTTCTGGGACCCAACGGCGCCGGCAAGAGCACGACCATGAAGATCATCACCACCTTTCTGGCGGCCGACAGTGGCACCGTGAAAGTTGATGGGATCGATGTCCTGGAGAATCCGCTGGCGGTCCGCCACCGCATCGGCTATCTGCCCGAGAATGTGCCCCTGTATCTGGACATGAACGTGCAGGAATACCTGCGTTTCGTGGGCCAGGCCCGCGGGCTGTCCGGCCACAAGCTCAACGAGCGCCTCGACTGGTGTGTCGAAGCCTGCGGCCTGACCACCGAATACAAAAAAAACATCGGCGAGCTGTCCAAGGGTTACAGGCAGCGCACCGGCCTGGCCCAGGCGCTGATCCACGACCCCGACATCCTGATCCTCGACGAGCCCACCAGCGGTTTGGATCCGCTGCAGATCATGGGCATCCGCAAGTTGATCAAAAGCCTCGCCGGCGCCAAGACCATCATCTTCTCGACGCATATTCTGCAGGAAGTCAGCCCGGTCACCGACCGGGTCGTGGTCATCAACGAAGGCCGGATCATTGCCGACGGCGATGTGAACGAGCTGGCCCGCGATGCCATGAAGACCAATCGGGTTTTTGTCGGCGCGCGGCAATTCGGCGATGCGGTCGAGACTGATCTGCGCGCATTGTCCGCGGTCAGCGAAGTTTCGCCAGCCCCGAAGGCCAGTAACGACGGCTGCCGCTTTGAAGTGCGCGGTCCCTTTGGCCAGGATCTCGTCGGGGCCATTGACAAATTGGCCCGCGATAGATCATGGGAGTTGACCGAACTGCACGAGGCCACCTTCAGCCTCGAAGACACGTTCATCGCCCTGACCCGCAGCGCCCGCGAAAACCGGGGGGTGGCCTCATGACCAACAGCATGACCATCTTCAAGCGCGAATTCGGCTCGTACTTCAACAGCCCGATCGCCTACATTTTCATCATCGCTTTCCTGATCTTGAACTCAGGTCTTTTCATGACCTCGTTCTTCCTCGGGGGCGCGGCCGACCTGCGCGGCTTCTTCGGCAACCTGCCGCTGTTTTTGATCTTCTTCATCCCTGCCGTCAGCATGCGGTTGTGGGCTGAAGACAAACGAACTGGCACTTTTGAATTGCTGATGACCCTGCCCATGCCCACGCGCGACGTGATGCTGGGCAAGTACTTTGCCGCCTTCGCTTTTTATCTGGTGGCCCTGCTGGGCACCCTGCCGTTGCCCATCATGGTCGGCGCGCTGGGCAATCCGGATATGGGCGCGATCGTCAGTGGCTATATTGGCGCCGCCCTGCTCGGTGGCCTCTACATGGCCATTGGCATGTTCACCAGCGGCCTGATGCGCGACCAGATCTCCGCCGTGATCCTGGGCATCATGGCCTGCTTCGTGATCTTCATTCTGGGCATTCCCACGGTGGCCACCACCATCGATGGCTGGGTGCCCGGCTTTGGATCCCTGTTGCAGCACTACCTGGGACTTTCGGACCATTTCAACATGATGCTGCGCGGAGTCATCGCCCTGGGTGATTTGGCCTACTTCCTGGGCCTGACCGCCATCTTCCTGACCCTCAACGCCCTGTGGCTGGAAGGCAGGAAATACTAATGAACAGCAACCGACGCAAATTCCGCCTGACGTTTGCGGCAGCCTCCATACTGCTGACATTCGTCGTCTTTTACGCCATCTCGGTGGCCGACAACTGGCGCGGTGCCCGCGTGGACATGACCAGCGACCGGCTGTTCACCATGACCCCCGCCGCCGCGGACATTCTCAAGGAATTGAAAGTGCCCGTTCTGGTGAAGCTCTACATCACCACCAGCGACAAGATGCCCACCGAGCTGCGCAATCTCGAGCGGGACATCACCGAGCAGATGCGCAACTTCGAGCAGGTCGCCGACGGCATGCTCGAGTTCACGGTGCACAACCCGCAGGACGACGAAGAGATGCAGGCCGCCCTCGGGGCCAAGGGCATCCGCCCGTTCCAGGTGCAATCGATCGAGAAGGACGAGATGGGCATCAAGCTCATCTGGTCGGCCCTGACCATCGCCTACAAGGACAAGCCCGAAGAGGTGATCCCCCAGTTGCTGCCGCAACGATTGGCGGCCCTGGAACAGGACATCATCGGGCCCGTGTACCGGTTGACCCGCGAGCGCACGCCCCGGGTGGCGGTCTTCGGTCCCAAAAAGGAAGTCGACCAGCAGACGGCCATGATGTACCTGCAGCAGGGCATGCAACCGCCGGCGCCCCAGGAACAATTTGCCCGTCTGGGTGAGTTGCTGGGCCAGGGGCACTACGAAGCGGTGCCGATCGACCTGACGGCCGCCTCGCCCATCCCCGAAGATGTCGACTGCCTGATCGTCATGGCCATGAGCATGCTCAACGACCGGCAGGTGTTCGAGATCAACCGCGCCATGCGTGGTGGCTTGCCCGTGATCCTGGCGGTACAGGCCCATGAGTACGGCTACAGCCCGGCCCAGGCCGGCGGCTGGAATATCAGTGGTCAGTCGTTGGACACCGGACTGGAGCCCATGTTGGCCCAGTTTGGACTCACCGTCAGCGAAGACCATTTCTTCGACAGCACCATGGAAACCATCGACCTGCCCCGCGAGGTGAACATCGGGGGCCTGCGCATGCAGACCCGCGAGCCGGTCAAGGTTCCCATCCAGATCAGCGTGAACGAAGCCCAGATGAACCAGGATTCGCCACTGACCAATCGCATTGGTTCGGTCTTTTTCCTGTGGGGCACGCCTATCGAAAAAGACGAGACGGTCCTGGCAGCCAACAGCCTGACGACCACCAGCCTGATGACCAGCAGCGACAACTGCTGGACCGTGCCCTGGTCCGACGGTCCCTTGCTGGGCGACATGCTGGCGGTGCAGGGCAAGAACATGCTTGGTGCCCAGACGGTGGCCATGCTGGTTGAAGGCCAGTTCCCGGACACCTTCGAGGGCCGTGAGGTGCCTGCCTGGCCGGCCGCAGCCGCGCCCGAGGGCGAAGCGCTCGATCCGTTGGCCGCTGGCCCGCTGACACCCGCGCCGGTCACCCCGCAGCCCGGCACGATGTTTCTCGTCGGTGGCGCCAAGATGTTCGACGACAACATTCTGGCCGCCCAGCAGAACGCGCTGTTGTTGCTGAACGCCGTGGACTATCTGGCCGGCAGTCACGAGTTGCTGGCCATCCGGAGCAAGACCCTGACCCAGCGGGTGATCAAACCGGTGGAGGCCAACCAGAAGATGGCCTGGCGCCTGTTTGCGGTGCTGTTGGTGCCGGTTGGTCTGGCGGTCTTCGGGTTCATGCGCGCTGGGGTCAGGCGCCGCGACGCCGCTGCCTACCGCAGTCAATTCAAACGCACCGGCAGCAGCCGGTAAGGAGGCCAGATCATGATGAAGACCAAAAACCTGGTGCTCCTGGGAATCGCCCTGGCGGTTTTGCTGGGCATCAACCTGATGCAGAAAAGCGGCCACAAAAAGGCGACCAGCCAGTCATCTGTGGCTGAGATCATCGCCGACGGTTTTGTGCCGGCGGACCTGAGCCGGATCACCATCGGTTATGGCGCCGAGACCGAGGTTGTGGTGCTGAGCAACAACCCGACCGGCTGGAATGTCGACAGCGCCTGGTTCGCCACCGCGAACCTCGCGCGCATCGAAACTTTGGTGCGCAACATCAGCGGCCTGACCGGCGAGTACCGCTCGGACAGCGCTGAGGTGCTGGCTGACTATGGCCTTGGTGCCGATGGTGCGGTGCGGGTTCGGGCCTACAATCCGGCCGGTGATCTGGTCATCGCCCTGGACGTGGGCCACAAGCCGGAGCGCTACCCCGGCAACTTCGTGCGGCAACCGGACAGCGACAAAGTGTACGTAAGCCAGAAAAACCTGCTGGCCGAAGTGGGGATGTATGACGGGCCCGAGATGCCCAAGAGCCGGTATTTTCTGGAGCTGCAGGCCTTGCAGGAAGACCGCCTGGAAGTCGACCGGATGGCCATCACCACGGATGGCCAACGGTTGGAATTCGTGAAGGATTTTGCGGTGGAAGCCGCGACCGAGGGTGAGGCTGAAGGCGCCCCCGTGCTGGATCGCAATACCTGGGAATGGTCGCTGGAAGGTGGCGCGGAAGGTGGCGCGGAGGCCGGACTGGCCAAAACCAAGGTGGACGCCGTGCTCAACTCCCTGGTCGCCGTGCGGGCCACCGATCTGGTCGACCCCAAGGCTGACCTGGCCGGGTACGGACTGGCCGAACCATCTCGCCGCGCCGCTCTGCAGATGCAGGACGGACGGGAGATCGTTATGACCTTCGGCCATGATCGCGAAGCGGTCGCAGACGCACCGGCTGGCACGTATATGCAACTCGGCGGCGACGACACCGTTTGGGTCGTGACCGAATATGCGATAAAGAACATCTTCAAGGGTCTGGATGAGTTGAAGCCGGAATAGACCGGCAACGGTTGAGATGCGGCTTCCTCCCTGGTTGGGAGAAGCCGCTTTTGTTTGTCCTAAACGCTTTTCATGTGCTAAATTGACCGATACCGCTCACCCTGGAGTGAGCCCCCGCTTTGCCCCGCTTTTTTGACTATCCATTGGGAGGATGACCGTGAGCAGCATGCTGCTGAAGAACGCCACCGTATTGGATTATTTTCCTGTCGCCATGGATGCCGAAGCCGCCCCCCGCGTCGAGGTCGTCGACCTGCGCGTATCCGGCGAACGCATCGTCGAACGCGGCACCGACCTGGTCGCAAAGGACGGCGAAGAAGTCATCGAATTGTCCGGCGTGACCGTTATGCCCGGCAACATCAATGCCCACGGGCACCTCTACTCCAGCCTGGCTGCCGGCATGCCCGCGCCCAAGGTGCCCCTGAAGTCTTTCAACGACATCCTGACCGAAATCTGGTGGCCGCTGGACCGCAGCCTCGACGCGGAGGCCAACTACCTCAGCGCCCTGGCTGGCAGTTGGGACGCCGTGCGCTGCGGCACCACCCTGATTTTTGATCATCACGCCAGTCTGGCCGCCGTGGGCGGCTCGCTGGACCGCATCGAGGCGGGCCTCAGCGAAGTGGGCCTGCGCGGCTGCCTCTGCTACGAAACCACCGACCGTGGCGGCAAGGGTCAGCGCGACATCACCCTGCAGGAGAACGAACGCTACCTGCAGAAACTGCACGACGCGCCCAAATCGGGTGTGCCCCAGTTCAAGGGACTCGTTGGCGCCCACGCCAGCTTCACCCTCGAAGAGCGCACGCTTGAACTGCTCGAAGGCATCTGCAGCCGGATGGGTGTGGGCCTGCACATCCACCTGGCCGAAGGAACTACCGACCGCGAAGTGAGCCACGACCGCGGCTGGAAAGATCCATTGGACCGCCTGACCGATTTTGGCCTCGTGCGCCCCGGCAGTGTGTTTGCCCACGGCGTGGACCTCAGCCCCATCGACATGCAGACCCTCGAGGAAAAAGGCGTGTGGCTGATCCACTGCGGCCGTTCGAACATGAACAATGGCGTGGGTCGCGCGCCCATCGACCGCTTTCCGTTGAACTGCGGCGTGGGAACCGACGGCCTGGACAACAACATGTGGGGCGAGCTGCGCATGAGCTATTTCCGCGGCAACGAAGGCGGCCGTGGTCCCATGGGCAATCCAGGCGCAGCGCGCTTCTGGCTGGGCAACTATCGGCTGGCCCGCGAAATATTTGGCGAGCCCTTCGGCAGCCTCGACGCCGGTGCGCCGGCCGACTTCATCATCCTGGAAAATTTTCAGAAAACGCCCCTGACGAGCGATACCTGGCTGGGTCACCTATTGTTTGACTTCCATCCCTGGGATATCCACACCGTCGTGGTCGGCGGCCGCAAAGTCTATCGCAACGGCGATACGCCCCCGGTCGAAGCCACCGTTTTGCAAAAGACGGCCGCCCGTATGTGGAAATCCATGGGTTGGCAAAATTAGAACACACGCATTTTGGGAGAAACATAGAATGAGCGAAACCATCGGCAATACCATCGCCGCCCGCGCCGCCGAATTGCAGGAACCCATGATCGCCTTTTTGCGCGACATCGTGGCCATCCCCAGCCTTTCGGGTCAGGAAGAAGGCGTCATCCGGCGCATCGAAGCAGAAATGAAAAAGGTCGGCTTTGACGAAGTCCGCATCGATGCCCTGGGCAACGTGCTGGGCCGCATCGGCGATGGCCCCCGCATCATCGCCTTTGACGCCCACGTCGACACCGTGGACGTGAGCGATCCTTCCCAGTGGGACTGCGATCCTT
>CAZLUL010000103.1:0-14291 GCA_964562635.1 uncultured Fibrobacteraceae bacterium | reverse complement strand
AACACGGGATCGCCCTGGAAGAAAACCGTGGCCGTCGTCAGGGGCACGGGCTCGGAAATATCAATGGGCACACCGGCCAGGGGCACCGGAGCGGACAGGGGTTGGAAAGGTCCCACCGCCTCACCGCTGAGACTGAATTCGGTCACCGCGACCGGCACGGCAATGGAGGCCCGCACGCCGGGGCGGAAGCGCAGAAATTCGATGGCGCTGCCGGTGCGCGTCGGCACCACCGTCAAATCCAACCGGTTGCTGTCCAACGCGATGCCAGTGCGGGCACCGGTGGCGTAGGTAGCTGACGCCGTATTGCTCAGCACACTGCCGGGCAGATGTTGGGCCGCGGCCCCACTGCTGAGGACCAACCAAAGAAAGAACACGCCCGCCCACTGACAGACACGCGGAAATACGACCCCGTAGGGGACCGCATTGCCGTGGGTTGTCGTGGGCGGGCGTTTGTTCATCTGGGTGGCATCCCTACTGGATGATCACCTGGAACGTGCTCACAGCGCCCGCCGCACCGGCGATGGCCGGATACAGGATCCGCATGTGGGTCACGGTCAGATCGGTGCCGTCACCGCCGTCCACCGGGACGTAGATCCAAGTGGTGCCGCCATCGTTACTGTACTCCTGAGTACCGGCCGGAGCAATCGTGTGGCTACCCACGACAAAGCTGGTATTGGCGGGCACGGGGTCCACGATCACCACGTTGTCGGCATTGCTGGTACCGCTGTTGTTCAGGGTGGTGGTGTAGTTCACGTTCGCGCCGGGGATATTCTTGGGCCGTGTGACACCGTTGATCGGATCGCTGGTCACGACGTGGGTCTTGACCACCGTCAGGTTGGCCGTGGCCACCTCGTAGGTCGAACGGCTGCTGTGGCCACCGTCGTTGGCGGCGTCGGCACTGCCGGCACCATCGGCAAACACCAACTGAACCACGGCGGGGTCATCCACGTTGGCCGCGTCATCAGCCGCATAGACAACACCCTGCACACCAGTGGCCGCGCCGCTGCTGGTCTGGGCCAACAGGTCGTAGTTCGCCAGTTGGGCGTTCATTGCGGTCAGCGGAATATCACTGACGATGAAGACGTTCATCGTCGCGTCAACCGCCAGCTCATCGATGTAGGTCACGTTGTCGGTGGCCGGCTCGTAGGTGCCGTTGGTATTCATGTCCACAAAGACATTCACGTTGGCGGCGTCGAAGTCGTCACCGGCATCGGCCACGGGCGTCAGGGCATAATCCTGCACCGTATTACCGTTGTTGGAGACCGAGTAGCTCAGCACCCGGGCCAGCATGCCGGGCACCACGACGATGTTCGCAACATCGAGAGTGGCTACCGTCACATCGACGCGGTTATCGACCAGAAAGGTGGCGGTGTTGGAGTTGATCGTGGTCTGGACGAGGCCGCCGACTTGAAAATCGACCGACGCGGTGTTGTCGACGGTCGTGCCCGAAGGCGTGCCGCCGGCCAAAGCCGTGCCAACCATGACCAGCGTGAGCACAAGGCTCAGGCCGGACAGTTTGGTGATCCTGTTCATCATCTGTTCTACCTCCTGTAGAAGTCGCTTCTAGAGCAACCGTGTGGTGTAACTCACCTGACCGGTTTCACCCGGTGCCAGTGATCTTGTGAATTGCCATTGGATGTGCGTGCAGTCCTGTGGCGTTGCCTGGCGAATCTGACCTGCACTGTCAGATACCGTCAGGTCGGACAGAGGACCGAACACATGGCCTCCATCCACCGAGAAAACGGTCTCCAGCCCGGCCGGATTGGCGGCCGCGCGTCGGAATTCCATGTGCTCGGGAATCGGATTGGTGATGAAGATGTCGTCGGCCGATTCGGCCCCCTGGTTGTCGTAGGTCAGGGTGTAGATGACCTCGTCACCGGGCACGACGGTTTCGGCAGGTAACCTGAGCACGGCACGGGTGCCGTCCGGGTTTTCCTGCACAACTTCCACTTCGGCCATCGCTTGCAGCACAAGGGTGCCGTCGCTCTGGGCCAAGGCGCCTGTAACGCAAAAAAGACTCGCCAGAATCGGCAGAATCATCAGTGCGCGCAGCTTCGTTTCGTAAGTACTCACTTGCTTACCTCCTGGGTTTATTCAAGGGCCACCTGGAAAGAGATCCGTTGTGTTGACGTGTCGGATGTCATGTCTCCGAGGGCAATGGTGACCGCGCCCTGCAATAGTTCGAAAACGTCGCCGGCATCACTGTCGGCGGCGTCGGTTAGGGGTGTGTCGTTCAGAAAAAGGGTGCCTGGCCGGTAGACCGTGCCAGTGGGAATCGGGTCGGTGACCACCACATCGCGGGCGGTGCCGTTGCCGGTCACCGTCACGGCGATGGTGTAGGTGATGACCGAAGTGGTATCAACCGTGCCTGCGGCCAGGGTTTGACCGCTGCCACTGATCACGGCCGCGGACTTGAGCAGCTGGACCTGCACAGCTGTCAGGCGCATGGTGCCGGTCGCTTCGGCAAAGCCGCCACCGGGTCCGATGATCGCGTCGGTGCCGTCGTCGCCCTGACCGTGAATGACGGTGCCGGGCACGCCGTAGCCTTCTGTGGATCCGGCCGCGAGTTTCAGGTGGCCCCGGTCATCGGTGACCGCATCGAGGGGCACGCCGCCGATCAGGAAGACCGTCATCGGTTCGTCTGCCGCCAGCTCGGGGTCATTGGCCCCTTCGGTATAGAGGTCGTCGAGCAAGGGGTCGTAGAGGCCGTTGCCATTGGTATCGAGATGGATTTCCGCCGCCAGGGGGTCAAAATCGTCGCCGCTCAGGGCGCTGATGACCGTCAGCAGAAAGGTCTCCCAGCCGTTGCCCGTATTCTGCAGACGGAAGGTGAGTGCGGCGGTCGAGTCACCGGCATAGACCGGCACCTCGGCGGCATCCTGCCAGGCCAGGGTGAAGTCGAGGACTTCATGGACTGGCAGGGACAGCAGGTTGCTGACCGCGGTCATCTCTTGGCCGGTCTGCGAATAGTTCACCACCGCCTGGCTGTTGATCAGGGTGCCGGCGGGCGTGCCGACAGCCTGAGCCACGGTCGTGTGCAGACACAGCATGAGGGTCAAGGCAAACAGCCTTGCCGGGCGTCTCATTCTGGCATCACTTTCCCCTCCGAATGCGCCTGTGCAGGGCCATCCGGAAAACGTCAAAGCCTGTTGCAGCTCTTGATGAGCGAAGCCGTGGACGACACGGCGTCTGGGGGGGGATTCGGATGCCCGTCTGCTACGATTGAGTTTATTTCTCTCTAAAGGGGGCTTTAGGGGCTATAAGGGGCGTTGGGGGAAGCTGAGGGTTCAAAGGGTGCTGTGATGCCTGATTAAAGGATCGGCCCGCCTGAAGAACCAGCAGGTTCCCGGCGGGCCGCTTGAATTTTCGCGCGAATACTTATCTGGCCGAGATGTCACCCAGGCCCGAAACCGAAGTGCGCTTCTTTTCCGGATCACCCCAGTAGTTGATGTTGCCCACACCCGAGACCTGGGCATCAAGGCTTTCGGAAGCCGAAATGTTGGCTTCTCCGGCGCCCGAAATACGCACCTTGACGTGTTGCGCCTGCAGGTCCCGGGTGTCGATCTCACCGGCTCCGGAGACCTGGATATCCAGCTCTTTCACCTTGCCGCTCATTTCCAATTCGGCGGCGCCACTCAGGTCAAAATCGAAGCTGTCCCCGTCGAAATCCTCGATTTTGACTTCGGCGGCCCCGTGAATGGTCATGGCCTTCAGGGAAGAGACCGTCAACTCGAGCCGGCAGTCGTCGTCCGGTTCGCAATTCTCGTCCCAATCGATGATCAGGCGGCCATTGCGGACTTCCAGCTCAAGATTGTCCCACAGGTTGTCGTCGATGGTGACGGACACTTCCTGGCTCTTGGCGAAGTGGACTTCGACTTCGAAAGCGCCCCCGACGGAGATCTCGTCAAAATCTTTCAGGTCAAAATCTCGGGTCTCGAGATCGCCGGATCCTTCGATGCCCTTGTTCTTAAAGGAAAACGCGGCGGCATTACCGACCAGCAGGGTCAGGACAATAGTGGCCACCAGGGCGGTGGTGAGGCGTTGGAAACGCATTTTGGAGTCCTCCGGGACGGGGGTGGATAACGGGGGTATAGCCTAGACGAGCGAAAGGCCGCAAAGGTTGGGAAAAAATTTCAGGGGCTCGAAAAATTGCGTTCAAAGGGGAGTAAATGGTGTAAGTCTCTTAAAAATTGCGGTATAATGTTGTTTAGGACTGTGGGCGATTTCCGCCCCAAGGCCACCGCGGCAGGCGTGGTGGCGTGTTTGATTCGCTTGGAGATGCCGAAATCATGAATCGTCGTGCCCTTATCCTGACTCTTGCTGTGCTGATTCCGGGGTTGGGCTGGCTGTCGTCCAGCACCTGGGATCTGAAGGCGACCCATCTGGCCAACTATACGGCCAACCATGCGGCCAACTCGCCCGGGGTGCCGGCCATTGCTGCCCCCGCACCGCCAGCCAACAGCCCGAGTCGCAAACAGACCGGCGGGCCGGACGAACGCCTGGCCTGGGATGTCAGCCGCCTGGCCGACCCCCTGACAGGAACCATCCCGGCTGATATTCACCGGCGCGAACAGATTTTTGCAGCCCAACTGCCGGCCTGGGATCGCAGCGCGGCGCAAGCCCTGCCCGGCCGTGGTTCTCCCGCCGGCAAGCTGTTGGGCTGGCAATACCGCGGGCCCTGGAATATCGGCGGCCGCACCCGGGCCTTGGCCTTCGACGTCAGCGATCCTTCGTTCCGGACTCTCCTGGCCGGCGGCATCAGCGGTGGCATGTGGCGCACGACCACCGATGGCACCGCCTGGAACCTGACCACCGGCAGCAGCCAGCTGCATGCGGTTTCCAGCGTGGCCCAGGATGTTCGGGCCGGACACGAGAATGTTTGGTATTACGGCACCGGTGAGATTCGGGGCAACTCGGCTTCCGGCGGTGGTGCGACGTTCCGGGGCGACGGTGTGTTCAAATCCACCGACGGCGGCGTGACCTGGTTCCTGTTGCCGTCCACCAGTGGTGGCGATGTCACGGTGTTTAGCGGTGAGTGGCAGTACGTGCACCGCCTGGCCGTGGACACCAGCGAAACAGCAAATGACGAAATTTACGCGGCCGTTTACGGCTTCATCGAGCGTTCTGTCGATGGTGGCGCCACCTGGGCCCGGGTGCTGGGCGATGCGGGCACCCAATCCCGCTACACCGACGTGGCGGTCTCGAGCACCGGCGTGGTTTATGCCAGCTTAAGCCGTGAAGGGGGCACCCACGGTATTTTTCGGTCCACCGACGGTCTCACTTGGGCCGACATCACGCCTGCCGGGTTGACCGGCTACAACCGCATTGTGCTGGCCCTGGCGCCTTCTGACGAATCGATTCTCTATTGCCTGGTTTCGGATCACAACAGCACGGCCGACGAAGGCTTTTACAAGTACCAGTACATCAGTGGCGATGGCAGCGGCACTGGTGGCTTCACCTGGGACCGCAGCGCGCAGGTGCAGGCTCTGCCCGGTCCCGGTGCCCTGGAGCCGATGGAATGCTACAGCAGTTATTGCCAGACCGTGACGGTCAACCCCGTAGTTCCGGAACAGGTCTATATCGGCGGCGTCCACCTGATCCGCAGTATCGACGGTTTTGCGAGCAATGGTACCGATCGCTGGATCGGTGGTTGGCAATACGCCGACCACCACGCCGATCAGCACTGGCTGGTATTCCAGCCCGGATCGGCTGTCGTGGCTTACAGCGGCAGCGACGGTGGCGTGCACCGGACCAACGACATCACGGCCTCAACCGTAGCCTGGAGCTCGCTGAGCAACGGCTACAATACGAGCCAGTTCTACGCCGTGGCCATTGACGAAAACCTGCCGGGCAGTGATGTGCTCATTGGAGGCATGCAGGACAACGGCACCTGGTTCACCGCCAATACCAACGGGACCCAGCCCTGGGTTGAGGCCTTCGGGGGCGACGGCAGCTACTGCGCCGTGGCTGACGCTTCGGGCACGACGGGCACCTACCTGGTCTCGGTGCAGAACGGCGTGGTTTATCGCACGGAGTTGGACAATACCACCGGCACCCTGGCGAGTTGGACCCGGGTCGATCCCACCGGTGGCGGCGACTACCTCTTCATCAACCCGCTGATCGTTGACCCCAACGATACCCGGCAGTTGTACGTGGGCTCGACCAACGGTGTCTGGCGCAACAGCGATGTCACAGCCATTCCGCTGTGGTCCGGCGATACCACCAGTCAGAATTGGGTGCAATTGACGACCGTGCCGGCTTCTTCGGTGACCGCCATGGCGATCAGCAACGGCGCCGGTGCAGCTCTGTACTATGGCTCTTCCAACGGCGACATGTATCGCCTGGACAATACCGCAACCGCCGGCGCCGGCAGCGTGCCAACACCCTTGAACATGGGCGCCGATTGGCCCTTCGGTGGCTACGTGGCCGACATCGCCATCCATCCGGATGACACCAACCAGTTGCTGGTGGCGGTATCGAACTACAACGTCAGCAGCATCTTTTTCAGTGACGACGCGGGCAACAGTTGGACCGCCGTGGAAGGCAACCTGGCTGGCGCCGCGGGACCTTCGGCCCGGACGGTGGCGATCATGCCCACCGACGCGACAGACATCTTCCTGGTCGGCACCAGCACCGGCTTGTATTCGACCTTCGAGCTGGCCGCAGCCGGCACCATCTGGAGCGAAGAGGCGCCCGATCTGATGGGTAACGTGGTGGTCGATCAACTGGCCTCGCGTGCGGGCGATGGCCTCATCGTCGCCGGCACCCACGGCAAGGGCGTCTACAGCCTGAGCCTGCCGGGCGTCTCGGCGGTCGCTGACCAACTTCCTCGCAATGTTGTAGCGCTGCGCCAGAATGTGCCCAACCCGTTCAACCCCATGACCGGGATATCGTTTGACCTGCCCCGGGCTGGCCAAACCCATCTGGTGGTGTATGATGTGGCTGGACGCGAGGTGCGCACCCTGGTGAACGCCGATCTGGCTGCCGGCGAGCACACTTACATCTGGAACGGCGCCGACGATGCTGGCCGCCAGGTGAGCGCGGGCGTCTACCTGTATCATCTGCGCAGCGGCGCGGTGGATGAAGTGCGCCGGATGACCCTGGTGCGCTGACACCGGCGCCTGCCCCCACGAATTTTCCTGCCGCAACCGGTCCGCCGGGTTGCGGCCCTGGAGACCACATTGTCATTCAATCATTTCGACAGCGAAGGCCGGGCCCACATGGTGGATGTCTCGGCCAAGGACCACACCCACCGCGAAGCCGTGGTCGAGGCTCGCGTCACCCTGGGTGCCGACTTGCTGGGCCGCATTCTGGACCGCGACCTGACCAAGGGTGATGTGTTGGGCGTGGCGCGGTTGGCAGGTATTGCCGCCACCAAAAAAACTCCGGACCTGATTCCCCTGGCCCACCCCTTGGCCCTGCACCATGTGGCGATCGATTTTGAAACCGACACCGAAGCCGGCGTGCTGTCCATTTTCTGCACGGTTCGGGCCCACGAAAAAACGGGCGTCGAGATGGAAGCGATGACCGGCGCGACGGTCGCCGGCCTGACGGTATACGACATGTGCAAGGGTGTGCGGCGGGACATCGAACTGGGCCCGGTGCGCCTGGTGCGCAAGTCCGGCGGGCGCAGCGGACTTTTTGAGCGGGAGGCATGAGATGAGCAGTCCCCAAACCTCAAACCTGAAAACCGGCGTCCTGGTCTTGAGCGACAAGTGTTCCGGTGACGAACGCAAGGACACCAGTGGCCCGGCTCTGGTCGAATACCTGCAAAGCCAGGGTATTGCCGAACCCCAGTTGGTGGTCTTGCCGGACGATCGCGCCCGCATCGCCGATTGTCTGGTGCAGTGGGTCGACAATGATGGTTTTGATTTGATCCTGACCTGTGGCGGCACCGGAGTTTCGCCGCGGGACGTGACCCCCGAAGCGACCCACGATGTGATCAACACCGAGTTGCCGGGCTTTGGCGAATGTATGCGGGCGGCAAGTCTGTTGATTTCACCCCATGCCATTGTCAGTCGGGCCACGGCGGGTATCCGGGGACGCACGTTGATCATCAACTTGCCGGGCAGTCCACGCGCGGCTCTGGAAAACCTGGCTGCGGTCTGGCCGGCGGTGCCTCATACGGTGGCCAAGTTGCAGGGAGATCAGGCGGATTGCGCCCAGGCTTGAATCAGCTGACCGGTTGGGTGGTCCACTGCAGAACCGTATCGCGCATTTGGGCGGCTTTCAGCGGCTTGGTCAGGAAATCGTCCATGCCCGCGGTCAGGCATTGTTCGCGGTGGCCGTCCAGGGCGTGGGCCGTCAGGGCGATGATGGGAATATGGGCGCCTTCGCTTTCGCGGGCCCGGATTTCACCGGTGGCGGTGAAGCCATCCATGACCGGCATCTGCACATCCATCAGGATCACATCGAATGAATCCTGCGCCCAGGTTTCCACACCCGTTTGGCCATTTACGGCCCAGACGACGGTGGCTCCGGCCTTGTCCAATATTCGTGTCGCCAGTTTCGCGTTGACCAGATTGTCTTCCACCAACAGCACCTTGAGGCCAGCCAGGGAGGACTGCGGCGGCGCGAATCTGGGCGTCACTGGTGCAACCGGTTCCACTATTGCCACCGGTTCGGCGCTGGGCAAAGGCAGGGTGAAGTAGAAAGTGCTGCCCTGGTCGGTGGCGCTTGTCAGGTTGATCTGGCCACCCATCATGCGAATGATCCGGGCCGAGATGGTGAGCCCGAGGCCAGTACCGCCGAAGCGACGGGTGGTCGAGCCGTCGGCCTGTTGGAAAGCTTCGAAAATGTGGGCCTGGTTGGCGGCGGGAATCCCGATGCCGGTGTCCTGGACGGCAAACCGGACCTGCGGACTGCCGTCGTGGTAGCCCTCACAGCTGACGCGCATCGTGATGGTGCCGTTCTGGGTGAATTTGATGGCGTTGCCGGTCAGGTTGGTCAGCACCTGCCAAAGTCTGAGCGAGTCGCAGAGAACCCATTCGGGCAAATCCGCATCGACTTCCACCTGCAGGCAGTTCTGGCGCTTTTCAGCGGGAACCTGCAGAGGTTTGGTGACATTTTCGACAAGTTCCTGCAGGCGGATGGGGCCTTTGTCCAACTCGAACTTGCCGGATTCAATTTTTGAAAAATCGAGAATTTCATTGATGATGCGCAACAGGGTTTCACCCGAGCCCTTGATGTCCTCGAGATATTCGCGTTGGATGCCATCGAGCTCCGTGTCCAGGGCCAGAACAGTCAGGCCCATCACCCCGTTCATGGGTGTCCGGATTTCGTGGCTCATGTTGGCCAGGAATTCACTTTTGGCCAGGTTGGCGGCCTCAACTTCGGCGTGGGCTTTTTCCAGGGCTTCGGCGCGGTGTTCCAGTTCCTGTTCCTTGTGCAGGCGCACCCAGAGCTCCTGGTGGAAATAGGCACCCAGGGCGTGCACCTGGACAATGTAGAAAATCGTCAATCCGGCCAGGAAGATCTCGCGGCCCTGACCGACCACAAAGAGGGCCAGAACGTGGGGCAGCAGGACCAGGGCAATGAAGACGCGAAAAATTTTCATCCGTGGTGACAAGGTGCTGGTCGCGCTGGCGCCAACGCCGGCGGTGCTCAGCAGGCAGATGAAGTAGGTCCAGCTGATGCCGAACTTCCAGAGCACAAGACTGTTGGCCACTCCCCACACGAGGGCGGGAAAAAGGGCGCCGGCAGCAAATCGGCGCAGCCAGGCACCTGGGTCGAGGTCGTAGTTGGCTTCGAATGACCGGGAGAGATGGACGCGGACAAATCCGGAAAAAACAAACAGCAGGGTCATGGCCAGCGATGGAAACAGCGCTTCAGTCCGCAGATCGGTCGCCAGGGTGATCAGGACCGCCAAGGGCACGTAGCTGAAGGCCACTCGCATGGACCGGCGCGCCATCTCCTGATCGGCGGGCCGGTTCAGGCTGGCCTGGTGGTCAGGGCCGGAAGGTGCTCGGTGTTTTTGAACAAGTTTGGATGGCCACACGTTGCGGGTGCACCTCAGCTGGGGTTAAGGGGTTCCACCGGCATATTCGACTGATTTTGTCGTCGCTAAAGAAATCTTTGTATTTCTCCGAGAGTTGAGGAAACCTGCCTTGCGCCGTCCCGACCGGCTCACCATGTTTGCCCCATGGAAAACAATGGCAAATCCCTCAGCTCAGAACTGCCGGCCGGCTTTGGTCGGTTATTCAGGGATATATCCATGCAAGTGACGGAATTGACAGATGACGATCGCCTCTGGGTGAAAGAACGCACTGAATTGTTGTTCGGTGGTGACTTCGTCTTGTCCCGATCCGAAGTGCACGATCCGCACAAATTGCCGGGATTCATTGCCAAAGAGGGTCGCGAGCGGATTGGCCTGGTCACCTATTGCATCGTTGGCGATACCTGCGAAGTGGTTTCGGTCGATGCCCTGTGTCAGTTCATTGGCGTGGGCACGATGCTGCTGGAAAAAGTGGAGCGGGTGGCCCGGGATTCCGGCTGTGCCAAGCTGTGGACCATCACCACCAACGACCGCCTCGACGCCCAGCGCTTCTTCCAGAAACGCGGCTTTGTGCTCAGCGACATCCGCCTTGATTCGATGACCAAAATCCGCCTGCTGAAGCCCAACGTGCCTAAGGTCGGTGACTACGGCATTCCGGTGCGGGACGAGTTGGAATTCGAGAAGATTCTGATGCCTTTGCCCAACGAATTTTCCAGCGAATAGTCCCGCGAATTTTCCTCTGCTATTCCGATTTTTTCTGCGAACTGTACGATCCCACCAGACGCGAAATCAATACCGCCAAAAAGAGTGTGCCAGTCAGGGCTTCGATAATTGCCAGCGAGCGGGCCAGGTATGATACCGGGCTGATGTCGCCATAGCCGAGGGTCGTCAGGGTCACGAAGCTGAAGTAGACCAGCATCGCACCGGGGGTGGAACCCGGCTGGTCCATGGGTTGGCTGAAGGCCTCGGGGTTAAGCTCGACCGCCGGCGCATAAAAAAGTGTCCAGACGGTGCCCAGCAGGATGTAGGTGCAAAGAGCGTAGCCGATGGTGGCGAGCGTTACGGTCTGGGCCCTGAAAATCTTGATGAGCATCAGGCGGATAATGAAGAGGAACAGGACAACGACCAGAAAATAAGTGATCCAGCCCAGCAGCCTATGGTGAACAATGTCGCCTGTCACCGAGAGTACAAATGCCGGCACACCCAGCGCCAACCCAAAAATCAGGTGGCGGCGCGAATCAGCCGCTACGACCACCGCAGCGAGGACCACGGCACCCTGGAACAGGCCTGGCAGAAAATACCGGTTGGCGCCCAATGAGGTCAGCAGGATCTGGCTAACCAGGGCCAACAGCAGGACCAGGGCTCGGTTGTGCTCGGCCAGTCTGAAGAGGAAAAAATCGGGCTGGGCACCAGGGTGGGTGTACCGTTCTTGCTGGCTTCTGGACTGATCGCTGGACATAAACGGCGCTCTCCCTCAAATAAAAAAACCGGCCGGAGGAATTCCGGCCGGTTCATCGTAGCGGGATTATTTGGTCAGCACAACTCTTTGTGCGGCCTGGTCGGCAGCTGGCCCCCGCAGGCGGACGAGGTAGACACCGCTGGCGACGCTGCGGCCGTGATCATCCTGCCCGTTCCACTGCAGCACACCCTGGGTGTCGCTGACCGGGGCGTGGTGCAGGCGCCGCACCCGCCGGCCCCGCAGGTCAAATACCGAGACTTCCAGGTTGCCGGGCCGCGATACGGTGTAGGCGATATTCACCAGGGGATTGAACGGATTGGGCCAGGCCGTGAGGCTGGCGCTTCTGGCGGCGGGCACCGGGTCCGGCACCGGGGTCGATATCAGGCCCCGCCCGAAGGTGATGCCGTCGATGAAAAAGCCGGGCGCGGTGATGCCGGCATCGGAGCCAAATTTGAGCCGGAACTGGAAATCGCCACCCGTCAGGCCACTGAGGTCAAATACGGTGCCGGTCCACCGGGTGGTGCCGCCGGACCATCCGGCCTGATTGGCCAAACCGCCCAGGAACAGACCGCTGTAGCCTTCGACCGGAGCCACCACGGTGAAGGGGCCGCCAGTGCTGACTTCCAGGTTCACGCCGTCAAAATTGGCTTCGGTGTCGGAGTAGTAGTGGAAGCTGAGGAAATAGGGGCCCGCGGGCACGCCGCTCAGGTCGTACACCCGACTGGTCAGGGTATCGGCCTGGTCGTCGGCATAACCGAGGCCGTCCATGCCGATGCCCCAGCAATGGTCGCCGGTGAAGGCGCCGGGCACGCTGACCGGTGGGATGCCATGGTTCCAAAGTCCCTCGCTGGCGGTGAAACCACCGCCGCCGAGACCGAAATCTTCGCCGATGGCGCTCAGGGCGGGACTGATCTCCACGGTGGCCGTCGCGTTCACGGTCGAGACATCGACCACTCGGGCACCGAAGCCGGGCACGCCATAGATCAACAACTGTTCGTCCTTGCCGACCGGCACCTGCGGCAGGGCGAACGAGCCGTCGCCCAGGCTGTTGACCGGCGCAATGGGATGGTTGAGCGGGTCAATGCGCGCGGCGGCCAGGGGTTGTCCGTTGCCATAGACTGTACCGACGATGTCCACGCGGGCCACAGGGATCAAGGCGATGTCGGCGACCGCTGAGCCGCCGGGCGTGATGAACGGCTGGGTATTGCCGTCCTGGTAGGTGAACTGGGTGAAATTGATGTCGGTTGGCCCCACCAAAAGTGGCAGGCGCCAGGTGCCATCGGGCGCGGTCAGGGTGCTGGAACCGCCACCGGCCACGGCGACCAGAACGTTGACGATCGGCAGGCCCGAAGCCAGGTCGGTGACGGTGCCGGAAACTTCGCCGATGCCGGTGTCGGCCAAGGCGTAGGCGGCCACCAGGTCGGGGCGCGCGCCGATCAGGGGCGGACCGTTGGCCGGCGTACCGGTCAGGCGCAACAGGTCGCGGGCCAGGCGGGCGTCGAGGTCAAAACCGTGGCGGGCCCGCACCATGCCGGTCAAGGCTACGACCGCGCCGGTGACCACGGGGGTGGCGCTGCTGGTGCCGTTGAAGGTCGCGGTGTACCATTGTTCTGCCGGAAAATCCGGGTCGCCCTGCAGGTCGCCGTAGGCCAGGGTGGTCACGTTGAAACCCCAGCCGTTCAAGTCGACCCGCTGCCCGTTGTTGGTGAACCAGGCGGGGTTCAGGGTCACCCCGTCGGTGGCGCCGATCATGATGGCCCCGCTGTGGCGCACCGCCGGATCAAACAGGCCCTGATAGATGGGCGCATCGAGGTCGACCTGGCCATTGCCCGCCGCCTCAAGCACCATGATGCCCTGCCGGGTGACCGCGGCGATGGCGTCGAAGCTGTCCTGCCAGAATTCCATGGGCACGTAGCCCTCCTGGCCTATGCCTGTGGCTTCGGGGCCGGCGGCGTGCAGTTCGATGACGATCACGTCACCAGGGCTCAGCAAGAGACTGGCTGCCAAAATGGCTTCGCTGGTGGCCTGGCTGCCGATGGATGAGTGGCCGACTGCGCATTGGGGCGCGATGCCGGTCACGCCCAGGCCATTGTCCTGGCCGCGGATCACGCCGACCACCGCGGTGCCGTGATTTATCCAGCCGGGGCTGTCGATCATGGTGCCGATCTGGGCCACGGGCGCCGGCAGATCTTCGTGGGCCCACAACCAGCCGCCTTCCACATCGATGACCGTCACGCCCAGGCCCAGGGCGCCCGGCTGACTGCGCATGCTCAGGGCGCCCACGCCATCGGGCGCGTCGCCAAGGTATCCCTGCAGGTTTTCAAACGAGGCCGAGGCCGTATCGGCAAAAACCGGAAAATTGCCGTCGTCCTGGCCGGCCGGATCAAAATCCAGCATCGCCGGGCTGGCGATCGGTTCGGCCCAGGCCAGGTCCACCGCCGGGTCGGTCTGCAGGCGCGCAACGAGTTTGGCCAGAGCCACGGGGTCACTGATTCCCGTGTCGAAATGGGCGTAGAGGGCCAGAGGGGCCAGGACCGATCGGGCCGCTTTGTCGGTGGCCTGGGCCGCCGAGGGCATCCGGGCCGAAAGTTGGGCGCCAGGGGCCATTTGGCCTACCAGAGAGGCGATTCGCCGGCTACTGAAGGCCGATGCAGCGGTTGATTTGGCGTTCTGGTCCACCTGCAGGCCCGCCGAACCCATGCGCAAACCAGCTGAAGGGGCAAAATGGAGGACAATCCGGCCACTGGGGTCGGGGGTTTGCCAACGCGGTTTTCCGGTTACAGAGGTGATATTGGCGGCCATGGCAGCGGAATAAAGGCTCAAAAAGAGGCCAATCAG
>CAZLUL010000102.1:0-14330 GCA_964562635.1 uncultured Fibrobacteraceae bacterium | reverse complement strand
GCCGCGACAGCGAGGTGCCGTCATGGTCGACCACGACAGTCGGGACCTCCACGAGTACTTCCCGAAGATATGGCTGCGGATAGAACAGGCCGTACAGCCGGCCGCTACGACCAGGAGCAGCAAGGCGCCGGGGTCGCCGAGGATGCGGCGCCACTCGCATCATCTGCTCGACGAGTATGCGCAGGTAGTGGGTCAGCGGCAGCAGGGAGCCCCACGCGGCGGCGAACGGCGGCATGGAACTCAGGGGACGCGCGGTCGAGAATCACACCGGGCGCATCGTCCCCGGTCGTGATCACCCGCGCCAGGTCCGGAATGCCCACCAGTTCCGCATCAGCCAGTGTAATGTCGTTGATCACCGGTCCTGCCCGCACGACGAAAGTGACCGCGGGATGAGCCAGAGTCTCCAGGAAAAGACCATCGAGCACGATCTCCCCGGCGTTGTCTCCGATATAAAGGACCGATCGCGCGGCGGCCAGGTCGACACCCAACTGTCGACTGTCATCGATAGCCAGATCGGCGGTCAGGACCCGCTGGATGGAAGCGGCAGGGTCAAACAGGTGACGCGCTCCAAAATCGATGACGTTCCCGGCCACGGCCAACCGCACGGCCATGGTGAAGGGATCCGCGGCCCGGGCCAGCTGATCTCTCAGGTCGCCGGCGCACTCGAGCATGGCCTGATTACTGCGGTGTTTGATCTCGCGATAGGGATCGGCGTCCGCAGCGGAAAGGCGCAGTTGGGCGTGCAGGTCGCGGGCCAGCGAAGGGGGCGACTGCCGCCAGTCGGCCGTCGCCAGAAATTGGAGGGCCTGCCGCAGCAGGCCCTCCCGCAACGATTCGTCCACGCACCCCTCGTCAAGCAAACGCAAACAACTCTGGACGGTGCAGGGGATGCACTCGAATGCGACTTCCATCATGCGCGACCCGCCGCGCTTAATCCCATGATCTGACGCGCTGCCATTCCCGCCGCCTTCAACAACGGATAGCCGGCCGGCGATGCCGTCAGCAGGGGATGGGTTCCGATCTGCGAAGTCAGGACAGAGTTGACATCCATCCGGTTCTGGATGATGAAGCCGATCGTATTGGTCAATTCGCCCGTACTCAGGCCGCCGACGACTTCTCCGCCCAGAATGATGCCCGACTCGCGGCCGACGATCAGCTTGACCAGTTGGCTGTGCGTTCCAGGCAGGGATCCGGGATGCTTGTCCATCCCCTCGAAGGCTCCCACGACGATGTCGAAACCCTCTTCGCGAGCACGGGTTTCGGTCAGACCGGCCACGCCGAAGCCAGTGTCGCCGAGGGCCGTCGAAAAGATCGAGATCGTGCCGCTGAAGGTTTTCACCGCCGACAGCTTGAAGAGGTTGATGCCTGCCGTGCGTGCCTCCGCACAGGCGGTCGAAGCCAGCATCACCGGGGTGGGCTTGCGGGTGACGAAATCCGTCTTCTGGGCGCAGTCGCCCACGGCAAAGATATGCGGCGCGCTGGTGCGCATGTATTCGTCGACCTTGATGAAGCCGTCCGGATCAACTTCCAGGCCCGCTTCGACAGCCAGGCCGGAACACGGCCGGTAACCGACGGCCAGAACCACGGCGTCGGCCTTGACCGACTCGCCGTTATCCAGCGCCACGACCATGTCTCCGGGCTCGCCCTGAATCGACTGTACTGCGGCGGAGGTCAAAACGGTGACGCCGCGTGCGGTCAGAGCGGTTTCGGCCCGCACGGCCACATCCGGGTCAAAGGCGGCGCCGAGAACCTGGGGCAACTTCTCGATAAGCACGACATCCTTGCCGGCCTGGGTCAATTCATCGGAAATCTCGACCCCGATGAACCCCGCTCCGATGACGGCGACCCGCTCACACGCCTGCAGGCCCCGTTGCATGGCGTCCAGGTAGACCTTGTCCTTGGGCACGACAAACACGTTGGGCAAATCGGCTCCCGGTAGCCATTTCGGCACCGTCGGCACCGAGCCGGTGGCCAGCACGAGCTTGTCCCACGCAATCTCTTCGCCGTCCTCCAGTTTGCAGGTTTTTCCTTCGCAGTCGATGGCCGCGACGCGGCCCACCACCAGTTCGACGCCGGCGTCGGCGAACATCTTGTTCGACGGCAGGACGTCGCGCTCCGTGGAGTCGACCGAGGCGAATGTGTAGGGGATTCCGCAGGGAATGAGGGTGATTTCCTCGGGGCGCACAACGGTTATGATACGGTCTTCGTCCACGATCTTGGCTGTAGTTGCGGCCACCAGCCCAGCGGCGCTGCTTCCGACAACCAGCACATCGGTGTTCCTCATGACGCTCTCCATTCGATACCTAGCCGTGACAGGCTTTAGATCGAGGGGCGTTGGCGGAACACGGTGGGCTGGACCAGTCCGTAAAAACCTGACGAGGGAAAGCCCAATAGTTACCTTCCAATAATAACAGGCGCCGAAGGCAAATCAAACCCCGTGCATGAATGGTCCGAGACTCTGGATGCAGAGGTGGAAATGGAAGGAAATGGGTGGGTGATTCTGCTTTCTGCACTTTGGAAAAATCAAGTTCACTATGTTGGCCATTGGGATAGTATCTTAAAATTATCCGCCAACAAAAGCCGCCTGGATTTTGATGACCGGGGGCCGCCGCACTATGTTGGGGACAACGATAAATTCACCGGAAAGGACCACCGTGCACGAGAATCTGTCCGCCATGATCGCTGCCCGCGCTGCAGAGATGGGCGATCATCCAGCCATGCGTTTCCGTTCGTCGGGCCAATGGCGCGAAATATCCTACCGGGCCATGAACAATTCTATTCAGGCCATTGCGCGTGGTCTGCTGGCTGCGGGGCTGGCCCCGGGCGATCGCGTTGGGATTATCGCTGGGAATCGCCCGGCCTGGTCGCTGGTGGACTTTGGTATTCTGCGCGCCGGTGGTGTGGTGGTGCCTATCTACCCCAGCTGCACAGCCACGCAGGTGGTGGACATCATCCAGGATTCCGGTTTGCAGATTCTCTTCGTGGGCAGTAGCCAGGAACTGGCCACGGTGCGCGAGGCTCATGAGCGGCTGCCGCAACTGAGTCTGGTCATGGTTTTCGACGATGAAGCAACCAGTCCGGCCGAGGGATACCTGAGTTTCGCCGACTGGGCGGAGGCCGGCGAAAACCTGGGGGGCGATGACGAACTGGCCCGACGCCAGGAAGCCAGCCTGCCCAGCGACCTGGCCACCATTGTCTATACCAGTGGTACCACCGGCGAACCCAAGGGCGTCATGCTGTGCCATGCCAACATCTTTCACCAATTCCGCGGCCTTTCGGAGCGGTTCACAGTGGGCTCCGACGATCGTTCGCTCTGCTTCTTGCCGCTGAGTCACATTTTCGAACGGACCTGGACTTACTACGTGTTCCACCGGGGCGCCATCAATTGCTACCTGGAGAATCCCAAGCACGTGATGTCGGCGCTCACCGCGGTCAAGCCCACAGTGATGACTGGGGTACCGCGCCTGTACGAGAAAATCCACGCCACCATGTACGACCGCGTCGAGCGGGGCAGCTCGTCGCGGCGACGTATTTTTGAATGGGCCATGGCCGTGGGCCTCGACTACCACACCCGTCGTCTGGCGAGACGGTTTCGTTCACCGTGGCTGAAGCTGCAGCACGTCGTGGCCGAGGTCCTGGTATTGCGGAAGATCCGGGCGGTGGTGGGTGGTCATAAGAATTTTTTCGCGGCCGGTGGGGCGCCGCTGGCCAAGGAGATCGAGGAGACTTTCCTGTCGGCCGGGGTGCTGGTGTGCCAGGGCTTTGGCCTGACGGAAACTTCGCCCACAGTCACCTGCAACTTTCCGGATGGATTGCGTCTCGGTACGGTTGGCCGCCCGTTGTCCGAGGTTGAGGTTCGCATCGGCAAGGACGACGAGATCCAGGTGCGCGGACCCAACGTCATGTTGGGGTATTGGCAGAAGCCCGAGGCCACGGCGGCTGCCTTCACCGAGGACGGTTGGTTCAAGACCGGAGACATTGGCGCCCTCGACTCTGACGGCTTCTTGCGAGTCACCGATCGGCTCAAGGAGATCATTGTCACCAGCGGCGGCAAGAACGTCGCCCCGGCCGCCATCGAGATGATGGTGGGCAAAGACCACTACATCGAACAGATCGCCGTGGTGGGAGAGGGCCAGAAATATCTGGGAGCCCTGGTCGCGCCCAGCTTCGAGGCCCTGGAGGAATGGGCCAGGGAGCAGCAAATCCGCTTCGGCGACCGGGCCGAGTTGCTGCGTCATCATCGTGTGGTGGAGTTCATCCGGGACCGTATTGAGCGGCAGTCGGCGAACCTCGCGGGCTTCGAACGCATCCGTCACTTCCATCTTCTGGAGCACGGCTTCAGCCTCAAGAAGGGTGAGATCACGCCCACGTTGAAGCTCAAGCGCAAGGTGATTCAGGAGCACTACAAGGACGCCATCGGACGGCTGTTCCATGGGCACTTGAGGTGAATTTTGACCGACAATCACCAGAAACACACGGCCGCCAATACCCTCGAATGGTCTCGCACCGGCACGAACATGATGAGGGTGCGAACAACGAAGGACGCGATTCCCGGCGGCCTGGCGATGGCGATGGCGCCGCTCTTGGTCGATTGGACCGTTTCGTCTCCGGGCTTCGGGCCCGAGAACTTCTATCTGGTGCACAATGTGAATGTTGCCTCGAATGCGCTCGAGGGGACTTCGCTGCTGGCCACGGTGAGGGTGCCGGTCGATGGTGTCGAATCGGTCGAGTTCGTCATTGTTAAATCGAAGGTAGCCAAGATCGAAACGGACGCGGGGCACGTGCTGCTTCGCTTCATTTTTCGAGATGACAAGTGTCCGGTCATCCTCGACCCCGAGGGCCATCCCATCGCGAACCATGCATCGTTCAAGGATCTGGTGCTGAGCTGGGAAGCCTGGCGACCGCCCGGAACCGGGTACGATCCGGTAGCAGGATTGGATCCCGAGACGTACGCCCTGACGATGCGGGGCTTCAACGGTTCGGTGCGGTGTACTGCCGATGCGATTCTCGATCGACCGTGGACCTGCTACCCGCTTCAGTTGCCCGATGTGCCGGACGCGGCTGCGGAAATGCTATATGTCGGCCTGCTCCTCGGCGACGTTGTCGCACGGCAGACGATCACGACCTTGCTGGACCGGCAGATCAAGGAGGGCCAGAATCTCCCCGAAGACTATTCCACGCTGGATTCGGCCGAGTGGGCGGCCCTCAAAGATTGGCTCGAGGGTGAAGACATACCCGAGAATCCCATCCAGGAAATCCTCGATGGCAAGACTCGCTATCATACTCTCCTTCGCTCGTGCGTCACCATGGCCCTGACCACAATCGACTGGGCCAACGCCCGTATCTACCGCCGCGCGCTGCTCCCGGATCCCGAGCGGATTCGCGTCACGCCGGAGTCGTTTCCGAGTCTCGTCGACGACCTGGCGCACGGGAAGCGAAGCGCCATGCTCGCACGGATTCCCGGGGCGCTTCACTGGCTGACGCGCCACCAGACGGTGATTCCGGGCAGGGCCTGGCGGCTGCTCGATGACGTCGGATTGCTTCAGCATCGGGATGGTCGAGTGATCGAGCATCACTACGACAACCGACAGGAGAGCCCCTACGGGCGCCTGGAGGACCACCTGATCTATTGAGTAGATCCGCCCTCCCGGTGACCGGTCGGCCGGTCGACGCTCCCACCCTCGGTCATTCGGAGTCAAATCGCGGATCGTGGCCTGCGCAAATAGTATCGATGCCCTGCGTGGTCGACCTCATGTAGGCTGCCCTCGCGCACCAGTTCCTCCACTACTGCCCAGGGAGCTCCCGCCCTGTTCAGCAGTTCGGCCACCGCTTGGTCGCGCATCGGATGGACAGCGGTTATTCCCAGCAGGTTATCCCTGGGATCGCCGGCGGCCGAGAAGTCATCGCCCTCGTACCCCATCAGGAATTCCACGATATCGACCTGTTTGGCGAAGACATCATGGTAGCGCACCATTGTCTCACTGTCCGGCGGTTCGACCCAAGTCAGGGCGGGTGGCCTCGTTGGAATGGCCAGGTAGGCTTTGTCGGGTTTGAGGCGTGAAAGGAAGGCAGCTGTGTCCTGGGCATGTCGATCCGTGTCGTTCGCTCCGGCCACAAGCATCGTTTCGGTCACGAGGGTCCCTGAGAACATGCTCCGAAAAGTCATCATACCTTCCAAAATATCGGACAGGTTAAGCGCTCTGTGGGGATGGTTCAAGCGGCGCCAGACATCCTCGTTCACCGAGTCCACCTTCAGGGACACCCAGTCGGCCGTCGCCAACTCCTGCCGAACATCCGGCGAACTCAGGAGTGAAGAGTTCGTGATCACCGCGATGGGCCGCTCGAAAGTCTGCAAAATTTCGATCTCCTGCCCCAGATTCACATCCAGCGTCGGCTCGCCGTCAGGCACAAAACTCAGGAAGTCGACGGGATCGCCTACCCCCTGGACAACCTTCAGGCGATTGCCGACTTCACGGGCAATTTCTTCCGGGCGATAGAACTCTCGCCGCTCGATCTGCATGTCACGCGTGTGGCCGACTTGGCAATAGGCACAAGCATAGGTGCACGCTTTCGGCGGAATGTTGTTGACGCCCAGACTCTTGCCCAGACGCCGTGAAGGCACTGGTCCGTAAGCAATCATTCAGCTTTCCCTTCTCCGTGCAGCCGGACCCAGGGCATGATCCGGGGCGGATGGCGCGTCAGAGTCCCAGCGAGAGACCTAGCGCACCGACACCTAGTCCGACTGCCAAATTGATGAGCTTGATCTGCACAAAATCCCGCCTCGAATGCGCCAACATCGGCAACATGCCGTGACCGTCCTGAACAATCGAACTGGCCAGCAGTACGCTCAGGGGCACAGCTCCCTCGACATACAGCGTCAAGAAAACCAGATGTGGCCCCGATTCGGGAATCACTCCCACCAGACAGGCGATCACCAGAACCGTCCAGGGATTCTCGCGGATCAAGCCTTCCAGATGCAGGTATTCCGTCAGTACGTGCATGAGCAGGAGGGCGCCCAGAGTCCAGGCGAAGATTCGCGGCAGGTGCTGCCGCGCCACATGATGCCACAGGTGCTGCTCGAGGAAATGCTCCGGTGAGGTGGCGATGATCAACAGGGCGATTGCCGACAAGCTCAGATATGTGATTCTGATCCAGTTCCATTGGGCCGGCCCCACCAGGCCGCTGGCCACAGCGACAATGAAGACCACCAAGCTGACCACCAAGACACCACGGACTGGTGACATCACTTGCAACTGATGCCGGATCTGTCCGTGGCTGAAGCACCGGCACTGCAGGTCTTCGTGCACCTCAAGCCCATTGCACACGTCATCCTGACTGCGGGCAAAGGCGTCGGTCAGCGCACCGGCGATGATACCCACCACCAGCAACACAAGGCTGAGCATGATAGCTTGCCGTGGCATCATGGCCAACATCACGAACGCTTCGTCGCCGCTGGTCGCGATCATGGCCGCGACAACGGCACCCAGCGAGAGCAGCCGATGGGAATACATGCCCACGACCATGAAAGCACCGAGGCAGCCCGGGATTACGCCGAGCAAAGCCGCAATCACGTACTGACGCCACCGGTTGCCGGCGAGTTTTCCCTGCCAGGCGCCGCTGGTCAGAACATTCAGGTACTCGATCACCAGCATCATCACGAAGACGAAGCCGGTGATGCTCAACGCGTGGGCGACGACATGCTGCATGGCTAGGTCGCCAAGGTCGATTCCCACATGACGAGCACGACAGCCCCGGTTTCGGACCAGAACGGACCATGGTTCGCGTGTTCAGGAATCATGCGATAGTGACCAGCATGGTAGTGCTCGTTCTGGGCCTCGTACTCTCCTTCCAGGATGTAGTGATGTTCAGCCGAAATGTGCGAATGATCATCCATCACGAATCCCGGCGGCAGTTTCAGGAGTATGGTCAGGGCGTCGCCGGAAGTGTTCCGGCGCAACGTTTTGACCATGGTGCCGTCCGGATAGATCTCCGCCTTTTCCCATGACAGGTCGGCTTGATTGATCGACGTCTCATTCATGGCAGCGCCTCCTTGAACGTCCGCATGGGCACACCATTCAGGAAATCGCGGGGCAATAACAACGGGTCGAACGGTCTGCTTTTTACGCGGTTAGAGTTTGGTTGCCCCCGCGGTAGCATCGCTTAGTTATGAACATATGCGCATAACGGCGAATTGTCAAAGCCCATTCCCTACCACTTAATCCATCCGCCACGATTACCGGCCGGATTGTTTAACCCGTAGCTTGGATTCCGATAATTTTCCGCGGTGATTTCGTTGTAGCAGGAGGTTTTTACAAGTTCTGCGGTGGGCCTGTCGAGCTGGACGATGGTGAGGTGGCGTCGCCATTCGGGGAGAATGTGGGCCAGGAAAGCCCATAGGGCCCGATCTGAGGGCCGAAGCTGGGGCCGCTTGGCGTTTCGCTGCAAAACTTCGAGTTGATGGCGCAGGGCCACGTTCTCAAGGGCGAGCTGGCTATGCCACGTTCTGTTTATTAGGATAGCAGTGTCCGACCTTCGGGGCGGCGTCGATGCCGGCAGACCGCGGCAGTCCTTGGCGGCCGGCCTGCGCTCCCGTTGTTTCGCGTTCCGTTGTGTTTCCAGAGAGCGAAAGAGCAGACATGAAGAAGATTTTGGTGACAGGTGCGCTGGGCCAGATCGGTTCAGAACTAACGGCGACTTTGCGTCGGCGCTACGGCGATGCCAACGTGGTCGCCACGGATATCCACATGCCGACTGACACGGTTCTGCGCGATAGCGGTCCTTTCGAGTTCCTGGACGTCCTCGACCCGCATCACATCACGAGGGTGATGCAGATGTACGACGTGACCACCATCTACCATCTGGCTGCGGTGTTGTCGGCGACCGGTGAATCGCGCCCCAACGTCGCCTGGCAAGTCAACGTCAACGGCCTGTACAACATTCTGGAGGCAGCGCGGCAGTATCGTTGCTCCCTGTTCTTCCCCAGCTCCATTGGAGCCTTCGGCAAGACGACCCCGCAAGACCAAACTCCCCAGGATACCATCCAGCGGCCGCAGACAATCTACGGCGTGACCAAGCTGACGGGCGAGTTGATCTGCGACTATTACCACAAGCGATTCAACCTGGACGCGCGCGGCGTGCGCTTTCCCGGCCTCATCTCCTATCAGACCGAGCCCGGAGGCGGAACCACCGACTACGCCGTGGAGATCTTTTACGAAGCCGTGCGCCACCGCAAGTACACCTGCTACCTGCGATCCGATTCACGCCTGGACATGATGTACATGCCGGACGCCATCACGGCCATGATCCAGTTGATGGAAGCGGACCCAGAGCGGCTCGTGCACCGCAATGCTTTCAACATCACAGGCATGAATTGCACGCCGGACGAACTGGCCGGTGAGATTCGGCGACATATCGCCGATTTCAAGATCACGTACGAAGTGGATCCCGTCCGGCAGGCCATCGCCGACTCCTGGCCCAATTCCATGGATGATTCCGCGGCGCGCCAGGAATGGGACTGGGCACCGCAGTACGATATGTCAGCGATGACCGTCGAGATGTTGACCAGGCTCCGAGAGCGCCTGGGCAACCAGCCCTGATTCTGCCGACCGCCACGACCCTGTGTTGAAAGAACCACGGGAGAGATTATGCCTGGTGGCGGAGGCATGGGCGGTGGCCGAAACCGAGCCGGTGGTGCTTGTGAGCTTGGACGTCCGCCTGTCCTGGCGGTTTGAAGTGGACTGACCCGGAACCCATAGCCTGCCGAAATAGGTGGGACCAGACAAGAAAAGGGCCGGGATTGCTCCCGACCCTCACTGCAACCGCCTGATTGACAGTCTGAGTTACTTCACTTCAATTCGTCGCGGCTTGCTGATTTCCGATTTCGGCAACGTGATTTGCAACACACCGGCGTCCAGCTTGGCCGAGATGTTCTCGCCGTCAACCGCATTGCCGAGGTTGAAGGAGCGGCTGAACTGGGCCCGGCTGGCCCGCTCATGGCGGCGCACTTCGAAGCCTTCGGGAACCGTGGTTTCTTTGCCGGCCTTGACGATCAAGGTCTGCTTCTCCACGTTGATTTCCAGATCGCTGGTTTTGACCCCCGGCAGGTCGAGCACCAGGCGGAACTCCGTCTCGCTCTCCAGCACATCGGCCCGCGGGGTTAAGTTGTGGGTGTGTGCGCCGGTCTGGCAATTTTCCAAAGTGCCCTTGCAAGCGGCATCGATCATTCGGGTCATGGGCATGAAGGTCGTCATGGTGGGTCCTCCTGGTTCAATGGCGCGGTTTATCCGGATTGCCATTGCGGTTGTTCCTATGTTAAAAGTGGGGCCATCCCGGACGATGATTCAGATGGGGTAGGCGTCCACCACACGTTCACAAACCCCTATACAAGCCCTGTGCCCAACAAAATCGAACCACCCAAAAGAGTTTGTAAGACATTGTTTAACAGCAGTATAAATGCAATGACCTTGATTTTGACGGCAGTGGTCAGGAGTGCGGGGCGGGATTTTCTGACACGAAAATCCTGTCAGAACGTCATCACTGACAGCCGTCTTGTCATCTTCCTGTCAATCTGGCTGGGGTTGTGGGCGGTGCCCGTGGAGGCGGCCGAATACGAAGCGCCCTTGACCGTCGGTGAAATCGTCATCCTGACCAACGACATCTTCAGCGACGATGAGGTCGCCAATACCAACGGTGCCCTGCGCTTTCTACGGAACGGCATGAACACGCTTCACGTCACGACCCGGCGCCATGTATTGAGCCGGGAGCTGCAGTTTCACACCGGCGACGTTTACGATCCCAGCCAGTTGGCCGAGACCGAACGCATCCTGCGCAATTTGGGGTTTCTGAACAACGTGCGGGTGGCGGCTGTCGATACCACGGCCGATGGCCGGGTCAAGATTCTCGTCAGCACCCGCGAAGCCTGGACGTTGCGCACGTCGTTTTCCTACTCGCTGGCCTCCGGTGGAGACCAGCGTTGGAAGGTGTCGGCCTCCGAAGGCAATTTTCTCGGCCACGGCGTCACTGCCGGCGCCGCGGTCGGGGCCGATGAAAACAGCGACTATTGGAATCTCTGGTATCGCCAACGGCGGCTCTTCAAGGCCGGTTTCTGGTTTGGCCTGGACTATTCCCAACGTGATGATGGCCACACCCGGCGGCTCATTTTCAATCGGCCTTTCTACGCCCTGGACGACCCCTGGGGCACCGAGTTCAAGATCTGGAATCAGGAATATGGCCAACGGTTTTACCTGAGCAATGGTGGTCCGGTGGGCCTGGATCCCAGCGATCCGGATCGGCTTTATGCGTTGCTGGCCTATAAGGAAGTGGGTGTGGAAGCCCGCTTCCAATGGCGGGCCTCCGCGGAGAAAAAAGGCCGGGTCTGGCGCCTGGGCGGTGGCCTTGACGTGGTCGACAGGCTGTTTCGCGAAGACCTGACCCTGGTCGAGTTGTCCGACGGCCGCTTCGAAAATCTGACCTGGCTGGATCAGCTCGGCCAACCCTACGCCCGGGAAACCGGAATCGAAGTGAACCCGTTTTTGTGGGCACACACCCAGGGGCGCCATTGGACCAAGACGCGGTTTATCCGGCAATACGGGCCGGTCGAAGACATCGCCACCGATTGGACGGCGGATCTGAAAATCGGCCCCACCGGTGGCAACGTGGGCTCCACCAGTGGGTATGCCGAAAGCCGCTGGCACGGTGAGTTCTGGGCCCGGCGCTGGTTCCCGGTGGGTCAGGGCTTCATGGTGACTGAAATTGGCGCCAGCGGTGACGCCGGCAGCAAGTTGGTGCAGACCTACAAGTACAACGGCGTGGTGGGGTGGGTGCGCCAAGCCGGCGCCGAGATGAGCCCCTGGATCACCCGCGTTTTTGGCGAGTATGGCCAGGGCGCAAATCTGTTGGGATCAAATGCCCTGGTCCTGGGTTTGGATCGGGGACTGCGCACGCTGGACTTTGACGGCATGGCAGGCGACCATCTGGCTCGATGGAATTTCGAACAGGGCAAAGCCATGCCCTGGGAAGTGGCCGGCCTGGTGCGTGTGGGCGCGGCGGTCTTCTACAGTGGCGGCAGCGCCTGGTGGAAAGACGAAGAGCGCGGCAGCGACGGCACCCGGCATGAAGCCGGTTTTGGCATCCGCTTCGGACCCACGCGTTCGGCCAACGCCCAGATCGCGCGCATTGATCTGGCCTGGGATTTGAGTGGTGACGGTAGCCCGGTGATTACGGCGATCACGCGCGGGTTTTTCTAGTCCGAATTTGAGAAGAAGGTAATCTTGCAAGCCAGTCGCACCATCGCCAAAAACACGATCCTGCTCACTTTTGGTGTGTTGGCTGGGCGTGCTCTCGGTGTGCTGGTCATCAAGAAGATGTGGCCCGTGCTGGGCGACGAGGGCATCGGCATCTGGGGCGCGGCGACCGATCTGGTGGCCATCATTCTGGTCATGTCCAATTTTGGTCTGGGCACTCTGCTGACCCGCGAAATCACCCGCCGCAAAGCCATGACTCTGCCTCTGCTGTGGTCGGCGATGAAACTGCGTTGGCTGGTGGGCGCCGTCGGTTACCTCTTTCTGGTGGCTTTTGCCCGCTACCACGGCTTCAGCGATCTGAAAACCGCAGCCTACCTGGTCACCGGCCTGGCGATTTTTGTCGAGTCGACCAGCATGGCCTGCGATGCGGTGCTGCAGGCCCACGAAAAAGTCCAGCACCAGACCATTGGCCAATTGGTTTCGGCCTTCGTCTACTTCGGCCTGGCGTTTTACGCCCTGGATGCCGGCTACGGCCTGATGGGCATCGTGTGGTCCAACGCCATCAGTCGCCTGGTGCGCCTGCTGGTGATGGTGCCGCTCATGCTGCGCTACACCGGCCCCTGGCGCTGGCGTGATCCCGAAGGCGGTCACACGCCTTCGGTTGGCGATATGGTCAAGCTGGGCTTCCCCCTGTTTCTGGCTACTACCTTTGGCATTCTCTACAACAAGATCGACACCGTGATGCTGGGCACGATGCTCGGCGATGTCACGGCGGGTATTTACGTACTGGGCCATCGGGCCCTGGACATCATGATCATCGTGCCGGGCCTGTTTGGCACCGCGCTGTTTCCGGCCCTGGCGCGCTATGGCCAGCAGTCCAATGAGGATGCCCGGCGCCTGGGGGAACGCTCGTTGCGCTTCATGATGGTGGTGATCATGCCGCTGACCTTGTTCCTGATGTTCACCGCCGACCCGATCGTCAGCTGGTTGAGCGACTACGGCAACTCGCCCGACTCGGTGGCCATATTGCAGATCGTCATCTGGGGCCTGCCCCTGCAGGCGGCCGCCATCATCTTCAGCCGCCTGTTGATCACCGCCAACCAGGAAAAGGTCTTCGTGCGCATCGGGCTCGGTTCGATGCTGATGAATGTTGTGCTGAATGTGATTTTGATCCCGCGCTACAGCTACTTCGGCGCCTCGGCGGCCACCATCGCCAGCATGACCGTCAGTTTCCTGCTGCACTATTATTTTGTGCGCCAAACCGAGCTGCGCTCGCCGGTGATGCGCTCGCTGTTGGGCCCGACGCTGGCTCTGGTCAGCGCCTGGGGCGTGACCTCGTTGGGTCTGGGCCAGTTTTATCCTGCCTGGAATATCTCTTGGCGCTACCTGCCGGTGCACGAAGGATGGGCCGCCTTCCTGGTCCCCTGCGCGGTCATGACGGCGATGTATGTGGCGGCTTTGGCGGCCTTCCGCGTATTTGGCCGGGACGACCTGAACCTGCTGCGCAGCCTGCGCCGCTCCTGATCCCTGCATTTGCCTGTTGATTTCCCTCCCTTCGGTCGTGTATTCGTTGGGGGTTCCCATGCTCCAGCCGTGTTTTTTCTGAAAGGTTCCCATGGAAACCGTTACCGATTTTTCCGCCGACCTGTCCGGTGCAGTGTGGGGGTGGCCCAGTGCTTTTCCCGCCATGGTGGCCCTGCTGCTGGTGACAGGTCTGGTGATGACCGCCGTCCTGCGTTTCATTCAGATCCGTCGGTTGCGCCACGGCTTTGATGTCGTGCGCGGCAAATATGACGACCCTTCCCATGACGGCGACCTGTCGCACTTCCAGGCCCTGACCACCGCCTTGTCGGCGACCGTGGGCATTGGCAACATCGCCGGTGTGGCGACGGCGCTGCACTATGGCGGACCCGGAGCCCTGTTCTGGATGTGGGTGACGGCCATCTTCGGCATGGCCCTGAAATACGCCGAGTGCACCCTGGCCATCAAATACCGGGTGATTCTGCCCGACGGCAGCGCCTCGGGCGGCCCCATGTACTACATCGAAAAAGGCCTGGGCAGCAAGTGGAAGTGGCTGGCGGTGATGTT
>CAZLUL010000101.1:0-14333 GCA_964562635.1 uncultured Fibrobacteraceae bacterium | reverse complement strand
TGGCGCTCTGCATCGAGGCCATGCCCCAGAAACTGCTCATGATGCCCCACACCGTACCGAGCAGGCCCAGGAAGGGCGAGATCGTCACCGTGGTCGACAAGAGAATCAAGTAGCGTTCCAGATTTTCGGTTTCCAGGTACATGACCCGTTCGCTGGCCCGACGAACGGACGGCACCTCGCTGGCTTCGCCGGTTTCCAGAATCAGGCTGCACAGGGGCAGGTCGTCGTTGTCCTGGCACCAGGCTTCAAAATCTCCGCGCCGCTGCGAGCCGTCCAGCCAGGCTTCGCATTTTTCCCAGAACAGGGTGTGGCCTTTGCGGATGCGACCCAGCACACGGGCCTTGTCGATGAAAACAGCCCAGCTCATCACCGACAGGAACAGCAGCACCAGCAGGATGAACTTGCCAAAAAACGTGGAATCCGCCACCAGATTGGCCAATTCGCCCGGGCCCAAAACGCCCAGAAAAGGAATCGCGCCCCCGAAGGCAGAGATCGTGGCCGAGGACGGCAGGACGATCATGGGTTCTCCTCAGAGAATTGAGTTTTGAAAGGGGATGCGGCCTCGCTCCGTCATGGCCGGATCCGGGTGGGCCTTCCTTGCCCACCACCAGACCCCGAATGGGGTCAGATCGTTTCTGAATGTATCGCGCTCAAGATGTACCGGCGCCGGGAAAATGAACAGTACTAAATGCCCAAAGTTCCCTGTCCGGTCTCTATAACGCAAAAAAGACGGGGCTGGTTTCAGCCCCGTTCCTCACACACCTTCAGGGCAAAAGCTTCGTGAAAGTCAAATTTGTCGATAAAATCGCTCAGACCGTCCTGTTCCCGCTTTTTGAGCAGGCCAACGTCCACCAGATGAAAGACGATGCGGCCAAAATCAATCGTCTCGTTAACGCCCCAGGCGTTGAATACGTCCCCAGCCATGACTCCATAGCGCTGCTGTCCCAACTGCCGGATACAGTCCAACAGGCCCTCACCACTGATATGCCCGTGCTGGGTCATGTCCTCCATGCCGTTTTCAAGGCTTTCGAGCACAAAGAAATACGCCTCGGGCCGATAGACACCACGCTGAGTCGCGAGGTTTTGGACAGTGTGCACCAGGTCGGCATGGGCGGTCATCAAAAGGCTCCCAAGGTCAAATTGCCTCAGCATACATATCAGGCGTGGAACATTGCGCTTCCGGGACGTCCTCCCATTGTACGGGGAAAGCCGTTTCTGTCAACATCCGAGCCGGATTCCTTCAGGATTGGGCCAGAAGTCGATCATACAACTCAAGATACTGACGAACCACGCAGGGCGCCCCAAACTCTGCCGCGGCGTCCCGGCGGCCTTCTTCAACCATCTGGGCGTGCATGACCGGATCTGACAGGACCTGCAATGCCGCGTCCGCCATGCCCCCGATGTCATCCGGATCCCGCAGCAGCCCGTTTATGCCATCCTGGATGAATTCTGACGCCCCGCCACGGCTGGTCAGCAGAGGCACCACGCCACAGGCCATGGCCTCCAGACCCACCAGACCGAAGCTCTCATGCAGCGACGGCAGCAGCAGCAGATCAGCCACCGGCATAATCTCCTCCAGATTGTCGATCTGCCCCAGGTACTCGGTCTGATCGTCCAGGCCGGCCTCGGTGACCATCTGCCGGATGTCGGGCATCTCGGGTCCGTCTCCGACCAGCAGCAGGCGCGCCGGCATTTGGGCCTGAACCCGTTCGAAGACTTCGATCACTGCGCGCGGGTTCTTCACCTTGCGGAAATTCGAGGCGTGCATCAAGAGCTTCTCGCCCTTGGGGGCAAAACGTTTCCGCAGACCAGACATTTCCAGGGGCACAAAAACGCGCGCGTCCACAAAATTGGGAATCACTTCGATGTCTTCTCCGGTCTCAAAAACCCGGATGGTTTCTTCCTTCAAAAAACTCGAGACCGCCGTCACCGCATCGCTCTGCTGGATCAGAAAGCGTGTGATGGGAAAAAACGAAGGCTCTTGCCCCACCAACGTGATGTCGGTGCCGTGCAGGGTCGTGACCACCTTCAGCTTGTCCGCCCCCACCATCTTCTGGGCCAGGTACGCACTGGCGGCATGCGGGATGGCGTAGTGCACGTGCAGGATATCCAGGCCACAGCGGGTGGCCACCTCGCTCATGGTCGTCGCCAGGCTGAGGGTATAGGGCGAGTGCTGGAACACCGGATATTGCGGCATCTCGACCGGATGGTAGATGATGTTCTCGTGGAATTTGCGCAGGCGAAAGGGCAGCTCGCTGGAAATGAAATGAACTTCGCAACCGCGGCGTGACAGGTGCAGCCCCAGTTCAGTGGCCACCACGCCGCTGCCACCCTGGCTGGGGTAACAGGTGATACCGATGGTGGGCATTTTGGCCGGCGTCATTGGGCCCAACTTTCATTGGTCAGATCAGACAGGACCGGTGCCGCGTCGGCGCAAAGCGCTTCGGCATAGGGCACCCCGGCGCGGCGGCCCCAGGTCTGGGCGCGGCGTTCGATCTTCTCCAGAAAAGAAGGGTCATTGATGGTCGTGGCCACCTGGCCGTTGGTGCGGCCGAATTGGCTTTCGTAACAGGCCAGGGCGTGGAGCTTGGCTTCCCAGGCGGCCGTCACGTCAAAATAGGCCGCGGGATGGCCATCATCGGGACAGACGCCAAACTGGGATTCGACAATCCAGCGCGGCGCTGCGGCGGGCAGTTCAGCCCCGCCGGTCCAACGATGACCGGTGGGCATTTCAGGCTGCCACCCTTGCAACCGAGCCATGAAAACAGCTTTGCGCACCAGCAATGGCGTTTCGACATGATCAGGATGCCGCACCGCGTCGGGTGCCGTGACCACCCAACGGGGCCGCAGGCTGCGGAGCACGGCCACGACCTGACCGACTTGCTGCCGGTCCGCGGGATTGATAAAACCATCCGGCAATTCCAACTGCAGGCGCCCGCTCAAGCCGAGTATTTCCGAGGCGGCAGCGGCTTCCTGCCAGCGTTCGTCCGGCGTCGCGTTGGTGCCCAACTCGCCGCGGGTCAGGTCCACCGCCCAGACTTTTCGGCCCCGATCAGCCAACAGGCGGATTGTGCCGCCCAGGCCGATCTCGGCATCATCAGTGTGCGGCGAAATGACGAGCAGGTCGCAGGCCGGGTCATTGTTATTGTTCACTTGATCACTCACTTGCTTACCGTTCTTTTGGGCACCATGAAGGCCATCTCCTGCCACGAATCCTGTTGTCCGAAATCCAGATGCTGCTCGGCCGCCTGCAGGATGCCCGTGACCAGGTCACTGCCCCACAGATCCAAAGCGCTGAGCAGGCCCAGAGTTCGTTCCTGCCGCTGTCCCGCCGGCAAGACCCACTGCGGTGCCGCCGCCACCCGATCCCGTTCCTGACGCTCGATTTCCGCCCGGAACATGGCCGCCACACCCTTGTGGAAGCGGCGGGCCCGGCTGTCGGCCATGGCCGCCGCCCGGCTACCTTCAAGCTGCAGGTCAGCCGTCAGGATGTGCGCGATTTTCTGTTCTGCCGGTTCCACCACCTGCGCCGCCCAGGCAGCTGCCTGCAAATCCGGATCAATCTCGGCCACCGGGTGCGCCGGTCTGATCAAATGCATCAGCTCCGGCGTCAGGCCACCCTCCGGCAAAACCCAGCCCGACAGGCGCGGGACCAACGGGCAACGCGGCAGGTCCAGCGCTGCGTACAGCGGGTCCAGTTGCCGCAGGTAAGCCAATTCACCCGGCCCCACGATCACCCCGGCCGGTTGCAGCAGCCAATCTTGCACCGGACTGCGCAGCATCACGCCGGGCCGCAACAGCCGGCTTTCCAATTCGGCAAAATCCGGGGCAAACTCGCGGCGCGAACCCTCGTATCGAAACAGGGGACGTTCCAGCGAACGGTCGCTGATCTGGGCCTGGAATCCGGCGGCGGCCAACTCGGCCCCGCGCTCCTTCGCCAGTGCGGCCAATTTGTCCATCCGGCCGACCATGTTTTTGTAGAGTGGCGCCGCCAACTGGTGCAGCCGCGAGTCGTGTCCGCGAATGACCACCAAGCCCGTGCCGGTGAAAATTCTTGTGATCAGCGCGGCCTGTCCCTCGCCCCAGGTCTGTTCGCTGGAGACCGCTCCATCCAGCAGCGCCAGCAAGTCTCTGGACAGTGGGTCCCTGGGCAGCGGGTCGTCGCTTGCCGTATTGCGCAGCTTCCCGGCCACAGGCGCCGCCCATTCCTGGGCCGGACGATCCGCCAATATCCCCCGCTGGGTAGCCGGATTTTTCAGCAGCGAGCGGGCCTCGGATTGCCACAATTCCTGGGCACCGGTATCCCAGCCCACCGGGGCCAAGGCTTCGGCGAGGTCATCATCATCATCTCCGGACCAGAACACCGCCACAGTCGGCCGACCGGCAGCAGTGCGTTGGCGGGCCGCGGCAATGGCCGTCGCAATCTTGAAAAGTGTCAGCAGAGGCCCACCCAAAAATCCCGGCTGCTGGCCGGTGACAACCACCGCCGGCCCAGTGGGCAATGCCTGGAATTCGGTCGACAGCAACCGGGCAAATTCTTCATCCTGCCAAAGGGGGGCTTTGGCTGACGGACCGGGCGCGGCAAGGGCCGCTCGCCATTGGGCACCGGCTCCTTCGGAAGCAGGAATGGGCAAGTCGCGCAACCAAGCTCCGAACAGGCCGGTGGCCGGGAACTGGCCTGCCAGAGGACCAAGCGTTTTGCATTCGAAACTCATACCGATCAGTCATTCTCCTTGCGGAAGACCAGGATCCAACGGGATCCCTCACCCAACGCCGCGCCGCCGTAGTCGCCAGCAGCCGCCACCCGCAGCAAACCCTGATCGGCGGCCAGACGATCGAGTTCAGCCAGAGTGAAGACCGCCACCTGCTCGGCGTAGGCCAAGCCTTCGCTCCCCACGCCCACGGCCGTTGCCTCTTTTTCGCGCCCGGGCAAAGCCGTCAGCCGGACATCTTTGACCACCTGCTGACGGTCGGGGTGGTACTGCCGGATTTCTTCGATGGCCAAACACTCCCACTGGCGCCGGCGCACCCGGGCCGCACCGTCGCCCAATTCGGCCAGCACCCGATCTCCATCAAAATAGTCGAGAAACCAATGCCCGCCCGGACACAATACGCGCGCGATCTCCGCCACCGGTGCCCCGTTGTCCGCCGGCGGTCCAAAATACCCGAAGGCGGTAAATAAACTCAGCACGGAATCAAAATGGGCCGCCGCAAAAGGCAGCGTCCGCATATCACCGCGGATCAACGGCGCCCCGCTCGGGCCCAGCCGGTCCGCAGCCATCGCCAACAGGTGGGATGAGAGATCCAGCCCCACGGCATTCACCCCGGCCGCGGCCAGCAATTGCAGGTGGCGCCCGTCCCCACAGCCGAGGTCCAGAACTGGCCCGGCCAGCGCGCCGTCCAGCGCGCCGGTCAGTGGCGCCAGCCTCGGCAACAACTCCAGGCACTGTTGCGCCTCGGCCTCGTTGCGGTGGCTGTACAGCAGGGTGTAGTGCGCGCCAAAGGCCGCCTGAAACCACGGGCGCTCAGTCATGCCCGGCATCCCGTTCCCAGCTGCTTTCCCCGGCCAACGTCTGGCCTCGCTCGATCACCGTGTCGCTAATCGTCTCGGATTTCAGCGGAAAGTCGGTGGTGTAGTGCAAGCCGCGGCTTTCTTCCCGGCTACGGGCGCACAAGACGATCAGTTCGCCCAACAGCGCGATATTGCGCAGCTCAACCACATCCGGATTGATGATACTCTCGCGGTACATTTCTTCGACCGTGGCCCGAATCGAGCGCACCCGACTCAGGGCGATGTCCAGTCGATCGCGATCCCGTACGATGCCCACGTAGTCCCACATCACCCTGCGCACCTGATCCCAATCGTGCTCCAGCACCATGGCGTGGCTGCGATTGGTCATGTCTTCGGTACCTTGTGCGTTGTACGGAACCCGCGGCTCGACCCCACCCAGAACATCCGGTTCCTGGGCGCAGGCCGCCGATGCCGTCGTCGCAAAATAGACCGCTTCCAAAAGGCTGTTGCTCGCCAACCGATTGGCGCCATGGATTCCCGTGCAGGCCACCTCGCCGATGGCATACAAACCGGGCAACGAAGTCCGGGCCTCACCGTCGACAGTCACCCCGCCACACATGTAGTGGGCTGCCGGCACCACCGGCACCGGCTCACCGGCCATGTCCACGCCGAAGCGGGCGCAGGTTTTCACCAGGTGGGGAAAGCGCGCTTCCACCTTGGCCCGCTCCAGGTGCCGCAGATCCAGATGGGCGCAGTGGTCTCCGCTCAACTTCATTTCCTGATCGATGCTGCGGGCCACCACATCACGGGGCGCGAGGTCCGCCATGGGGTGGTAGCGGGCCATGAATTGTTCCTGTTTCTGATTGATCAGCACCGCGCCTTCGCCACGCACCGCTTCGCTGATCAGAAAGCTTTTGGCCTCAGGGTGATACAGGCAGGTGGGATGAAACTGCACAAACTCCAGATTGCGCACTTCGGCCTTGGCCCGGTAAGCCATGGCCAGGCCGTCGCCCGTGGCAATGTCCGGATTGCTGGTGTACCGATAGACCTTGCCGCAGCCCCCGGTCGCCAGAATCACCGCGTCGGCCAGAAAGACCTGCCGAGTCAACGTGCGCCGGTCCAGCACCACACACCCCACCACGCGTTCGGCATGCTCGCCGGTCAGCTCCAGATCCCGCCCCTTGAGCAGGTCCAGACCCATATGGTCCTCATATAGTCTGATGTTGGGATGGGCGGTGCAGGCCTCCAGAAGATGGGTTTCGATTTCCCGTCCCGTCAGGTCTTTGCAATGCAGAACCCTGCGGCGGGAGTGGCCACCCTCGCGGCCCAGTTCAAATTCGCCGTCCCCATCGGGTTCCTGGCGGCTGAAAGGCACCCCATACGAGACCAGGCGGTCGATCAGGTCCGGACCGGCTTCCACCATGCGTCGCACCGTCGATTCGTCACAAAGGCCGTCTCCGGCCACCAGGGTGTCGTTCACATGGGATTCGAAGTCGTCCAGGGGGCTGACTGCCGCCGCAATGCCACCCTGGGCGTAATTCGTGTTGCTTTCACGGCTTTCCTTCTTGGTGACAATGCGAACAGTGCCGTTTTCAGCGGCCAATAGGGCGAACTGCAACCCCGCAATGCCCGTTCCGACGACCAGGCACCGACTGCGGACGATTTCTTCGCTAACATGAGCAAACATGCACCACCACCGGGAAGCAGGAGGAACGGGACGGCTAACTGGCCCCGATCTTGGTAACCACTGGTAACAATTTAATCTAAAGCGGCTCGGAGATCAGCCGAAAAGTGTTAAGGATTTGGTACAAAAACATTCCACTGGGCCATTGGCCCAACGGGAGGAAGAAAAAGTGAATTCCCGAGTCTTGTTTCTCATTGCGGCCCTTATGCTGGGCCTGTTCGTCCTGACCGGCTGCAGCACTGACAATAACGAGCACCAACGCCTGGTCGCTGAAGCGGACCTAGTCAACGCCGGCGTGCCCCTCGTGGTGGCAGCTATCAATACCAATGGCACGCCCGATACGGACGACGATTTTGTCCCCATCGAGTTCCTGAACGTCATGTTCTCGGCCCGTCCGCTGAATGATACGATGATCATTCCGGAAAACGGCCCGTACAGCACGTTCAATGTCACCCACTATGATCTGACGTGGGTCCCGGGCAACAATGCACCGGCCGCCTTGACGGACTACAACGTTTCGCGCGGTAACCTGTCCCTTTCGATTCCCGTCAACGACGACGTGGCCGCTGCGGTCCTGGTTGGCAATCTGAGCATGAAGTCCGAAGCCTGGTTCCCCGGCAGCCCGTTTATCGCTGACCTGCAGGTCACGTTCTACGGGCACGAGTCCGGCAGCGAACACGAAGTGGCGGTGCACGCCGGCACCACGGTGCAATTCGTCGCGGTTGTGGCATCCGAATAGAGGTTCGACCAACCAGGCTGTGAGGAAACTTCCTCCCCGCCATGTTTTGGCGACCTTGATACGGCTTGGCTGCAAAAGTTTGGCTTCAAAAGTCTAGAGGCGCTCTCCGACCACGTCGGGGAGCGCCTTGCCGTGCCCCCAACTGATGCCCAGATCAATGACAAAGGCCGGCCGGTCGCCTGGCCAGTACGGCGCGAATTTGACCCAGTCCTTGGCCGTGGTCACGAGGCTCTCGCAGCCGGCCTGGTCCATGGCCCGCCCGATGCGGTTGACCAACGGCAAGTCGTAGGGTTCGTGGTCGGTCAGGCGCACTGCCAGCAGGGCCCCACCACCGATCATTTGCCGCACGCTGGCTTCGAAACGCTCCGGCCGGGCAATGCCCGACACCAGACAGGACCGGGTCGGAAGGTCACCGTATTCATCACCCGGATGAACCGCGCGGCAGGCAAAGCTGCGCTCAAAAGTCACCACCTGGCTGCCGCCGGCGCCTCGGTCCGGCAGTTTCTCATCTGTTTCGATCAACCAGACCTGCGCTCGCTGCGCACCCTGGGCGCTTTCCCGCCAGGGCCCGAAGGGCACCACTGATCCGGTTTTCGGCACCACTTGTGATCCCTCAGGCGTCGATTCGATTTCCCAGTGATCCAGGATCACGATGTCCAGATCGCGGCCCACCCCGGCCGTCTGGTGACCATCTTCCAGCAGCACCACATCCGGTGGGCTGGGTGCCGCCAGAATGTGGCGCAACCCCGCCGCGCGCACCTTGGCCTGGACCACGGTCCAGCCCTGCGGTTTGAGGACCTGCGCCAACAGGCGCGCCTCGTCACCCGCCTTTTCATTGTCCGCTTGCACCACTAGCGGCCCCGCCAAAGGCGAACGGTAGCCACGGGTCAGCACCGCTCCGGTGTGCCCACTGGCCGCCAGGGACTGAGCCAGAGCGATCACCACCGGCGTCTTGCCGGTGCCGCCGAGGGCCAGGTTACCCACCGAGACAATCAAGGGCCGGCCCGATGAAGCCGGACGCGACGCAACGCGCTGGGCGACAATCCGACTGTGAACGGCATTCCAGGCTCGTCCCACCAGTCCCGGGGACGGCCTGTCGGCCTGGCTGCGCCACAGGGAGGTCACCACCTTCTCGCCTCGTGATCGCCAATCAAGAATCTTCATGCTGCCCCCCTTTCACGTCAAAAAACTGCGCCAACTGCTCGCGGGCAGTCGCCAACTCCAGCTCGCCACTCTCGCGCTCAATGACCAGGTCATCACCCCGGTGCATCAGCACCCGACTGAACAGATGAGGCACCACCGTGCGGTCCCAGGTGCCCAAGACCAGGCGGCGCCCCGCTTCTGCGCGCAACGGTACGATAGGAGCGCCGCTGAGGCGGCTCAATTGCAACACGCCTTCGTTGATCACCCCAAAGGGCCCCTTGGGACCATCGACTGCCAGCCCGATGCTGTGACCATTCTCCAGCTCGCGCCGCAGGGCCACAAAGGCCCGCTTGCCGTCTTCGCCGGTTGCCCCCCGGGCAAATCCGTAGTCGCGCCGGCCCAGGGTTCGGATCAGGATATCGCCGTCGGGGCTTTGGCTGACCAGCAGTGATGGCCGCATGGGCCGCACGTGCATAATGGCCATGAGGATGTCCCGATGCAGGCAGGCAAATATCAGGGGGCGATTGTGGTCGCTCGGCAGGGGTTGGAATTCAGGCAGTCGCACTGTCGCGCGCATGATACGCCAAGCCACCGGGGCCAGGACCAGCTTGAGGGCCTGGTGCGCCACCTCAGGCTCCGTTGCCGGTGGCCTGGGCCTCAGTGACGTCGGCGTTGGACTCGTCCACTATCAGTTTCAGGATTTCCTGCGCTGTTCGCTGCCACACGCCACTTTCTCCGCACAATTCCCGGACACTGCGCACATCCGCGTAAAAGGTCTGGCGTTCGGCCGGACGCGACAACCAGCGCAACAAGTTGCGCGCCAGAGGTAAGGGCGTGGCCTGGTCCTGGAAGTGTTCGCGCACCATGCGGCGGTCCAGTATCAGGTTGCTCAGACCGATGTGCGCCGTGCGCACCAGGCGCCTGGCGATAAAAGCGTTCACGGCTCCGGTGCGGTAGACCAACTCGTGAGGCACGCCGGCCAAAGCCGCCTCCAGGCTGGCGGTGCCGCTGCACACCAGGGCCAGATCCAGACGCTTCATCAGCTCCGGGAGGGGCTCCTGGGAGATTTCGTATTTGCCGTCAAAAACTGAACTGATCTGCACCGGATCGAGCCCGGGGGCGGCGCTCACCACAAATCGCAAATCGCGATCGGGCAGGTGTCCCATCACAGCCTGGCAGGTCACCTTGAGCACCGGCAGCAGATGGGCCAATTCCTGGCGCCGGCTGCCGGGCAGGACCCCGATGGTCAATGGTCCTTCACGGTCGTTAAGACTGTGCTCGCGCCGCGCCATGGCCTCTTCGAATGGAAAGTTCTCGCCGTAGTCTTCCATCAGCGGATGCCCCATGGGGAACACATCAAATTTCCGCTGGGAAAAATAGGACGTTTCAAAAGGCAGGATGGTGCCCAGTCGATTGACCTTGCCCCGAAAACCGGCGGTGCGCCAGCTCCCCCAGGCCCAGACCTGCGGGGCGATCAACCAGAACACGGGTAAGCCCAGCTTGCGGCTTTGGCTGGCCAGTTTTCCGTTGAAGCCGGGAAAATCGATGGGGATGACCATGTCGACCGATTCAGAGGCGAGGAACTGCCAGATGCGGCGCTGGACCTTGAGTATCGCGGGCAAGGCCCCGACAACCTCGGCAAATCCCATGACGGCCACATCACTGGAATCGGCGACCATCTCGACGCCGGTGTCCGCCAGTTTGGGGCCGCCCAACGCCGAAATCCGCACTCCGGGCAGCAAAGAACGCAGAGCGGCCACCAAGGCCGCTCCGTATCGATCCCCGCTGGCCTCGCCGCAGGATATGAAGATGTGAGGAGCCCGTGGTTCCTTGAGGGATTCGATCACAGGCTATGGCTCCAGCGCTGGGCGAACATCACGCTACCTCACAATGCCCCTGTCGGAGCGGCGAATGAAAGCCATCAGCTGCTCGCTGTGGGCATCAAGTGTGCACTCGGCTGCGATCCGCTCCATAGCCTGGGTCACGTTCAAGCCCGACCGGTACAACAAGCGGTAGGCCCGTTTCAGGTTCAGGACCTCATCATCGCTGAAGCCATTGCGCTTCAGGCCAATGCTGTTGATCCCCGCCACCTCGATGGGGTTGCCCGCCACCTTGATGAACGGCGGCACATCCTGCGGCAGGCGGCTGCCACCACCCACAAAGGCGAACGTGCCAATGCGCACGAACTGGTGCACCGGTGTCAGGCCACCCACGATGGCGTGGTCTTCGACTTCAACATGTCCCGCCAGGTTGACCGCATTGGCCAACACGGTGTGGCTGTGCACGTGGCAGTTGTGCGCCACATGGACATAGGCCATCAGCAGGTTGTCGTTGCCCACGCGGGTACTCTCGCCATCACCTGTGGCCGGATGGATGGTGCAGTATTCCCGGAAGTCGTTGTCGTCACCGATCTCGACAAAAGTCGACTCACCATGGAATTTCTTGTCCTGAGGCTCGCATCCAACGGCCGCCCCGTGAAAGAAGCGGTTGTTGCGGCCAATTGTCGTCTTGCCGGTGATCAGGACCGACGACCCCACGACACAGTCCGGGCCGACAACGACCTCCGGACCAATGACCGCGTGCGGGCCGATCTTGACGTTGTGTCCCAGTTGGGCTGCGGGATCCACCACCGCTGTGGGATGAATTTCCGCTGCTGCTACGGGCCGGGGCCCGGTGACCTTATTGGCTTTCATGGAATCCAAGATTCTCCTCCTTCAGGGCAGCAGTTAGCTGTCCACCACGGTAGACATGAGATCTGCTTCGGCAACCACCTTGTCGCCTACCCAAGCGGTCCCCCGCATTTTACAGATTGGTCCTCGCAACTTGGTCAACTCGAGTTCGAAACGAATCTGGTCACCCGGCGTTACCGGATGGCGGAAACGGGCATTGTCAATGCCGCTGAAATATACCAGTTTGCCCCGCGGATCTTCGGCCGCCGTCAACAACAGCACGCCTCCGACCTGCGCCATCGCCTCGGTGATCAATACCGCCGGCATGATGGGATGCCCAGGGAAATGTCCCTGGAAGAATGGCTCATTGATGGTCACGTTCTTGATGCCAGTGACCCGCACCCCCGGTTCGATGGACGTAATCCGATCCACCAGCAGGAACGGGTAGCGGTGGGGCATGATCTCCATTATCGAAGCGATGTCCCAGTGCTCCGGATTGCGCGGCGGATAAATCCGCGGCATGCGGCGCTCGGTCTTGGCCAACAATTTCGTGAATTCGACATTGCTGGCGTGGCCGGAAAAACGCGCCTTGATATGGCCCTGGATGGGCATGCCCAGCAAGGCCAGATCGCCGATCAGGTCAAGTATCTTGTGGCGCACGCATTCGTCGGCAAAGCGCAATTTTTGACCGCCGGCCAACTCGCCATTGTCGAAGACCAGCGCGTTTTCGAACGAACCGCCCTTGACCAGGCCCATCTCCTGCAGCTTGGCCACATCCCGCATCAGCGCAAAAGTGCGCGCGGGGGCAATCTCTTCCCGGAAAACCCAGGGCCGCACCTCGAAGGTGGCCTCCTGCACGCCGATGATCGGATCGTCGTATTCGACGGTGAACGAGATGCGGAAAGAATCAGCCGGTTCGGCGGTGATCTCCACGTCACCGTTACGCAGGCTCACCGGGCGGTTGATCTTGTAGTACAGCGCCGGGATTCCCTGGGGCTTGATGACAGCCTCTTCGATCAATTCGACATAGCCCAGGGAGCTGCCACACGCCGCTACCGGCGGTTCTCCGCCTTCGAGCCAGATGTAACAGTTGGTCACGCCCATGCCCGCAAAAGCTGCCAGCACATGCTCCACCGTGTGGATCGTCATGCCGTCCTTGGCCAAGGTGGTGGCCCGGACCAGGTCATGCTCACCGGTCACGTTTTCGACCAGCGCCGGAATCTCGACCTCACCCTCGGGGCCTGGCACGACGAAGATCAGCCCGGTATTGATCGGGGCCGGCTTGAAGGTCATGCGCGCCTTGGCACCGGAGTGCAACCCGATGCCTTCGACGGTCACTTCGTTCTTGATGGTTTTCTGAAGCCAGAGCACCTGTCGGATCTCCTGATCGTTGTCTTCTTTATTGAGGCTCGTTCAAGACTGAGTGTCCTCAACGGCCGCCAGCCGGCCTTCCAGCTGGGCAATTGTCTGTTTCAGTTCACGAACCGTCGCCTGCAATTGAGGCAGCCGCCGGGTCGCGGCGGTGGTTCGGAAGGATTCTTTGGCGTCCTGCGCCGGCGTGCCAAAAACCCGGCTGCCGGCCGGCAGGTCATTCGTTACGCCGGACTGGCCGCCCAGCTTGGTCCCGGCGCCAATGGTGATGTGGTCTCCCACGCCGACCTGGCCCCCGAAGATCACGCCGTCGGCAATCACACAACTGCCCGCGATGCCCACCTGGGCACTCAGGGCGCAGTGCTGTCCCACCTGAACATTGTGGGCAATCTGCACCTGGTTGTCGATCTTGCTGCCTGAGCCGATGACCGTGCGGCCAGTCGTGGCCCGATCAACAGTGACTCCGGCCCCAAACTCGACGTCATCACCCACCGCGACGATTCCCACCTGGGGAACCTTCTGCATACCTGTGGGGCCCGGCAGATATCCGAACCCGTCACTGCCCAATACCACGCAGGCATGCACAATGACGCGATCACCCAGCCGGCATCCTTCCCGCAGAACAGCCTGCGGATGGATCACGCAATCAGCCCCCACTGTCACATCACAACCGATGCTGACGTGTGAGCCCAATCTCGTACCTGTACCCAGCACACTGCCGGCCCCCACTACACAGTAGGCTCCGACTGCCGTTGCCCGGCTCACGTCTGCCGCAGGATCAATCACGGCCGTGCTGTGCACTCCGGGCGGAAAGGCCCGGTCCGCGGCGATCTGTTGGCCCGCCAACACCAAGGCGAAGGCCCGGTAGGGATCTTCCACCTGAATGCAGGGTTTGTCCACCACGACTTGCAGCCCAACGAGCAGGCCACCGGCGCCGCTCTCGGCCGCTACAACTGGTCGTTTTGTTTCCGCCAAAAAACTGAGATCACTGGCCCCGGCTTCCGCCAGTCCAGCCACGCCGCTGATCTCGGGATCCGCTTGACCAACCAGCGTTCCCCCCACCAATTTTGCGATTTCACTCAACTTCAGCGGCAGCATGGTTTTCCTTTTCGTGTCCCCAGCTTGTACGCCCCATTTAAGGAACCGCCCCCCACCTTATCAGGTGAGGGGCATTTCCCATTGAGTGCGAGACTACTCAGTCTCTTCAAATCTTAG
>CAZLUL010000100.1:0-14576 GCA_964562635.1 uncultured Fibrobacteraceae bacterium | reverse complement strand
GTGAACATGAGCAGGCGGAAAGCCGATTCGCCAATGGCCTCGAACATCATCACGGACTGCACATGGAAGGGTTTGATGAGCATGACGGCGATCTCGCCCTCCTGCACCATGCGGGCCAGGTCACGAGCGATGCCATTGAAGTAGAAGCTGCGCCCGATCCAGCTGATAGCCACATAGGTGATCATCTCGGACAGCGACAGGCCGCCAATCTTGCCCGTGGCGCTTTCGGCAACCGCGCTGGCAAACAGGGCGCTGTAGACATAGTAGTGCCCAGTGACAAAAACCGTGTAGCTGACCACGCCGGTGTAATAACGCATGCGGTAGGCCAGGAATTTCAGGAACGCCAGCCGGATGAAATAGAAATACAGGCCGACCGAAGCCGATGCGGTGCGGCGCCAGGGAACCAGCAGATTGGCGGCCAATTCGCTCATGCGCCTGGCTCCCGCTGCTGACGGTAAATATCGCGGACCACTTCTTCGATGGGCTGCTCGGCCATGTGCAGATCCTTGACGTGCGCCCCGTTGACCAGGCGTTTGATGACCTCGCCGCCGGCCACCTCGGAGCGATTGAACTCGGCGTGATGCCGGGTTCCCTCGGCCGTTTCCCAACGCACGGGCAATTCGCCGGTGGTCTCGGTCAACAGTGAGCTGCTCAAACTTTCGCGCAGGTCGACCGTCAGGCGCACCTTCTGCCCCACGCGCACGCGCAGGTCTTCCAGGTCGCCGTCAAAATGCACCTGCCCCTTGTCGATGATGATCACCCGCTTGCACAATTGTTCAATGTCCGCCAGGTCGTGGGTCGTCAGGATGATCGTCACCTTGTCGCGGTCGCGGATTTCGCGCAGAAATTCGCGCACGTTTTCCTTGGCCACCACGTCCAGGCCGATGGTCGGTTCGTCCAGGAACAAAACGCGGGGACTGTGCAACAGGGCTGCGGCCAGATCGCAGCGCATGCGTTGGCCGAGGCTCAGCTTGCGCACCGGTTGGTGCAGGAAATCGCCGATGTCGAGCAATTCGTGGAAGGTGGCCATCTGCTTTTTGTAGACGTCTTCTTCGACTTCGTAGATTTTCTGCAGCAGGCGGAACGATTCGACCACGGCCAGGTCCCACCACAGCTGGGTGCGCTGGCCGAAAACCGCTCCGATGTGGCGGGTGTATTGCAGACGTTGCTTCCACGGCACCAGGCCGCCAACGGTCACCTCACCACTGGTGGGCGTGAGAATGCCGGTGAGCATTTTCAGGGTCGTACTTTTGCCCGCGCCGTTGGCTCCGATGTAACCCACCATTTCACCGGCCGGAATCTCGAAGCTGACATCGTTGACGGCGCGCAGGATCTCACGCCGGGGACGGACCAGATCGACCAATCCACCGGTCACACCTTCGCGCTTCTTGGTCAGGCGGTAATCGCGGGTCAGGCCGCGGACCTGGATCAGGGCGTCACTCAAAACGGCAAATCCTCGCTTTTTTCGCCTTCTTTGTCCTCGTCCGGCTTGGCTTCGGATTGCAATCCGGCCACCAGGCCGCGCACTTCGGCGTCGGTCTTTTCCAGTTTTTCCCGGCAGACCTGGATCAGTTCGACCGCCCGTTTGACTTCGTCGCCGAGGTTGTCGATGTCCACGTTTTCGCGTTCGAGCCCGGCCAAAATGTCTTCGACCTCACTGACAGCCTCACCGAAAGAGAGTTTTTTGGCCGGCGTCGGCTTTGCCTTTTTTTCCACCACGTTTTTGCGCCTTTCCAAGGGAGTCAGTGCCGGCATCGGCACCAGGTTGGACAATACTCTGGATCCGCCCGTCCACAAAGACGGTTGTCATCTTGTCACCGGGCGCCAACTCGGCCGCCTGCTGCACGGCTTTGCCATCAGCCCCCATCGTAATCGTATAACCTCTTTGCAGCAGACGCTTTGGGTCCAGCAAGCGGGTCTGTGTTTCGTACCCCGACAGGCGACGAGCCCAAGGCTCCAGGGGCCGCAGGGCCTCCCTGGTCAAGCGCCCCTGCTGGACCAGGAGTCCATGCCGAGCGCCATTCAGAAGACTATCGGCCTGGCTTTCGATCTTTTGGGCGAGCCGTTCCAGGCGGCTGTCGCCATGGGCCAGGTGCCCGATCGTGGCGTTGCCCAGCCGCGCCTGCAAGTCGGCCAAGCGCTGGTATCGTCCCGCCAGGCTGCGACTGACCAGATGCTGCAGGCGTCCGGCGGCTTGCTGATAACGTAGCCGCGCCCGCAGCACCGCCCCGGTGGCGGCGCGGGCCAGGCGGTCTTCCACCGCCACTCTTTCTCCGGCCTCGTTCAGGATCTCAGCCAAACGCAGTTTCAAGCGCTCGGTGGCCTCCTCCAGGCGAGTCGCCACCCGGTTGACCACATCCACCAGATATTCCGCCGCTGCCGTGGGCGTCTTGCAGCTGTCATGGGCCACCAGGTCGGCAATCGAGCGATCAATGTCATGCCCAATGGCCGTGATCACCGGCAGGGGGCAGCGGGCGATGGCCACCGCGAGCCCCTGTTGGTCAAACCAGCTGAGATCGGCCCGCGAACCGCCGCCACGGGTAATCACGATGACGTCGACGTTGGCGGCCACCTGTTTGTCGAGGGCCCTCATCACTTCGGCCTGCAGTTGCTCACCCTGCATCCTGGCGCCAATCATATTGACGGCAAAAGCCCAGCCACTGGCGGCCAGACCGGTGCGAAAATCCTGCTCGGCCGCGCTGCCCGGCGAAGTGATCAGCCCCACCCGCAATGGCAGCTCGGGCAACGGCACCTGCCGATTCAAATTGAGCAAGTCGTTGGCTTCGAGATAGGCCAGGGTCTGCCGCCGGCGGGCCTCCAGGCGACCGAGGGCAAAGTTCTTGTCCACCCCGATGACCTTGAGGCTCATCTTGCCGAACTTGGCGTAGAAATCGACTTTGCACTCCAGGCAAACTTCGATCTGGTTGGCGATCTGGAAATCGGGATCGGTGCCGTCGAGGTAACGGCCGAGGCCGAAGCGCTGGCGGTCCCAGCCCATCAGCGAGGCCGACATCTGGTATTCGGCCGCGCCGCTGCCCCCGGTTTCGTGCAATTCGAAATAGACATGGGTGCGCCGGGCCGCATCCTGGGGCAACCGTTGCACTTCGCCGCGCACCCAGACGCTGCGGGGAAAGGCCCGGGTGATGGCGCTGGAGATGTCTTCGTTCAACTGCCGGACCGTCAGCACTTTGCGCTCGGGAGTAGCCGCAAAGTCATCCGTCTCAAAAATGTCGTTCAAATCCGCACCTCCTCCCATTTGTTCCTCAGGAACAGCCAGGTCATGCCCACGGCGTACAGCGTGAACCAGGTCAAAAGAGCCAGCCAGGCGCCCATCAGGCCGCCTTCCATCACGATGGCAAAAAGATAAGTCAGGGGCGGCAAAAGCACGAACCCCGTGATGACATCCACGAGCATCACTTCGCGGGTCAGGCCCGCGCCACGCAAGGCGCCAGACAAAGTCAGCCCCACCGCATCGATCACCTGCACCAGCCCCATCAGCCGCAGGATCGGCACCCCTTCGCTGATCAGGTTGGTGCTGTTGCTGAACAGGCGCAGAAAAAAGGCCGGTGTGGCCAGAAAAAAGACACCAAAAAGGCCCATAAAAATGATCGACAACCCCACGCCACCATAGGCCGCCCGACGGGCTCCCACCGGGTCGGAGCGACCGAGGCTCTGGCCCACCAGCGTTTGCACCGCCGCGCCCACACCCACACCCGGCATGAAGCTGAGTGAGGCGATGCGCAAAACGACGTTGCCGGTGGCCACCGCCAGGGTGCTGACCAGCCCCAGAAAATAGTTGAAGATGATCAGGGCAATGACGATGCCCAGGGTCTGCACCGCCGGCGGCCAGGCGATTTTCAGAAACGGCGCAATCAAACTGAGCTGAAAATTGGTGCGGCAAACCAGGCGAAAGCGTCTCCTGGTCGGGCCGTAGAGCAGGAAGCCCGCGATCACCACGGCGGCCAGTCCGGCGCTGATGGTGCTGGCCAACGCCGCCCCACCGACACCCAGGACAGGCGCGCCCATTTTGCCAAAAATAAAGACCCAATTGAGCCCCACGTTAGCCAGATTCATACCGATGCCCACGCCCATGCCGATGCGCGTCCAGCCAATGCCATCAAAGACACCCTTGGCCTGAAAAAAGAACAACAGGGGCAGCATGCCAGCGTAGCGGAACACCAAATATTGCCGGCCCAATTCCCGCACCTCGGGGTCACGCGTGACCAGGCGCATCAGCATCTCGGGCCAGATCAAACCCACCAGCATCAGCACCGCGCCAACACTCAGGCACACCGTCAGGGCGGTGGTCAGCACGGCGCCGACTTCTTCGTCGCGACCTTCGCCCACCCGGCGGGCGGTGAAGGTCTGGGCCGCCACGTCGATGGCTTTGATGGACATGGCCAAAGCCGAAAACAGCAGCGTCGCCACGGCCACCGAAGCGAGGGCCTCTTCGCCGAGGCGGCCGACCATCAAGGTGTCCACCAGGCCCATCAGGGTTTGGGAGAGTTGGCCAAGCACCACCGGAGTCGCCATGGTGGCGATGGTCCCGGCCAGTTGGCGCCGATTCAGAGACGACAACCGCTGCCCCGTCTCCAGGGCAGCGGTGTCCGGACTGAGGGCCTTGTCAGGAGACAAGGATCTGCAGGGTGCGGGCAATCAGGCGCGCACCAAAACCCGTCCCGCCCTTGGGGCAGGTGGGCTGGGACGACGTCGTGAAAGACGGGCCAGCGATATCGACGTGGGCCCAGGAAGTGTCCTCGTCCACAAAGGCCGACAGGAATGCCGCTGCAGTCTCGGCGCCGGCCTCACGGCCATTGCCGAGGTTCTTCAGGTCACTCCAGGTGCCCTTGACCTCGTCCTTGAACTCGTCCACCAGCGGCAGCGGCCAAACCCGTTCGTGGGTCTCGCCACCGGCCTGACGCAGGGTGTCGATCAGCTCGGCGCTGTTGCCCATCACCCCGGCAAAATACGTGCCGAGGGCCACCACGCAGGCGCCCGTCAGAGTTGCCGCGTCGATGATGTGGTCGGGCTTTTCCCGGCCCGCATACCACAGGCCATCGGCCAGGACCAGGCGGCCTTCGGCGTCGGTATTGAGCACTTCAACCGTCTTGCCGTTGGCCATGGTCAAAACATCGGCCGGCTTGATGGCCAGTCCATCGGGCATATTTTCGGCCGCCGGCACCACCACGTGGATGTTCACCGGCAGTTTCAGGCGAGCCGCAATCAGGACCGCGCCCAGCACTGCAGCCGAGCCGCCCATGTCCGACTTCATGTGGTCCATGTTGGCCCCGGGCTTGAGACTGATACCGCCGGTATCAAAGGTGATGCCCTTGCCCACCAGAGCCACCGAAGGAGCCTTTTTGCCTTTGGCGCCGGGCGCCTTGTAGTGGACGCTGATCAGGCGCGGCTCCTGCCGACTGCCCTGCCCCACGCCCAAAATTCCACCCATGTTCATTTTTTTCATCTGCGGCACATTGAGAATCTTGCAGGTCAGGCCCTCGGTTTTGGCCATGGCCTTGGCGCGGTCAGCCAAGGCGACGGGCGTCAAAACATTGGGCGGCGCGTTGACCAGCTCGCGGGCAAACAGGCAACCGGCGGCGAAGGCCTCGGCCTCCTTGACGCCGCGGCGCATGGCGACGGCGCGGTCGGCGGCGGCCAGCAGTTTCCACGCCGAAGGCACCGATTTGGCTTTGGACTGGCCGGTCTTCATCGCGCCAATGGGCGACAGGGCCATCTCGGCGCCTTCGACCCAGCAGCGGGCAAAGCTTTCGTCGTCGAAAACCACCGCCCCGGTCGCCGGCACCGCCACCAGAACTTGGGCAGCGTCCATTTTGCGCGCCTGTTTGGCGACATGGGCCGCCGCTTTGCGGATGGTCTCGAGGCCCACATCCTCGGATTTGCCCAGGCCCACCAACAGGGTCCAGCCCGCCTTGACGCCACCGCAGTAGACCGGCAACAGGCTGCCTTCGGCACCCTTGAAGCCACCGCTTTTGATAATGGCGCCCAGGTCAGGTCCGTGCCCACCGGTCAGCGAGGTGATGGGGCTGAGATCCGCCTTGTTTTTATGCTGAAAAACGGGAAAAACCAGCAGATCGCCGGCCGTTTCGGCCGCGCCCGTCTTGACGACTGTCCATCGCATAGATGATATCCTCCGGGAAGGGGCGGGACACAAGCAGTCCCGCCGGGGCAAGACCCAGGAGGAGACATTGGCGCCCCAGTGATGTTTTATCCATGAACCAGTGATGTTCTGTCCGTGAAACCGGAACATATTAGCACTTTCGGGCGGGATAGCCATGTCTTTTGCGGTCGGAAGTTGCTCGGGATGCTGCTTGAGTCCCCAGCCTGGGCAGTCTAGACTGCAGGCGAGGTTCGGGCGCGAAGCCAGCGGGCCTCTTTTGTTGCCTACCCTTGGGAAAGCGAGTGCGTTGCCCGTGAAAAAGACCAACCTCCATTGGCAAATCCTCGCGGCCCTCGCCGTTGGTGTCGGTGCCGGAATGATTTGGCCCGAAGGCACGCGTTTGCCGGGCGGCATCCACCCCTATGCGGTGTTTGACTTCCTGGGCACCACCTTTCTGCGCGCCCTGAAAATGGTCATCGTGCCCCTGCTCGCCGGCTCGATCATCTCGGGTGTGGCCGGGGTCGGCGCCAGTCGCGGCCTGGGTCGGATGTTCGGCAAGACCTTCGGTTGGTACATCACCACCAGCCTGCTGGCCATCCTGATGGGGTTGTTGCTGGTTAACCTGGTGCAACCGGGACTAAACAACGGCGTGCCCGTTGGCCAGAGCATGGGACTGAGCGAAGCTCCGCCCGAACTGGCCGCCAAGCTGGAAGGCCGCAGTGCCGGCGACATCGTCATGATTCTCCAGCGAATGATTCCGTCCAATCCGGTGGCCGCGGCGGCCGAAGGCCAGATGCTGCCGCTGATATTTTTCTGCCTCTTGCTGGGCATCGCCATCACCGGGCTGCCAGACAAGCAGAAGGACGCCCAACTGGGATTCTGGGAAAGCCTCTTCAGTGCCATGATGAAAATCACCGGTTGGGTGATCGCCACGGCGCCCATCGGCATTTTTGGCCTGATGGCCAAGACCACGGCTAGCAGCGGTTTTGCCGCCTTTGCCCCCTTGGCCCGCTACGGACTGACGGTGCTGGGCGCCCTGTTCCTGCACGCGGCGATCGTCCTGCCCTTGCTGCTGAAATTTGGGGGTCGGGTTTCGCCCCTGCGCCACGCCCGGATCATGGCGCCGGTATTGCTGACCGCGTTTTCGACCCGCAGTTCGTCAGCCACCCTGCCGCTGACGATGAATACCATCGAGAAGAACGCCGGGGTGAGCAATCGCGTCACCAGCTTCGTCTTGCCCCTCGGCGCGACGATCAACATGGACGGCACCGCCCTGTACGAGTGCGTCGCGGCGATGTTCATCGCCCAGGCCTACGGCGTCGAATTGGGCTTTGGCGCCCAGTTGCTTATCGTCTTTACCGCCCTGCTGGCGAGCATCGGGGCCGCTGGCATCCCGGCCGCCGGTTTGGTGATGATTTCGGTGATTCTCGAAGCGGTGGGCCTGCCCCTCGAAGGCTTGGCCCTCATTTTGGCGATTGATCCGATCCTGGACATGTGCCGCACCGCGGTCAATGTTTGGAGTGACAGTTGTGGAGCGGTGTTTGTGGCGAAATCCGAGGGAGAGTCCGATATTCTCAACTGATCTTGTCTGAAAATGGGAATTGTGGCATTCTGCCGGCGGCAGTAGCCGGATTCCATGCAACGTTTTGGGCCGCAGCTGCGTAGTTGGCCCACTAGATAGTCCAGAAGAGTAGCCCAGAAGAGTAGCCCAGAAGAACAGCCCAGAAGAACAGCCCAGAAGCAACTTCGCCCCCTGAATGGCAATCGGAGACAGCGGCTCAATGACTCCCCATACCGGCAACGACAATCCGCATCAGGATCCTGGCCCCTCCTATGATGATGGTTTTGGGACCGGCGGCACCGAAGGGCTGTTGCTGCCCCCCTGGGAACGCCGCGAGCGGTTTGGCTTTCTCAACGGCCTGTACCTGACGATCAAGGATGTCTTGCTCGCCCCCCGCCAATTCTTCCACCGCATGCCCAGCCAGGTTGGCCTGCTGCAGCCGTTGTATTTTGCGGTACTGCTGGGTGTCTTGGCTTCGTTTCTTGCTTGGATGTGGGCCCTGGCCGGCAGTTCCCTGCAGATGTTGGTGGCCGACAGTTTTGAAGAAGTTGTCCAGGGCCCCATGGTCGCTTTTGGCTTCTTCGTATCGAGTCCCTTTTCGACGGCAATCAGTGTCCTGATCAAAGCCGGCTTGCTGCATGGCGTTTTGATGCTCGTGGGCGGCAACCGACTCGGTTTCGAAGCCACTTTCCGGGTCGCGGCCTATGGAGAAGCCGCTGGCATCCTGGCCCTGGTTCCCGCCTGTGGTGGCTTCATCGGTTTGATCTGGGCCATTGTGGTCACAATCATCGGCCTCTACAGTATTCATGAAACCGAACCTTGGCGGGCGGTTGTCGCTGTGCTGGTCGTCTCGACGGTCTGCGCCTCAATGATTGGGGCCAGTATCATGGCATTCGCTCTGGGAATGAACTGAGTTTCGCCGTGAAAATCGGGCCCGAAAACTCTCCTGTTGCGCGCCTCCTCCTGTTTGCCTTTTTCCCCCTGCTGATCGGTGCCTTGATCCTGGTGAGGATGGCACCGGAATTCGTGCTTGGTCTCGCCTACTGCCCTTTGCGCGAAGGCACCGGCTTTCCCTGCCCGACTTGTGGCGGCACCCTGGCGGCCACTCACCTCGTTGGACGCCACTGGTTGGCAGCTGTCGCGGCCAACCCCCTGTTGGTCATCCTCGGTGGCCTCTATGTCTTGCTGGCCATCTATGCCACCGCCGCCACAGTGGTCCCGTCCTGGCGCCGCAGTCTGCAGTTGACCGCCACCGAAAAAAGGACCGCCAGATGGTTGGCGATCCTTTTGTTGGCCCTCAACTGGGCCTGGTTGGTGCGGCGCTACCTCTTTTGATTTCCCGCTAGCCCGGATTATTCATGAAGGACCGAAAGGTTGTTCATGAATAATTCGGGCTAATATTCCGCCAGCAGTTTCCGGGCGATCACCAATCTCTGGATCTCACTCGTGCCTTCGTAGATGCGCGTCACCCGCACATCGCGATAATAGCGTTCGACCGCGTATTCCTTGCAGAAACCATAACCACCGTGAATCTGCACCGCCGTGTCGGCCGCTTTCCCGGCCGCCTCCGTGGCGGTGACTTTGGCCATGGCCGCTTCCTTGGTGAAGGGGCGGTCATTGTCTTTCAGCCAGCAGGCGTGGTAGCTGAGCATGCGCGCCGCCTCCAGGCTGGTGCCCATGTCGGCGATCATGTTGCGGATCGTGGGTTGGGCCGAGATGGGCTTGCCGAATTGTTCCCGCACCTTGGCGTACTTGATGGATTCTTCCAGGCAGGCCTGGCCGATGCCCAGGGCCTGGAACGCGATGCCAATGCGGCCGGCGTCCAGAGCCGTCAGGGCGACTCGCAGGCCTTCGCCCTCAGCGCCCAGCAAATGATCGGCCGGCACCCGCACATCCTCAAAATCGATCGATACGGTGTCGCTGGCCCGCAGGCCCATCTTGTCTTCCTTCTTGGCCACCGACAGGCCCGGCGTATTGCGCTCGACGATGAAGGCGTGAGTATCCTTGTGGCCGGTGCTGCCCGGAGTGCGGGCCACCACGACATAGAACGCGGCCCGGGACCCATTGGTCACGAAACTTTTGCTGCCATTGAGCAGGTAGGAGTCGCCGTCTTTGGTGGCGGTCGTCACCAGCGAGGCCGCATCACTGCCGGCCCCCGGCTCAGTCACGCAGAAAGCGGCGATTTCACCAGCGGCCATGCGGGGCAGAAATTTCTGCTTCACTTCTTCTTTGCCAAACAGCGCCACCGGATACGAGCCCACACTGTTGTGCACCGTGAGCATCACGCTCACGCCCGCGCTGGCCTTGCTCAGCTGCTCGATCACCACGCCGTAGGTGAGGGTATCAACACCCAGTCCGCCGTACTGCTCGGGGAACGTCAGGCCGAAAAATCCATTCTGGCGCATTTTGTCGATCAGGTCTTCGGGCATGTCCCCTTCGACGTCCATCTGGTGGGCCAGCGGTTCAATTTCCTGACTGGCAAAATCGCGCACCATTTCCTGGAACATTGTCTGGTTTTCGGTAAGCTCGAAATTCATGCACTACTCCAGCGAATAGGTTCGTTCTGCCAGCAATCCACACCTGCAATATAAGCGCTGTTCCAACCTCTACCAAGGCGAGGACCAACGGGTGCCCAGGCCCGGCCCCAACAGGATGGCGTTCTTCAGCAATCGTTCGGTCTCCACCGGCCAACGGCGGTAGCCCGGATGATCGGCGAAGAGGATCACCTGACCGCGCCCCACGCTCTCACGGGTGGCAAAGGCGGTGCTGGCCAGGCGCGCGGCCGCTTCGGGCCACAACAAGCCCCCGAGGTGCAGTTCGTCGCGGTCGGCAAAGCGGGCGGCCACAGCTACGGGCGGAGCGGCGATGAGCGGATCACGGCCTCCGAACAGGATGGTGATCTCGCCGGGCAGGCCATAGTTGAGCCAGAACTCTTCGTCCAGGTGGGCCCGCAGCAACGCGCCCTGGGGCATCATCCGGCGCAAGCGGGCGTCGGCCCGGGCACGGTCGGCTTCTTCGGGACCCTTCTGGCCCGGCGGCAAGACGGTCTTCAGCCAGTCGTCCATGTGCACCGGATCGTTGGCGAGACTTGTGCCCTGTTCGAAGCCCGCAGCGAAAGGCAGCGCGCCCGCGCCCAGGATCGGCGCCACATCGTAGTTGGCCTCGGCCCTGGTTGGCGCATCCGGGGCACCCTTGTCGGCATCCTTGCCCTTCGCTTTGGGCACACTCATGCCCACGGCCGCCGGACGGCCCGAGGCCACGGCCGATTCGGCAGCAATACTCCACACCGGCGAAGGATATTCTTCGACCACCTGATTGCGGAACCGCGCGGAAGTCAACGCCACTTCCTTATCGGCCAGCAGACGCGCGCCGCCGGCCAACCCGATGGCTGTGCCCCCGGCTTCGATCCACTCGCGCAGCCGTTTGAGTCCACCTTCGCCCAGGATCTGGCGGTACATGCCCGTGCCACCCATCACTGGCGGAAGGATCAGCACGTTGTAGCGCGACAGATCCGCCCGGCCAAACGAGCCCACATCCAGGGCACTGAAACGCAGGCCCAGTTCTTCGTCCAACAAGTGCCAGACAAAGCCGTAGTCCGACGGCGAAACCGGCATGCCGGTCAGCACGCCAACTCTCGGGGCGACCAATACGTCGAAGTGGCTGCCGCCGAGATCGGCACCCCGCTCGGCCCGTGCCGTGCCCACCGGGAAGGGCGTGACACCGTGATTTGCGGCAACTTCGGCGGCAATGGCCGCCAGATTATCGAGGTTGCCCTCTTTTTGCAGGACCAGAGCACCGCGGTTGAAATCGCGTCCCGCCAGGCCGAAGGGCTTTTCGGCGACGCGCACCTTGACGCCCTGCTGCAACAGGGCGGCCAGAACCGCTGGGGTCGAATCCGGATCTCCGTCGAGGATGATGTAGTTGGCGCCCGCCAAATCCATGGGTGCCGCGTCAGACTTTGCTTCCGGTGTCCAGGCCGTCCACTGGCCCTTCGGTTTTTGGCCACTCCAATAGGCCGGCACGCCCCGCAGCAGTGGCAGCGACCAGGCTGTCGTATCGTACAGGCGACTGCCCTTGCCCTTCTCCATGAACTCGCGTTCTTCGCGGAAGAAGCCGTTGCTCATGGGCACATGGGGATCCAGCAGTACGCGGGCCAGGTAGCCCGAGGGTTGGTCCAGGGACACCAGCAAAGTGCCTGGGCGCAGATCCATTTTTTGGCTCTCGCCGGTGCGGGCGTCGGTCCACTTGCCGCCGCTGGACACCGGCGCGGTCAGGACCTGAACTTCGATGCCTTGCCCGGCCAGGCGACCGGCAAACTGGCTCAGGCGGCCAGGGTGACGGGCGTCCGGCGGGAAGACCCACGCCCCCACTTTGTCTTTCTGCCCTCTGCGCACCGCCAGGTCGCGGCTGTTAATCTGGTCAGTCAGAATCTGGGCCGAATTGTCCGCCAGGGTCGTCAGGTTGGCCACCGACGAGGTGACCTGATGATCGACGGCCTGGGCAAAGGTGCGCACGGTGCCATTGCGTTTGCGGACCAGCGTGCCCGAGGTGCGGGACATCTCGTACAGGATGCCGATGGCACCATGGTAGGAAGCCCACGACGAGCCGTAGCCCGGGAAAAACTCTTCGTTCCATTCGCCCGAAAAATAAGGATAGCCCCGTCCGTCCAGGGCTCGGGCCTGGTCTTCGGCCACGGGCACTTCCCACTTGCCGGTATTGGGCGGCAGGTGCGGGTTGAACGGATGACGGGGCGGCGGGAACAGGTAGCTCGAGTTGGCACCCATCTCGTGGCAATCGACGAGCATCTGGGGCACCCAGCCCGAGATTTCGCGCGAGCGCACGCTTTCGGGCAATAGCATCATGAACCAGTCGCGGTTCATGTCAAAAAGGTAGTGATTGCCCCGGCCCCAGGGCCAGACCGCGCGGTGGGACAAATCATCCTGGTCGGGATTGGCTGTGCGGTGGGCAAAGCTGGTGGTCTGGGCCAGGTAGCGCGTGCGGCCGTCCGGGTTTTCGCAGGGGTCGATCAGGACCAGGAGTTTAGCGCGCAGTTGGATCGACTTATCATCGGTGCCGGCCACCAGCCAATAGGCCAGAGCCACTGCCGCATCGGTGCTGCTCAGTTCATCGCCATGGATGCCATAGGCCATCCAGGCCACCGCTTTGGTGTCCTGCAGGTCAGCCGCCTCGGGCAGGTCGCCGGTGCGCGGATCCAGCAGAGCGGTGTGGCGTTTCCTGAAGCCCGCGAGATCAGCGATGGTTGCTTCATCGGAGACGGCCAAGGCGACCAAAGGACGGTTTTCGTAGGTTTGGCCGAACGGCATGAGTTGGGCGCGAGGCGAAGCGCCGGCCAGGGCGGTGTAGTAGCGTAGCACCTCATCCGGCCGCAGGGGACGCTGCCCTGGGGCCACTCCGGTCACCTCAAGTTGGGTCGGTATGGCCGGATCGAAAGTGGCGCCGGGGAAGAGCTCTTCCAGGGCGATGGGCACGACACCTGTATTGAGGGTTCCGGCCGCTGCGGGGCCAACCAGCAGCAGTGACAACATCAAGGCACACGTGACCAACAGCGCGTTTTTCATGGGGACTCCAGGGAAGGAAACGTCATTAGCGGGCATTCGGTGAGCGCTGCCCTGTTTGCCGTATTCGAGAGCATACTAGCACATCAAGAGGCCGCGTGGCAAAACACTCCGTCAGACCATTTCCAGCCCCACGGCTTGCGCATGCCGGGCCAAAGCCACCGGCACCGCTCGCGCCGCTCGTTTGGTCTGTTTGGGCACATCGTGGCGCGACAACAGTTCGATGGTGCCAGCCTTGCGGTTGGCCCGCAGGTCCACCCGGCTGACGAGATATTCGCCCGCCAGCACTGGCAGGCAATAGTAGCCATACTGCCTTTGGGCGGCCGGTTTGAAAAACTCCATTATTGAATCGAAACCGAACAACAGCGGCGCCCGTTTGCGGTCCCAGACCAGCGGGTCGAACGGAGAAAGCAAAACACCACGGGGCCCCCGGGCTCCGGTCAGCGATTCGGCTTTTTCGAGGTCTGCGGGCCGCACATATCCGGCCGTGGGTTGCTGCCCCTTGACCACCAGATCGCAAGCCAACAGGCGGCCCGATTCCCGCAATAGATCGAAGGCCTCGGTCACCGCATGCCGATTGCGGCGCAAACGAAACGTTTCGCACAGGGTATTGGGTGCCGCCCAGCCGTGCAGGGCTGCGGCTGTTTCCAGAAGCAGAGCCACTCCTTCGGCCTCGGGCATGGCCTTGGGCGCCGACTTCGGTATGACCCGTTCGGTCAGGTCAAAATGACGTTCGAATCCGACGCGGTCGCGCACCGCCAATTCTCCCGAGGACCACAGCGCAGCCAGCACCCGACGGGGCGGCCGGCCGTACCAGGTGCCATCGGATATGTCGCTCGCGAAGTCGCGACTGCTGAGCGGACCTTCAGCTTCGATGCGGCGCAGCACCTCGGTGATCCACTCCGGATGATTCTTGGCGATATCCTGCCACCAATTGTCCTGCCGGAAATTCTGACGGCGGAATTCCATCGCGCCGTACAGCGCCAGGGGCAACCACGAAACTTCGTGGCCCCAGTATTCGAAGAGGTTTTCGGAACTGCCGAGCAGGCTTTCAGCATCACCGGTGCGGTATCCCGGCAGGCGGCTGGCCAAGACCAGGCCATGACTGCGGGCACCGGATATGGGAATGGTATCGAGCTGGAGATAGCCCAGGCGGGCCACGGCCGCAGCAGCTTCCGCCGCCTGATCGCGGCGCTTAACGACCCGTGGCCACTGGCTGTTGCCCAACAAACCGCTGCAATGCAGGGCCAGGCGCCGGGCTTCACGAAGGCTGAGGGTCGTTGCAGTCATGGGTCTCGTCATCGGCTTGGGCTCAGAAAGG